>JAGBSP010000011.1 GCA_017631855.1 Clostridia bacterium | reverse complement strand
GCACCACCTTATGCGGATTTAGCTCATTTGGTAGTGCGCGACCTTGCCAAGGTCGAGGTGGCGGGTTCGATCCCCGTAATCCGCTCCAGAAAACACGGGCACGACCAACATCGTGCCCATTGTTTTTGAACCGAAGATCGAAAGATCTTTGTTATAAATAGCTGGCTTCTGTCCGAAGGGATGGATCCTCAGCAGTATATGGCGACATAGCCAAGTGGTAAGGCAGAGGTCTGCAAAACCTTTATTCCCCGGTTCAAATCCGGGTGTCGCCTCCAAAAGAAAATCGCACCCAATCGGGTGCGTTTTTCTTTTTGAGCCGCCACTCATAGCGCGAACCGACCTTGCCAAAGGCAAGGCGGTTCTAAGCTGAAAGCTAAGCGAAAACGATTGAGTATCGTTTTCGCAACGCTTTTCGCCACAAAGCAAGGAGCGCTCAGAGCCGAGCACGCGCAGGCGATAGAGCGCGACTATGCGACTGGTGCGTCGTGTCGCCGGTTATTTATACCTTTTTGGATTATTTGTTTCTCCTAACAAATAATCGATACTTGTATCGTAAAGCCTTGCCAATTTTATAAGGATTGAGGTTGGGATATCGTTTTCACCTGTTTCGTATTTTGAATAACCTGTTTGTGACATTCCAAGTATTTTAGCTACTTGTGTTTGATTCATATCATTGTCTTCTCTTAAATCACGAATTCTTTGATACATAATTCCTCCAAAACAAAAGTAATATATTATTATTATATTTTAATCTGTTTTAGGGTATTGACTTTTAACCTAAAATAGGTTATAATGTCTTTGAGAATGTTTTTGATGACAAAATTGTCGATTTTGCATTCCAAGAAATTGTTTTGGAGGGAATAATGTCGTTATCTGTCTTAAATGATGCAAAAAACAAACTTTTAAATGGCGAATTTCATCTTGCCACGTCCTATTATAATAGGGCAATTACCGAAGGGGTTGAACCTTGTGCTGTAAATTTACGGTATCTGACGAAAGAATATCTTGTATATCCGTTGGAATATGATCACTCAATTCGATATTTTGAATTGTTGGAAGAGTTGATGCGTATAGCAAAACAAAACTCGGAATATGAAAGCGAATACCAATTGGCAGCAGCATCTTTGTTTGATATCAAAAGACTGTTTTTAAGAAGTCTTTCTTTGTTTTATTTTTCTGATATTTTGGTATCTTCTTCGGATTCTGTCGTGTTGCGTGAAATTACTGAAATACATCGCTATATCAAAGAGAATAAAGAAAATTTGTTGGAGAAAGACGTCTTCTGCTTAAAGGAATATGTACACAATTTTAATAAAAAGAAATTTGCTCGAGATATAAACATCATAGAAGCGTATTGTATGAACATTTTGCTCTCTTATGCTGCTGAGCAACATAGCGTATATCAAGGCAAACGATATACCGCAACAACGTTAGATTACGGGTACTTTTATTGTACGACCGTAAACGAATCGGACCGTTATTATCATTATGCAAATATTAAGCCGAGATTGTTTTTGCTTGGATACGAAGCATATTATCATGATTTTCATAAGGTTTATAAAGAAAAGCTGAAAGAAATCGGACACTTTGATTCCCCCAAGGAATTGAGGAAAGAATTGATTTATTATACGAGTCATAAGGATAAAAAAGACAATTCTGCAAAAGATTTTTTGAAATATGCCAAGCATTTTGAAAAAAACGATGCTTCAAGGCAATCTTGGTTTGGCGATCTTAAGAAAATCTCTTCTACCATCAATCCTCTCTTGAAATTAAATCCGTTTAATTCGATATTGAACAAAAATATTGGTTCATTTGAGTTGAATGCGTATTTCCCACAGAAAAAGGTTTGGGGCGTTTGCAGTATGCTTGCCGCAGGAAAAGGTTGGAAAGTAGATACTGTCAGATGGGTAATGATTGTCTCGGCTTGCCTGTTTGTTGGATTATTCGCATATGTGGCATTAGCGATAGCAATGAAATTAGGGTTCTATATTGGTGTAACCATAGAAAAGCCTTAAATGACAAGAACAACAAAACAAATTTTAAGTATTTTTCTCTCAATCCGCACCGAGAAAAACCGCACCCAATCGGGTGCGGTTTTGTTTTCTTGTCTACTCATCCTCCTCTGTTTTCACCATCTCCTTTTTTCAGCGAAACCTTATGGACGGTAATTTCGCTGAAAAAGGGAATCAGCATCACAAGCATACATCCTCCGAGGACGAGGAGGCGCTCGGTGTTGAAATGGTAGAACCCAAGCCCGTCCAGGATCAGAAAGACCGCCGCCGTGATCGGAATGATCACCCAGCAGATCCACCCGATGCGTGTCAGACGCTTTCTCTTTCGTTTCTTTTTTTTCATTGATTTGCTCCTGAAAATTTTTATTGACAAAGAAAAAGTTTTTTGTTATACTTTGTATACAATCGTTTTACGTGTCTTCATTTTACAGCATATTTGATGATTTGACAATTGATCAAATTTGATAAAATGCGGTAAAATTCGGACAGAAAGGTGATAAAATTTGATCAAAGAGTATTTAAAACAGTTAAAAGCCAAAGGAAACTATTCCTGGCAGGATATTTCCAAAGCCAGCGGCTTGCCCGAACCGACCATTCGAAAAATCTTTTCGGGAGAAACGGCAGATCCCCGATTTGAAACCGTGGTGCGGTTGGTCACGGCGATGGGCGGCTCTTTGGATAAAATCAATGAAATCGAAAAAAACGAGTCCTCCGAAAAAAACGACAAGACCGACAAGCTCGAGGTCACCGAAGAGTCGCAAATGAAGGCACTGATTGCCGTCAAAGAGGTATACGAAGCGCGCATCAAGGATCTCAAGGAATCTTCGGCAGAGCACCTCAATTCGATCAAGAGAGATAAGAAAATACTGACGGTTGCCGTTGCGCTCTTAGCGACCTTTTTAATCGGTGTTTTGACCGTGGATTTATTTGTCGGATCGATCGGTTGGTTCAGATATTAATGCAGACAGAGTAAGACAGGAATAGACAGAAATACGTCGTATACGCGTATCCTTGCAAGAGCTTCGTGCTCGACCCCGAGCTTTGTGACCGCGTTGAATAATTTTACCGCACCCTCGTGGTGCGGTTTTTTTGCTCCCAAAAATAAAAGTGCCGCACGTATTGAACTTTTTTCTCGGGTGTGATAGAATAAATTGATAGATCTATTAAAGAGGAGGGAAGACAAAGGACTGAAACGCTTCTATGCCCGTTTTCGGGACGCAGACCGACAAACGAAGATTATTTTTCTGTTTTTGGCGACGATCTTCCTTACAATGCTCGCGTGGTGCATCCAGCAATTCATCCGCGTGGCATTCTTGGGACTTGGTTTCTTTGACGGAACGACGTGGGGCGCAAGTCCGACCGACTATTGGATGGACTTTTTCAACGTCAACTTCTGGACGCAGAAAAACTTCAACCCCTATACCTCTGCCTTCCGCAGCTCCTATCCCCCGCTGATCCTCGTGATCTCCAAGCTCTTTTCCTTCCTCGCAAATTACGCCTACGGCTCGCCCGCGGCAAGCGATTCCTTCCTCGGAATCGCCTCGTATCACCTCGTGTTCGTCGGCTTTACCGCGCTTTCCTTCCTTGCGTGGCTCAGATGTATGAAGGATCGCGGCGTGTCCCGCGTGTATCGCATTTGCATCGCGTCGGCGCTTCTCTTGACCGCCCCCTATCTCTACCTCTACGGACGCGGAAATTACCTCTTTATCGTCGTAACCTGCCTCTCGTGGTTCTTTGCTTGGTATAAGAGTGAAAAACGCTGGCAACGAGAGCTTGCGCTCGTCTTCTTGGCGATCGCGGCAGGCATTAAGCTCTATCCCGCACTGCTGGCGGCAATTCTCTTAAAGGAGCGCCGCTTTGCCGATTTCTTTAAGACGGTGGTTTATACGATTGCGGCGTTCTTCTTGCCGTTCCTCGTCTTTTCGGGCGGATTTTCCAACATCGGAGTGTTCCTCGAGAACCTGACCTCCTTCCAAGGCTCGGATCAGGTGTCCGACCGTAACTATTCGATGCCCACGTTCCTCTACTATTTCGTGCAGTTCGCAAACGGACTTGGACTGAGCCGTGTACCGCAATGGGTTGTCGAGGTCGGCGGTAAGCTCTCCACGATTACGTTGCTCGTCGGACTGTTCCTCTCGCTCTTTGCCAACCGTACCTGGAAGGCGCTCTCGCTCGTGACGATTGCGCTGATCGTCTATCCCGCGCCGAGCTTTGTCTATTCGGCGACGATGATGCTCCCCGTGATCGCGCTGTTTTTGGCATCGAAAGAGAAACAGAAGCTCGATTACGCCTATCTCGCGCTCTTCCTCGCAATGCTCATTCCCGTGCAGTTTGGGTATCTTGTGCCCCCCGAGATCTTCCCCTACGGACTCTCGATCAATAACTGTCTGCAGAGCTTCGCGATGGTCACCGTTTTCTGCCTGCTTTGCTATGAAAGCGTGGCGAATATGGTGAAATGGTTGATGGGGAAACGAAATCCCATAACAGAACAAAAGTAACTGTTTTTCATGAATATTTTAATGAATAACATAGAAGGAGAAATCAAAATGAAACAGATCAAAGTACAGCCTCTCACGCGCGACGAATTTGCCCCCTTTGGTGAGTTCTACACAATGACCGCTCCCGACGGATACCCCCTCTGCGGCGCGATTCATAAGTTCTATCCCGACCGTCTGACGACGGCTTGTCAGGGCAGACTCGCGTTCTCGCCTCTCGTGGTTCAGAAGCCCGAGAAGATGATCATCACCCAGCAGGAGTATCACACCTCCACCGAGGAGCTTCTGATGCCTCTGGATGACGATATGATCCTGCACGTCGCTCCCGCTTCGGCAGGCACGCCCGTCACCGATTACGCAAAGGTGTTCTTCGTGCCGAAGAACACGCTCGTCAAGCTCAAGACGGCAATCTGGCACCTCGCACCTCTGCCCGCGAACAACGATACGCTCACGACGATGATCATTCTTCCCGAATGTATCTACTGCAACGACTGCACCGTGGTCGATCTCCCCGAGGATCAGCAGTTTGAGATCGTGAAGTAAGGTAAGGAGTTATGGCAAATTTATTTGGAAATCGCTCTGTGCGTACGGAAACACTCCATACCCGTCTTTTAAGGCGGTATGTGACAGCGCAATTCAATCTTTTTTTGGTCGCGTTGTGTACGGCGATCAACATCTTTCTTTCGTCTTTGCTGCTGTTGGATACATATTTCCTGTTTTCGGCATTCGTTCCGTACGATATTGCGACTACTGCTGCGGTGTTTTGCGGAAAGCTCTCTCCTGAATTTTATGAGGAGCTGGGAATGCAGGGAATGACCTTTCTTCCCGAAGGATTTTTCTTCGGCTCGATCATTCTTGCACTTGCGATTGCAGGACTTTATGCCATCTTTGCAATTCTTTCCAAGAAGAAGGTCGGTTGGATGGTTGCGGCACTGGTGATCTATTCCATCGATACTATGATGCTTTTCTTTTCCTATGGTGTGGATATTTCCCTCATACTGGACTATGCGTTCCATATTTGGGTGATCGTATCGTTGTCTATGGGAATTGCGGCAGCAGGTCGGATAAAGAAGCTTCCCGAAGAAGATCCCGAATCTGTATCGTCTGTTGAATCGAGCGAACAGGAGACCGAGGAAGAAGAACGCCTTATGGCGGTAGCTCGAACCTCTCCCGCTTTTCGTGCGGTGGATTGGAATCAAAAAGGGAAAATTCGAGTACAAGCCGAGGCAATCGGACATAAAATCTACTTTCGCAGAGTGAAGCGCATCAATGAGCTGATCGTGGATGATCAGGTGTACGCGGATATTGAGCTTTTGATTGAGCCTGCCCATTCCGTCGAGGCAATGATCGACGGACATGTCGTTCAAGCGGGCTACGACGGCGCGATTACGTGCTACATCAAGATCGATGGTAAGATCGTGGCAAAAAAGAGACAATTGATTTAATTTTTCTGAGGATTCTCGCTCAGAATGAATCGAGCAAGAAAAGCAAGAACCTAAGCGTAGCTGTGAAAACCTCACGGCTCCGCTGTTTTTTATTGAGAATTTTTTCTTTCTTCTTTGTAGGGACAGGCGTCCTCGACTGTGCATTTTGACCGTGTTCTGATTTTTTTATGATGGACAGTCGAGGACGCCTGTCCCTACGGGGATCGTGCAATCTTTTTGTAATGCTTTCTTACCGCAAAAATAATTCCAAATATTATCAAAAACTATTTGACTTTCCCGTGCAGGGGTGATATAATAGGAGGGAAGAAGCCCGACAGCTTTTTGAATGAAATCAAGAGGTATCTTTTATGACACTTGCAACACTTCTTAGATATTCGGATACGAAGAAGGGAAAGGTCTGGGACAAGTCCTACGTGATTGGTCATGCGTATCATACGCTGGGTGAAAAATTCGGCATCGGCGTGATGGCGGTGATGTCCGAGGCTGCGATTGAGGACGCGGTCAAGATGTGCGACGGATTTATCCTCCCCGGCTCTTCGATCAACATTGATCCCTCCTATTGGGGAGAAGCCCCCTTTGATCCGCCCGAGATCAAGGACGAATACGCGTTTGATCGCAAAATGATTGACGCGTTTGTGGGGGCAGGAAAGCCGATCTTCGGCATTTGCGGCGGTATTCAGGGACTCAACGTCTATTTCGGCGGTACGCTCAAGCTCGTCGACGATGTGGACGCTCACAGAAACGGAGAAACCCGTCGTCACGAGATTAATATCGAGCCCGACTCCTTCGTCTACGACGTGTTTGGCGCAAGCCGTGCGCTCGTCAACTGTCACCATTCGTGGGAGCTTGGCAAAGTTGCTCCCAATTTTCGTGTCGTTGCCACGACCGATGACGGCGTCATTGAGGCGGTCGAGTGCCGTGAGATGAATATTTACGCCACACAGTGGCACCCCGAGCTCTCGCTTGACGGTCATTGGCCCGAGATCGAGCACAAATTCTTCGAAAACTTCCTTCGCCGCTGCGAGGAATGTAAAACGAAATAAAAAACACCCTCTCACCCGACTCCGTCGGGAGCTCTCCCAAGGGGCGAGCCCAATATAAGCCTCTCACTCCGGGAGAAAGCCGCAAGCGGCGTCGAGTTTTGCAAGCAAAACGTCGAGGTGGCAGACGAAGTCTGACGGAGAGGGCAACTACGAAAATTATAAAAAATAAAAATAAAAACGAGGTAACAAATTATGGCTAACAATCTTCGTGTGGGCTACGCCCGTGTGAACGTCAATCCCCCCCTTGGTATTCCGATCGCGGGATATTTCAAGGAGCGCTTTGCAGATGGTATTCTCGATGACCTCGAGGTCGTTGCAATGGCTGTCGCTTCGGGCGAGAAGACCGTGCTCTTGATGACGATCGACCATTGCGGTGTCGGTAAGGAATATCTCACTCCGTGGAGAGAGAAGATTGCCGAGAAGACGGGCATCGATGCCGAGGCGATCTTTATTCACTCAACGCATACGCACCAAGGACCGATTCTTTTGAAAACCAACCCCCACCCCCTCATTCGCGACTACGAGAAGTATCTCGAAAAGAGAGTTGGCGACGCGGCAGTAGAGGCAGTTGCTGACCTCAAGCCCGCAAAGATGGGTATCGGCGTGGGTGAAGCAAAGAACGTCGCATTCGTTCGCCGCTTCCGTATGAAGGACGGCACGGCAAAGACCAACCCCGGTGTCAACAATCCCGACATCGTCGCGCCCATCGGTGACGTCGACGAGAGAGTCAACGTGATCCGCTTTGACCGCGAGGATGCGCAGGGAATTACGCTCGTCAACTTCGGTAACCACCCCGACGTCGTCGGCGGAAATAAGATTTCTGGTGACTGGCCCGCAATGACCCGCCGCTTCGTCGAGCACTGCTTGGGTTCTGCGTGTATCTTCTTCAACGGTGCGCAGGGCGACGTTAACCACGTCAACGTACATCCGAAGGCAGGCGACTTCAACGATATGTTCCACGACTTCGACGGTTGCTCGCGCGGCTACGGTCACGCACGTCACATCGCACGCGTCGTTACGGGCGCGGTGATGTCGGTCTACGATAAGGTTGAGTGGCTCGACGTCGACGACGTTCGCTACGTACAGAAGATTGTCGAGATTCCCTCGAATAAGGCAGACCCCAAGGATCTTCCTCTCGCTCATCAGTACAACGATTGGCATTTGGCAGGTCGCGACGATCTCATTCCTTACGAGGCGATGATGCTCACCACGGTGGTCGCTGAGGCAGGCAGAATGGTGCGTCTCGAGAACGCGCCCGATACCTTCCCGATGCTCTTCAGCGCGGTGGCGATCGGTGACGTGGCGCTCTTCGGTATCCCCGGTGAGCCTTTCACGGGCGTTGGACGCGGTATCAAGAAGGCAGAGGATTGGAAGCTGGTTCTTCCTTGCTGTAACACCAACGCGAAAGAGGGTTACTTCCCGATGATGGACTCCTACGAAGAGGGCGGATACGAGGCAAGAAGCTCGAACTTCAAGGCAGGCGTTGCCGAGAAGATCATCGAGAACGCCTTGGAGATCCTCGCTGATTTGAGAAAGTAATATCAAACAAAAATAGCGTAGCCGCAAATTCGCGGCTACGCTGTTTTTTGTTTTGTGATTAACCGATGATACCGACGTTGTCCGAAAGAATGTCGCCGTTGATCGCCTGACAGTCGTTGGTGATCTTCTTGAAGCGCTTTCCGTTCGAGGTGTAGAGAAGAATTCCGCCGTTGTCAATATCGTAATATGCGGCGTAGCTCTGCTTGGAGTTCGTGTTGTAGAACTCGGGCAGGGCAGTAACCTGAGCGTCGCCCATCTTGACGATATCCTCATCAGAGCCTTCCTTGGTGGAGAAGATGCTCTCGCCCTCTTCCTTAGTGAAGAAGAGCGTGTTGGAGTAACGGTAGAAGGAAATGTCGGTAACGTCGTCGCAGATACGGGAGCTCTTTCTCTGCGATGCCTCACGGAAACGAAGCGTTCCGTCCACGTCGAGGTAGTAAATGTTGCCCTTTTGCGTGACGTAGAATTCAACAACGTCCTGCGCAATATCCTTGGTAGCATAATTGTCGTCGGTCAAATCCAACTGGATCAGCTCAACGTCCTCATTGATGTAATACAGGAAGTTACCGTCGGGATCGATCGTGCAAGAGTCGTTCGTAACGCCGAGCGGCAAGGTGTAGCTTGCAATTCTTGTGGGCTGATACTTGTTGTCGAGATAGTAGATGGCGCGAGCGGTGGGGTCCAGCACACGGTAAGCCGTCATATAGACGTCCGAGAAATTGTCAAAGAAGACGATGTCGGGATCGGCTGCCTTGGGAAGGAGCACTGCTTTTGCAAGAGCGGTTGCGATCTGATCGCCCTTCTTTTCGTAGCGGTAAAGCTTCGTAGAGGTCTCCTCGCCGCTTTCTCTGATCGCGGAGGTGATGAAGAGAAGCTCATCGCCCTTGACGTTCATCGAAATTACACCGACGAATCCGTCACTTTCTGCGATCGGCTCACCCTGAGGATCGTCGAGGTTCTTGGTTGTGAAGACCGAAAGCTTTTGCGTGTCGTCCTTGACAAAGGAAGCGTAAACGAAGTCACCGTAGTTGGAAACGGCGGCAGGAATGCAATTGTTCTTCGCATTGAGGGTGGTGTTGAGTCCGTCCTTAAAGAGGGTCAGTTCGCGCACGTCTGCCGCATCCTTCTTGGCTACCGTGTAAACGACGGTGGAACCGTCAGCGGAAATCATAAAGTCCTTTGCAGAAAGATCCTTCGTGATGTTTTCCTCGCCATATTTCTGAGAGAAGAGGCGGTATTTGTTGTTATCAAAGTAGATCACGCCGGGCTTGAGCGAAGCAAAGCAGAGAACCTCGTCTACGGCAGAGGTAGTGAGGGGTTCGAGCTTCTTGCCCTTGAGCAAGTAAATGTAAGTACCTTCCGTGCTTGTATCCGTTACGTAAGCGAAGGAGTTATCGGCGGCGACCTCAATGGCTACCTCACCCTCAAAATCCTTTTCGATCTCGTATCCGTTGGACAAGAGATGATAATCGTTGTCAGAATCGGTGTAAACGAGGAATGCGTTATCCTCTTTCATAATGTGATGCTCGCGGGTCAGTGCCAGCACGACGATGCCTGCCACCAGAAGAAGAACGAGCACACCGACGACGGCAGCGATGATAATGTTCTTATTGATGCCACCCTTTTTTGCCGGCTTGCTTGCCGCAGGCTTTTTTGGGGGGGTTTTTGCTTCTCCTGCCGAGGCAGAGGACGCCGAGTTAAAGGCGTTGAATTCTTCCGCTTCGCTACGGGGAGCACGATTGTTGTTTTCCATAGTTACCTCCAGTTTAGATCTATTAGGACATAGAATATTTTACAATTATTTATTATATTTTAACATATATATATAGTTAATACAATAACGAAGTATTAAATTTGTGTGAATAAATAATGAATTCTAAGGCTTTTCTTGAGGAATTATGTGAAAATTGTATGAAAAATGTCGTACGACACGCAAATGTCGTTCGTAGGTCGCAGAAGCGCGGCGTGATGGTCATATTTTTTAGAAGTCAGACATATACTTTCACAGAACCAAAACGGGGGAAAACGCATGGCAACCATTATTTCAACGGTAAGTGCCACACGGACGGGCACTCGACTTCCAAGCTCGCTGTTTCGTCTGCTTCCATCTCGCCTTTGTGAAGAGATCGAGGCGGGGCGGTGGGGGAGTGGTCGCATTGAGGAGCTTCGACTGCGCACCGAACGATGCGCGTTTCTGACTACCGACCGCGGAAGTGTTCGCCTGTCCACCGTTGTGACGCGCCGTGAAATAGACGACGTCGTTCTCGGTCTTTGCGACGGCTCGCTCTATGCGCACAGAGATTGCATTGCCGAGGGATATCTGACGCTTCCCGACGGACTTCGCGTCGGAATTTGCGGACGGGCATCGGTCGAGGGAGGACGAGTACTTGGTGTGTACGACATTTCAGCGCTCAATTTTCGTTTTCCCACCCACCGTCGCGGTCTTGGTGCGCCCGTGGTGCGTCTGCTTCGCACGATGACGCGCGGAGAAGGCGTGCTCGTCTATGCGCCGCCGGGCGAGGGGAAGACCACCCTGCTTCGTTCGGTGGCAGAGGAGATGGCATCGGGGAACGATCCTTGGCGCGTTTGCGTGATCGATACGAGAGGAGAGCTTGGCGCCTATCTCGGTGCGAGCGAGCTTTCCATCGACCTTCTTTCTGGATACCCCCGTGCGCTTGGCATCGAGATCGCGACGAGAACGATGAACGCGGAGCTCATTCTTTGCGACGAGATCGGAGAGATGAAAGAAGCGGAAGCTATTCTCTCTGCCCAAAACTGCGGCGTTCCCTTTGTTGCCTCGACGCACGCCGAGGACGTTTCGGGACTTTTGCGACGCGACGGACTACGCCGATTGCACGAGGCGCGGGTGTTCGGCGCTTACGTGGGCATTCGCCGTCGTCGCGGAGCGAACGATTTTCTCTATACTGTCACCGATTGGGAGAGTGCCGATCATGATTTACAAATTTGCGGGAGCGCTGATTCTCTCGCTTAGCGGAGTGCTCTGCGCCGCGCATCTGAACCGAAACGCAGAGAAGAGAGTGCGGCAGATCTCTGCTTGGATCTCTCTTTTGCGATACGTTAAGGTGCAGATTGAGTGCTTTGCCTTACCGATGGGCGAGATTCTCGCCCGATGCGATCGGGAAATGCTTTTGGAGTGCGGCTTTGTGGGCGAGCTCGCCCCGAGGAGCTTTGAGGGATTGCTTGCGGCGTCGGTGTTGTACGACGGGGAGAGTGAGAGTGTCATTCGGAGCTTTTGCGAGGAATTCGGCAGAGGCTACCGCGAGGAGCAGACACGAGGGTGCGACTACTATCTTTCTATGCTAGAGGGGCGCAGAGAATTTCTTGTGGGAAAACTTCCCGCGCAAAAAAAGATGAACGCGACGCTTTCGATCTGCGCCGCGCTTGCCATTGTGTTATTATTACTGTAATCAGAAAATCAAGGAGAAACTATGGAGATCGGCTTGCTCTTGAAGATCGCAGGTGTGGGGGTGCTCGTTTCGATCACCTCTGCCATTTTGAATAAATCGGGACGGGACGAGCAGGCAATGCTCGTGACGGTGGCGGGGATCGTCGTCGTGATGCTGATGCTCGTCGGGGAGATCGGTCAGCTCTTTGATACGGTGCGATCGGTCTTCGGTGTGTGAGGAATGCTATGAGCGGAGAGCTTTGGCGGATCTGCGGCTTGGCAGTTCTTTGCGCGGCGGCGGTACTGATCCTTTCTCGGTTTGGGGGAGAATTCGTCGGCCCTGTTCGTTTGGCGGGGGGCGTGCTCATCTTTGGCGTGCTGATTTTAGGTGTGGAAGAAGTGCTGATCTCGCTTCGCGATCTCTTTGGAGATGGGAGTGGATCGCGCTATATGGAGTTGATGCTCCGCGCCCTCGGACTTTCCTTTTTGACGGCACTCTGCGCCGATCTTTGCCGAGATTGCGGCGAGAGCTCAATCGCGGGTGGCGTTGAGATGGCGGGCAAGCTCTCGATCGTCACACTTTGTCTGCCACTCGTCAGGGAAATTTTGGAAATGGCGTCAGCGATATTGGCGCTGGGAGAGTGAGGATGACACGAAGATTTGCGGGCACTTTCTTTGCCATCTTCCTTGCCGCTGTCTGCTTCTTTTTGCCGATTTCAGCAGAGGAGAGCTTGCCCGAAGGATTTTCCGAGCTCTCGGAGATGGCTCCGGCAGACGACCGTGGGCTTCTGGAAGATGGTTTTTTTTCGGGCGATCTTGAGATGACGGGGCGTGCTGTCGAGCAGATGATGTCTCCCACGCGACTGTTTTCGCTTGTTCGAACACTCACAGAGAGATCTGCTATCGACGCGATCGGTCTGCTGGCGACGCTCTGCGGGCTTTTGCTCGTCGCCGCGGTGCTCACGGCGCTTTCACGTACCTTTGCCTCGTCGGCACTCTCGGGAGCGGTTCGTTTTGGCACAACGGTCGCCATCTTTGCCGCCATCCTTTCCTATCAATACCGAGCTCTTATCGAGGTACAAGCTTGCCTTGCGCGCCTTTCTGCGCTGATGGGAGCAATGATCCCGATCGCGGGGAGTGTGTGGGCGATGGGGGGGAATGTTGGAACGGCATCGGCGGGAACGGGCGTGCTTTACGCCTTTCTCACTCTGACCGAGCACGGACTTGCGAAAAGCGTGATCCCCGTCTGCTCCTTTGGTATGGCGTCGGCGCTCTGCAGTGCGATCTCTCCCGAGCCGATACTTCGGGGGATTTCATCGGCAATCAAAAAAATATATACCTTTTCCTTGGGACTTGTGATGACGCTTCTTTTGTTTTCCTTGAGTACCACAACGGCGCTCTCGTCAGCGGCGGACGGAATGGCGGCTCGGACGGCGAAGCTCGTGTCGGCTACCGTGATTCCCACCGTCGGGGGTTCGGTTGGGGAAACGCTTCGGACGGTGGCGGCAAGCGTGCAATACCTCAAGGGCGTTGTCGGCTATGGCGGCATTTTGCTCGTGCTTCTGCTCACACTCCCCGTCGTGTTATCGCTGATCGCTACAAGGCTCGTCTTTTTGCTGGCGGGCGGTGTTGCCGAAATGCTCGGATGTGATAGTGAAGCAAAGCTCCTTAGCGAGCTTGGCGGTATCTTCGGGTGTATGCTTGCTGTCGCCGCGATGAGTGGAGTGATGTTTATTCTGGCCCTGACGATCTTTGTCAAAAGCACAGTTGCCATCGGATAAGGGGGGGACATGCAGGAATATTTGAGCGCCTTAATCGGCGTGAGCTTGCTCGGCGGAATTGTCCGAATGCTCACACCCGAGGAAAATCTCGGAAAATATCTTCGATTCACCGTTGGGCTCTGCCTTCTTTGCGCGATCATTCAACCTCTGCTTGGAATTCTTACCGAAGGGAAAAATATTCGGTGGGAGGAATGGTTTGACGAAAAAGAATACGAAACGGAGAATTATGATGAAATTTACAATCAATCTCTGCAAAACGGTGCAAAAAAACAAGCAAAAGAATGGATAAAATATGAGATTTATCGGGAGTTTTCGTTTTCAGAAGAGAGTGCGGAGATTGAGGCGGTATTTTTGTCGGAAAATGAAATTTGTTCTCTTAGTGAGGTGAGAGTCTTTTTGCGCGGTGAGGGAGTGCTGACCGACCCGCGCGAGATTGTCGACTTCGTCCGATCGAAGTGGGATTGCCCTTGCATTGTCGTCTATGAATGAGAAATGAAAAATAGAATAAATAAAAAGTAGATACCTGTAATTATTGGAGAGGTAAAAAAAGAATTATGTCGGAAAGTGTTAAAATCGGTAAAAAAGACAAAAAGATGCTTCTCTTGGCGGCGGGAGCCATTCTCGGCATCCTTCTTCTCCTTGTCGGCAACCTTTCGTCGCATCGTGAGGAGAGTGTGGAGCAGAGCGAGGTGTCCTTTTCGATGGATCCCGAGGAATACGCAAGCGAGCTCGAGGCGCAGATCGAGGAGCTCTGCGGTGGTGTCAAAGGAGCGGGCATCGTACGCGCAACGGTGACGCTGAAGGGAGGATATCGGGCGGTCTATGCCACCGATGCCAAAAGCTCGTCAACGGGAAATCAGAGCAGCACGGTGCTCGTCGGAAGCGGATCGTCGGAGGAAGCAATTCTCGTCTGCTATGAAAATCCGGAGATCGCGGGCATCGGCATCGTCTGCGAGGGGGGAGATTCCGCTGAGGTTCGCGCCCGTATCATCTCGCTGATCTCGGCAACCTTTTCCATCGGAACGAATAAGATTTTCGTCGCCGCAGGAGAATAAAAAACAGCGTAGCCGCAGAGGTTTGCAGCTACGCTGTTCTTTTTTTATATCATCTCTTCGAATACACACAGCCGCAGTAGTCCTGTCGGTAAAGGCGGTACTCTGCCGAGAGCTCGCAGGAGCGCTTGTATCCGTTTTTCTTTTTGAAATCCGACGGCAGATACCGAACACCGTGCGTTTTACCCTCGGCACAGCCGATCTCGTAAAGCCAATCGGCATTCTTGTAGGGACTGATCGAAAGCGTCGTCGTAAAATAGTCAAACCCGCCTTCGGCGGCAACGCGCGCACTCTCGGAAAGACGCAAACGGTAGCAGTCGCGGCAACGCGCACCGCCTTCGGGGAGATCCTCACGTCCTGCAGCAAGTGCCTCGAATCGCTCGGGCGCGTATTCGCCGCAAAGGATTGTCACACGATCGGAAAGTCCCATCTCACGAACAAGACGCCGAAGCTCCTCCTCGCGGACGCGGTGCTCCTCGGCGGGAGAGATGTTCGGATTATAAAAGAAGATGGTAATATCAAAATAGGGCGCAAGATATTCGAGTACGTAGGACGAGCAGGGGGCACAGCATGCGTGCAAGAGCAGTGTCGGTCGGCGCTCCGAGCTACACTCAGAGGCAAGGATCTCGTCGAGCATCGCTTGGTAATTTTGCTTCATGGAAAAATCTCCTTTGAGAAGATTATAAATAAGGATTGAAACGGTACGCACCGTCCGAGAAAAGGATCAGCCGTCTGCCGCTGATGCGGTGCGCCTTTTTGTTGATACCGCAAATTTTTGCGGCAAGCGTGTTGGCAGAGCGCCCCGTCAGATGTTTTGTCGAAATGGTTTTGTTTGTGATTAAATAGCGCAGAAGCGTGGCTTCGGTGCGTGAAAGAAATAAAGGGTAGCCAAGCAAGAGAAAACAAAGCTCTCGTTCGGTCGGTACGAGCAGGGAATTGCGCAAAAGAGTCAGTCCTTCCATCAAATAATCTTTTTTCATTTTATCATAAAACTGAAAAAATGTAAAGATGTTTCCAAAGGAAAGGAAAAGTTTGTGGTATTTTTAACGATTTCTACCAAAAAAGTCGCAAAAAATCGTACAAGGGTGACAAAATTTTAAAAAATACAAGAAAATTTTGCCAAAGCCCTTGTATATTTTCGGAAAATGAGTTACAATATATAATTGAGAAAGCGCGGCTTTCCCAATCCGAAAAAAATTTTTTATATAAAATGGAGGAAATTTACCATGTCCGTAAAAGTTGCTATCAATGGTTTTGGCCGTATCGGCCGTCTGGCGTTCAGACAGATGTTCGGCGCTGAGGGTTACGAGGTAGTTGCAATCAACGACCTGACCGATCCCAAGATGCTCGCTCACCTTCTGAAGTATGACACCGCACAGGGCAAGTACGCTCTTGCTGATACCGTTTCTGCTGACGACAGCAGCATCACGGTAAACGGCAAGAACATCAAGATCTACGCTGAGAAGGACGCTAACAACTGTCCTTGGGGCGAGCTTGGTGTTGACGT
>JAGBSP010000010.1 GCA_017631855.1 Clostridia bacterium | reverse complement strand
TTCATAGATAAATCCTCCAAATATGTTTTTTGGTTTTGACTGGCAGGTCGAACTTATTATATCATATTTGGAGGATTTCTTCTCACCGGTTAACCTTTATTGAACCCCGCCACTATGGCGGGGTTTTCGTTTACAATAAAAGCGTAGCTGTGATCCCTCACAGCTACGCTTCATTTTTTATTACGGTGCGGAAAATTCAATATCTCCCGTGTCGGTCTTGATTTCGCACAGACCGCCCGAGGTCGACTTCGGTACGCGCACCTTGCCCGTATCGGTTTCCGTATAGAACACCATCTCCGAGAGGAAGTACCCCTCGACGTCGCCCGTGTCGGTCACCACCGATACCTCCGCCGCGTCACATCCCTCGATCGAAATATCTCCCGTCGATGCCCTCAGCGTCATCGTTTCGGCAACGGTCACCGAGACGTATTCCTGCTCTCCTGTCGAAGAGCTTGCCGTCAGAGTGCGGCAATCCACCGAGCGATACTCTTGCTCGCCCGTGGAGGAGGTTGCCGAGAGCGTGCGGCAAACCACCGACTCGTACGTCTGATCTCCCGTCGAGCTCTTTACCTCGATCTCGTCGGCGTGCGTTCCGAGAAGCGACACCTCCCCCGTATCAACCTTCACCGAGAGCATTCCCTGCACGGTCGAAGCAAAGGCGACAGCGCCCGTATCGGTCGTAACGGTAGCACATTCGAAGGAAAGCTCCTTAGCAACGCGAACGTCACCCGTGTTCGTCGAGAGAGAGAGCGCTCCGAGCTCGGTTTCGGCAAGATAGATCGTAACCGATCGTTTACCGACCGAGAAAAGGCTGATCTTCTGATACCACGGCTTCTCTTCCATCCGCAGCTTCAGCGTTCCGTTTTCCACGAAGACCTCGTGTACCTCCCGCGGATCCTCCCGACAAACAACCTTCGTCACACCATCGGTCGCGGGCAAAAGCTCAACGTTGGTCGTACTCACCAGAACGTCAAGGTCGGAAAACGCCTCCGAAATCTCATATTCATTCGTTACCATATTGTTTCCCTCCAAAGAAATAAAACTGATTTTTCCCGAAACGCCGAGCGACGAAAGCGCCAGACCGACGACGCAGAGAAGAATGCCTCCCACCACGAGAGAGGCGGCAATAATCAAGAGAATGAGCGTAGATTTTTTCATACTTCCTTCTCCTTTCCAATAAACAACGATTTGATCCAGAACGGCGTTTTCTTACTGAGCCACCAAGCCCCCTTGGTTGCCGCCATTGCTCCAAACCAACAAAACAGCGAAAGTCCACCGCAAACGGTGCCAAGTCCAAGAAGAATCAGCCCCGTGCCGACGCTTCCCTGAATGCAGAGCAATACGAGCGCCGCAATGCCAACCAAAAAGGTACCGACCAGCACCGCAACCACTGCCCAGACCACCGCCACCATCGACCAGAGCACGGCATACAGCGAAACTAAAATCGCAACCACCGAAATCAAGAGCGCAAGCCAGATCGGCGAACCGACCGCAAGCAGAACGATCTCCCACGCACGCAGACGGCGCGACGGCTTGATCCGTTCCTTTACCAGCTTCGAGAGCGGAATTTCCGAAAGAATCTGCGCGGCGATCTCCCTGGGATCTCCCACGTCCGCAACCGCCTCTTCTTCGCTCATTCCTTCTTCCATACGGTCGTCAATCAACTCCTCGTAAAAGGAGAGCGACCGCGCAATATCTTCCTCGGGTAAGCCAAACAGCGCTTCCCGAGAACGCAAAATATCCATAAATTCATTCTTCGTCATTTACCTTTTCCCCCTCTCTGTCCTTGACGACGAATTGATAGATCGATAGGATTTCTCTCCATTCTTCCTTGAAATCCTCGATCCTCTGCACACCGCTCGGTGTGATATGATAATACTTTCTGAGACGTCCGTTGTGCTCCGCCGTGCGTACCGTCAGAAGCTCTGCCGCTTCAAGTCGTCGCAGGATCGGATAGAGCGTCGACTCCGAGATCTCCACGTACGGCTTCATTTCCTTGATGATCTGATAGCCGTAGGACTCTTCCTCTCGGATCGATGCCAAAACACAGACGTCGAGTAGCCCACGTTTCATTTGAATATCCATACGAATACCCCCTTTCGTATAATACTATATCACGCACAGTATTGTTTGTCAAGAGGTTTTTTGAAAAATCTATTGACTTTTTTTCGCGATATGATATAATTTCCTCAAGAGTAAAAAACAAAAAGAAAGGATTGATTGCTCTATGGAACAACATTACGAATTTTGCAAGCGATTGCTTGAGGTTCATAAAAAAGACCGCCGCGATCTGACGCTTTTGCCCGACGCGGACGAGTTCTTCTTTGAAAGTCCCACGGCAATTCTTCTGCCCACAAACGCGGGCGAGGTAATGCTGAATGCCGCCAAGGATTTTTCAGACTATCTCTTTACCTCGATGAACGTCACCGCCTACGTCGATTACGACCGCGGACAGGAGCTCCCCAAAAAGAGCGTCCGACTTGCCGTCAATCAAGATCTCGGAGAGGCATCCGAGCGCAGAGGTCACCGTCTGACGGTCGGCGAGAGTGTCCTCGTCGAGGGCTTTGACGAGTGCGGCGTGATGCAGGGACTTTTCCACCTCGAGGACGTGATGAATCTGCGCGAAGCGCCCTTCCTCAAAGTGGGAAGCCAAACGCGACGCATTCTCTTCCACCCGAGATCGGTGATGTCGGGTTACGGTATGGGAGAATACCCCGACGAATATCTTTCGCTCCTCGCGCACCACGGCTTCTCGGCGCTGATGCTCTGGATCAAAGGCGTCAACGAAAGCTGGAAGGGGTTTCAGAATTTCACCGACCTTGCCACCCGTTCTGCCAAATACGGATTTGATATTTACGTAGAAAGCTATACCCCCCACGAGGTCTATCCCGAGGGAGAAGAAGCACAAAAATTCTACGATCAGCTCTACGGCGACCTCTTTGCCAAATTTCCCTTCATCAAGGGTCTGGTCATTCTCGGCGAGGCGGTTCACTTCCCCAGCCGCGACCCCCGTATTCCCAAGGATCTTGCCGCAGGCTGGTTCCCCTGCAACGACTGGTGTAAGCTCCTCGAGATGATTCAGAACGCCGTCGGCAAGATCAAGCCCGACGTCGAGATCATTCTCTCCTCTTATAACTGGAACGGTCAGCCCAAGGAGCTCCGACACGAGCTCATCGCGTCGCTCCCCAAGGGCGTGCTTCTGCAATGCGGCTGGGAAATGAACGCGGAATATACGATGGGAGATCTGACCAACACCTGCCGTGACTACTCGCTCCGTTGCGTCAACCCCGGCTACTACTTCTTAACCGAAGCCGAGGGCGCGATCAAATACGGCGTCAAGCTCGAAACGCTTGCCAACACAGGAGGAAAGACCTGGGACTTTGGAGGAATTCCCTTCGATCCCGCACCCTACCGCTGGGCAGAGCGCTTTGAGGCAATGCGAAAGGCACACGACGAGAATAACCTCGCCGCGCTTGCCGATTCGATCCATTACGGTGTCTACCCCTCCTTTATTTCGGAAATCGCCAACTGGGCGTTCGCCGAGCCGAGAGTAGATCTTGACGAACTGATCCCAAAGATTCTTGCAATGCACTTCGGCAAGAAGGAGATCGACAAAATCGACACCGCAATGAAAAAGTGGAGCGAAGCCTTTGCGCACATGGTTCCTTCCCACGAGGACCAGTACGGCGCGCTCCGCGTCGGACCCGCCCACCCCTTCTATTCGGGTAAGACCGGAAAGTGGGACGGCGCGTCTCCTCCTCAGGACAAATTCGCCGCAGCAAAGCTCGGACCGGGTATGTACGAAAGCGTCTATCAGTACCGCATCAAGGGAATCCCCGGAGATATCCGTATGCCGTACGAGATCAAGGAATTTGAAATGGTCAGAGACCTTCTGCTCGAAGGAATTACCCTCTTGGAGAGCGTCGAGGAAAAGAACGACGAGCTGCTCCGCCTGATCAATATGGGACACTTTATGTATCGCACCATCATCACCACCATCAACAGAAAGCATTACTTCCTTCTCGATCAGACGAACAGAAACGCAAAGAACGACGAAGAGCGCCGCGCTACCATCGAAAAAATGATTTCTCTGCTTCGAGAAGAGCAAGAGAACGCGAGAGCAACGATTCCCCACGCCGAATACGATTCGATCCTCGGATTTGAGCCGTCCGTCGAATATTCGGGCGACCGCGCGCGCATCGAATGGAAGATCTCGCAGGTCGACGAAGAAATCGAAATGCTCCAGGACTTGCTTTGCTGACAATCAAAAAAGATCACCCGTTTGGGTGATCTTTTTTATTATTCGATGATTGAAGTCGTGCGGTTGATCTCAACGTCGTTCTGGTCGTATTCAATATATTCGCAAAGAATACTCTTGACGAGTCCGTCCTCTCCGTAGGTGTAGGTGAAAATTTTTTCTTCGTTCCAAACCACATCCTTCTCATGGCAGATATACTTGATCATTCTACCATTCTCATCGTACTCAAAACTCTCCATTTTCTGCGTATCGTCGTGGTAGGTTTCGCTCAGAACGATCTGACAGTCCAAGTTATAAGTCATATTGCTGACTCTGTCCTGCAGTTGACTGCTCACACAGCAAGCATCGTCGTCATAAGCATACGATATTGTCATCTCACCGTCGGTCAAAGTCGCGATTGTACCGTCCTCGTTGCAAAACACGTCGTAGCTGTAGCGTTCGGTGCCCTCCATCCAAACGGTTGCGCGGAAGCCGCCCTCGATCTCCTCACAGAGCAATTCCGTCGTCTCATTTCGGGTCTCCTTTACAAGGTTACCAAGCTCGTCGTATTCCATCACCACCGTCGACACGCCGTCAAAGTATTCCTCCTTAACGAGCACGTTCTTCTCGCCAAGCGTCACGCGGACCGAAAGATCCTCGCCGTTGTGCTGAACGCTTCCCGTTGCTACCGTTCCGTTCTCTTCGTACGAAAGCTCAAAGAGATATCCGAAGCTAAGCCAAATGCTCGCAAGACGGCCGTTCTCGTCGTAGCGATAAACTCTGTCCATCTTGTACATCTCGTAATACATCGGAGCAAGTGTCGAAATATCAAGTGCCGTCACCGAAAGAATTTGATTTTTTTCGTTATATTCGAATTTGGCAAATCTTATCCTCTGAGGATCGATCAGTCCGTAGCGAACAGAGCTCTTCTCCTCGGGGTCCTTGTCCTCTACGGGCGGATTTTTTTCGTCGTTGTCGTCTTCCTCAGGCTCACTCGTCGCCGAAGGCTCCTCTGGCTCTGTATCCAAAGACGCGCAAGCCGCAACCGCTCCACAGAGCATTAGCAAAGCCAACAAAAATGCAAACATCCGAACGAATGTGATTTTTCTCATACGTCGTTCTCCTTTTCTTTGTGAGACTGTCTTCATTGTAACAAATATATCGAGACTTGTCAAGAAGAATTTGTCGAAGCTTCCGCTTTTTCTAAAACGGGAACAGCTGTGTTCCGTCCTTGGCAATATAATGCACCGTCACTCCGAGATCTTCCATCCACTTGCGTGTTTTGAGGGTACTCCAAGGACCCGTATCATAGCCCTGACAATCTCCTTCAAAAATTTGGGGGACAATATTACAATCTCATTACGCCATTATCAGTATCAGCGCAATTGCCAAAATATACGCAACAACAATCGTAATGATAAATGTCGAAATTCCAACCGCAAGTTTCGAGGCGACGGATTTCGATTTTTTCATAAAAAGCAAGGAGAGCACCAAAGCAAGACCGCCTAAACCGCCACCGATCGCTCCTCCAACAACGGGGAAAATGGAGCAAAGAGCCACATTGTTTCCCCAAACCATCAAAAACATAAACGGAAGAATCGCAAGAACAACTTCATACCACTTCGGCTTGGGCAACAATTCAACGGTTTCACCATCAATATACAGATGAACGCCTGTAAGCTCGTTTCCGTTGACAAGGGCTTTTTTTCCGTCGATCAAAAACTCCTTCTTGGAAACCTTTTGCGCACAGATCCCATTCACCGTTAACGTCTTTTTGCCGCTCCATATGCTTTCATTGTAAATGATCTCGCCATAAACAGGATGTTGGATAACTTCTTTCATTGCTTTTCCTCTTTTCATAATTGTAGAATAAACTATGCCATCATAGCTACTGATCGTATTATAACACAAAAAAAACCTACTGTCAATGGCATAACAAAAGCCGCAAGTCCTTTGTGTCGGATGAAGATTTGCGACAGAGCCGAGAGATTTGAAGAGCTTCGCTCCCACTCGCGTCCAAATCACGCCAAAGGCGTGGATGCAATCGCTCGCTTGCGAGCGTATGGAATCCGCAACTTGTTGCGGCAAGTTTTTAGTGAAATATTCGGCGTTGCCGAATGTGAAATAATTCACCTCGTGAATTGTGAAATATCTCACTTCGTTCGATGTGAAATGAAATTCGCCCCTCACATTTGCGAAGCAAATATTTCACAGCGAAGCTATTTCACATGGCGAAGCCATATTTCACTCGCCGAAGGCGAATTTCGTTGAAAAAAGCACACATTGTCTTGGTAGACAAATGTGTGCTTTTTTCTGGCGGAGAAGGAGCAAATTATGTTATGTACACAACTATAGATATATTTCGCTTTGTTTTAGTAACATCCCCAAAATTCAAGTATTGAATTTCAGGGATGTTTTAATTTCAATTACTCATAAAAAGTATCAAATCTGTGTAAAAGTCATTCTATGGTTTGATTACTTTTTTTCGAGGCGAAAAGATCTCAGCCACTTTAGCGCGGATGATTTTCGAGTGACGTTTCTTTTCTATTTGTTCCAATTTAATATTGCTTGAATAAAGTTCTTTTTCTATTTTTTCAAGCGCTTTTCTCAACTGTTCTATATCCGCCATATATTCTTCGTCATTTGACTTTTGAGTAATCAACCCTCGTATCATATTGTTACTGCTTACGACTCGGTACTTCTTTTGACATCTTGGACTGCTCCTCAAATTTCTTTTTTTGTCCAAATCAGTCACCTCCCTTATCTATACCAAGATGAAGAGCCTTATTCATTTTATGTAGCAGCAAAAACAAGTTCGCATAAGGAACAAAAAATTTATTGGCAATTTCTTTCAAAATTGCTTTGTCCTCGGCTAGGCTACAATCTTCTAGGCAAGCAATTTGTAACAATCCAACCATTTTTTTATTATCACAAAACACAGGAATTGCAACATATTCTTTGTATTTTTTAGGATTCCTTTCTCGTTCTTCGCGAGTTCTAAAAAAACGATTATTTATTTCATCACTACCATACAACACATCTGTTTCAGAGCAATGATTTTGAAAAAGCTCCATATCATAATATGAAATAGCATTTTTATCCGAAAAGTCCCTTGGTATGTTGAGCAACTTTGGAGGCTGATTGTTTTGATTTCTATATGCATATAATTGAATTTCATCTGGAATATTTTCGTTTAATTTTACATATGAAATTTCAACTTTTTCATTCTTCGTTAGTTTGATTACGAACTCATAGATCGTTGCACATAGCAAATAACATGCTTTTTTATAATTCCATACCTTGGGGTCGATTTTTCCATCAGTTAAATACTGATGAAGACATTCATTTATTTTTGATGAATTTTCTTGGCTAATTGAAATTATGCCCGACATTGCTTTCTTAAAAACATCGTTTTCCCTTTTCAATTCAGCAATTAATGCGTGTTCTTTGGAATCTTGTGCCGCGCAGAAAATTACATAGCTTAAATTCACTATGGACAGAACGACAAATACGCTCACTTTTACCCAAAATCCTTCTTGTTTGGAATCCCAATTTCCTAAAACAGCTAAAGATATACTTACTAGTGCAGTTAATATAGCACTGAGTCCAGCTCGTAATCTAGGATTATCATAAAATTTCTTCATGTTGTCTTATCCTTAAAGCATATGCAAAATTTTTTCGACTTGTTTACAAGTTTCGACAATTTATTATATCACATTATGTACATAAATTCAATACTCTTACATGAATTCTTATTATTTTATAGTATCAAAAACCAAATCAGGAAATTGTGTAGTAATAGTTATACACCATACCTATGAAATCACAATCATAGGAGGTACACATGTTCCCATCACAACGCTACGCAACGGCGGCGGTTGATCGAGAGATACCACTCGCCGTTCAATTATTTTTATGGCAGTGCATTGACGCACTGCCTTTTTCGCCCGACTATTTACAGGTGTTTCAGCTATCTACCGAGGACGGTCGGCTGAGGGTTGTACATACACAAGAATGCCCAGACTACCGCAAGGAATATCTGTTACTGTCAGACGTGCTGATCACGGCGAAGATCTACGTTATCAACGATGAAACCCACGCAACCATGCTCTTCTGTGAGGAGTATTAAAAGAACACAAAAATCAAACACAAAACAAAGGAGAACACACCATGAAAACCATCAAGAAAATCAAGAATCACCCTACCGTCAAGAAGGCTGTCAATACGGTACTTGCCGTTATTGCCTCCGTTGCTACACTTCTGATCACCGCTCTGTATCGGGCGGTATTTTTTATTAAGAAGACCGTTAAAGCCTGTGCCGAAAGCACAACCTAAATTGAACCCGAAGGAGAAACACCATGACGAAATGCGAATTTTGCGGGAAACCGCTCGACGAAGAAAACATCCACTATATGGACGAAACCAACATGTGCGAGGATTGCCTTGAAGAAAAGACTGTCCTCTGTCAACACTGCGGAGAGCGTATTTGGCGCAGTGATGCCATCCGTGAGGACAATTACACCCTTTGCAACCACTGCTACGAATACAACTTCATTCACTGCTCGGATTGCGGTCGGCTTATCTGCGAGGATGATGCCTGCTATGACGAGGATTCCGAGCGCGACTACTGTTCCTCTTGCTATGACCGTCTGAATGACAGTAGCATTGAAAGCTACAATTACAAGCCCTCTCCGATCTTCTACGGAGAGGGCGATTTGTTTATCGGCGTGGAGCTTGAAATCGACGATGGCGGCGAATGCAGTGACAATGCCGATGCACTCATGTACATAGCCAACCGTGATGACGAGCATTTGTACTGCAAGCACGATGGAAGTCTTGAAGACGGCTTTGAGCTTGTGTCGCACCCTATGACGCTTGCCTATCACAGCGAGCAGATGAATTGGCAGGAGGTATTCCGTAAGGCAATCAAAATGGAATACCGCTCCCACGATACAGACACTTGCGGTCTGCACTGCCACGTGAACCGCTCGGCATTCGGGGAGAGCGAAGAAGCACAGGAGGCGGTCATTGCCCGTATCGTCTTTTTTGTGGAGAATCATTGGAACGAGCTGCTGAAATTCTCACGCCGAACGGTGGACAACATCAACCGTTGGGCAAGCCGTTACGGGATCTCCGAGAACACCGCCAACACCTACAAGAATGCCAAGGACAAGAGCTACGGAAGATACGTCGCAGTCAACCTCTGCAATTACAGTACGGTGGAGTTCCGTCTGTTCCGTGGAACGCTCAATTATAACACCTTCCTTGCCACCCTACAGCTTGTGGACGAGCTTTGCCACATTTGCAAAGATAAAAGCGACACCGAAATCGAAGGGCTGTCTTGGAGCGAATTTGTGGGCAATATCAAGGGCAAGGACGAGCTAATCAAATATCTCAAATCCAAGCGGCTTTACATCAACGAAATTACAGAGGAAAGTGAGGAAATATAAGATGTGCGGAATCTTCGGATTTTCATCCTATGCGGAAGAAGCAAAGACCGATTTAGCGGCACTCCTGAACGAGCTTGCAAGCGAATCCTCGGTGCGAGGTACGGATGCTTGTGGAATCGCCTATCATCATAAAAATAGAATCGTGATTGACAAATCTCCCAAAGCGGCGTATGCGGTTACGTTCAAGCCGCCCAAGGAAGTGTCAGTAATCATCGGACACACCCGACACGCCACCCACGGTCTTGCCAAGAAGAATTACAACAATCATCCCTTTTACGGCAAAGCCGGAGAAACGAAATTTGCCTTTACCCACAACGGTGTTCTATACAACATGGACGAGCTGCGAATGCAGTACCACCTACCCAAGAGTAAGATCGAAACCGACAGCTACATTGCCGTGCAACTGATTGAACAACAGAAGCTCCTCGACGAGAACAGCCTACGTTTTATGGCTGAAACCGTGTCGGGGAGCTTTTCGTTTGCCCTGCTTAATGATATGAGCAATATTTATTTGATTAAGGGCGACAATCCCATTTCAATTTTGCACTTTCCGAAGGAAAAGCTATTTGTGTATGCAAGCACCGAGGAAATTCTATGGAAGGCGGTCATCAATACCAAGCTGTTTGACACCTTGAAGCTCGGACATTATGAGGAGATCCCTCTCGAAGAAGGACAGATCTTGAAGATCACGCCACGGGGCGAGCTATCATATTCCAAGTTTGATTATGACGAATATGCGGCATACGGTTTGTGCCGTTGGTACGATTACGGATGGGGCTTTACTACGCCTACGCAAAGTCAGAGCAGTAAGGACGATTACCTCTCTATGCTCAAACAAGCCGCTCTGATGGAGGGTTACGATTCCTCAGAGATCGATGCGCTCGTAGCCGAGGGCTTCTCCTCGGATGAAATTGAGGACTATATTTACGGCTGTTACAGCTACTAACGAAAGGAGTATTATGAAATATCTGAAGCTGATTATTTTAGCCGTGATAGAGGTACTTGTAGACATCTATCTCAGCTACAAAAAGACGCACAAAGCAAACACTTGTTAAAGTCCTTGTGATATACTAATATATATCGCATTCTGCCGCCGGAAAGGAGGGATTCATCATCAAAATAGGATATGCAAGAGTATCATCCGTCACACAAAAGGAAGACCGACAGCTTGACGAGCTGACCGCCTACGGCATCGAGCTGTCCAACATCTACATAGACAAGCAAAGCGGAAAGGACTTCTGCCGACCACAGTATATGAGGATGTACCGTAGCTTACACGAGGGCGACATTCTCATTATCAAGAGCATTGATCGTCTTGGGCGCAACTACCACGAGATTCAAGAGGAGTGGAAGAAAATCACCCAAAAGAAAAAAGCGGATATCATTGTGCTTGATATGCCGCTACTTGACACAACCAAGAGCAAGGATCTGCTCGGTACGTTTATTTCTGACCTTGTGTTACAGCTTCTTTCCTTCGTTGCCGAGAACGAGCGCATCAATATCCGTGAGCGTCAGGCATCAGGGATTGCGGCGGCGAAGAAACGTGGTGTACGCTTCGGCAGACCGCCCTTCCACATACCGCCCGACTACGAAAAGTATTATCTGCTCTGGAAAAACAAAAAACTGCCCGCAAAAGAGGCAGCCGAGGCTTGCGGAATGCCGCTGTGGGCGTTCTACAAGAAAGGAAAAACCTTGGATTTTCACTAAAAGTATAGTTATGGCTGATTTTTCCGCCATAGGAATTTTTACGGTTATCATTATATCACATTCGCCGCCATTTGTCAATATTTCACGAAGCCTTCCGTGGAATATTGGCGCTTTTTTATATGAAAATCGTTTTGCTATAACTATACTTTTCAACAAAGAAAGAGAGGAAACAAAAATGAAAAAATGGTTAGCAATTATTACGGTGTTGGCAACACTGTTGCTTGTATGCCTATCGCTTGGCTCGTGCAGTGAGGATGATCCGCTCGAAGATACACCTAATTACGGGCTTGAATTTACACTTCACGAGTTAGACGATGTTAAGTTTTACAAGGTGACAGGCATTGGCGATTGCAAGGACGCTGATATCGTTATCCCGGAAAGATATAATAATATCATTGTAAAATACATTGAGGATGGAGCTTTTGAGAATTGCAAGTCTATTAAAAGTGTCAAGCTTTCTGATAACATTTACAGTATTGGAAAGAACGCCTTCCGCAATTGTACTAATCTTGAAAAGGTTGATATCGGCAACGGTGTCACCACAATATATTCTAATGCATTTTTCGGCTGTATCGGCTTGAAAGAATTGCGTATCGGCAAGGCACTTAGAGAATTGGCAATAGACATGTCCTTGGACGGCGACGAAAGAGACGTTGTTTTTGGCAAATGTGCTACTTCCTTGGAAACCATCTATGTTTCTCCCGAAAACTCTGTTTTCACTGTAAAAGACAATTGCCTGATCGATGTAGAAGAAAACAAAATGATCCTCGGTTGCAAGAACAGTATTATTCCAAACGACGGTTCTGTTATTTCGTTTGAAAGTGGTGTATTTGAAGGGTGTCAGGGCTTGAAAAATATCACTATCCCCTCATCCATTTCAACAATTGGGGACTATATGTTTGCAGGATGCACGAACTTAGAAAGCGTTACTTTTGAAGCAAATAGTGTTTCCGTTTGGGCGCATGCTTTCGAAAATTGCACAGCGTTAAAGGAAGTATCTGCGTCAAAAATTACATACGTTGATGTTGCCGCCTTCAAAGGTTGTACTGCCTTGAATTCCATTACACTTGCCCGCAAACTTTCGACTATAGGTAATAATGCTTTTGCATCCAATACCGAAATTGTCTTCGACGGCGCACCGATCGAGTGGGAGAGAATTTATAAGGAAGAAAATTGGCATGGAGCAAGCTCGCCAAAAATCACCTTTACCAAGGATAATTCCGAAGCTCTTACCGAAGAGGAAATGTATAGTGAAAGATATGTCAATGAATCCGGTACAATTGAGCTGATCCTCGGAGATTCAAGATATAAAATCACATCTTTGGCAGATGGCTTGGTCGAGGAAGGCGAATACTCTACCAGACCTGATAGGATTCTCTTTGAACCGGACGAAGGAGATAATTATTATGTATCGGTAGAATATACCGATACTGGAATGGTAATAGACGGCGATAATTTTGTGCTTGTGCCGTAAAGGTACACCTTTTAGAACACTGCCCAAAGCACTGTTTTATCCCCTATTTTATGTCCGAAAAGGTTTTGCGTCAAATGCGGATATGTCCGTAAAACAGCACAACCTTTCTGAACTCAATACAAATTCAGCCCGTAACGGTCGCAGAGCCGTTACGGGTACTTTCTTTTTTTGGAGGTTATATGCAAAATAAAGTTTTCTATTACGCCCGTGTTTCGAGCAAAGAGCAACACCTTGACCGTCAGCTTGAAGCTTTCCGTAAGCTTGGTGCAGACGAGAGGGATATTATCACAGACAAAGAGAGCGGCAAGAGCTTGGAACGTAGCGGATATCAGGCACTGAAAAATACAATGCTCCGTAGCGGTGATACGCTTATTATTAAATCTCTTGACCGTTTGAGCCGAAACAAGACCGATATCCACAACGAGCTGCAATATTTCAAGGAACACAATATTCACCTAAAGGTAATCGATCTGCCGACAACCATGATGGCTCTACCCAAGGGGCAAGAATGGGTGTTCGATATGGTAAACAATATTCTGATTGAAGTCCTCGGCACGATTGCCGAGCAGGAACGCCTTACCATACGTCAGCGACAGCAAGAAGGCATCGAAGCAGCCAAAACACAAGGCAAGCATCTTGGTCGCCCTCGCATCGAAAAGCCCGCCAATTGGGATGAAGTCTATGGCGAATGGAAAAGCGGCACAATCACTGCCAAAGAAGCTATGAACCGCTTGGGGATGAAAAAGACGGTGTTTTATAAGTTAATGAAAAATCCTTGAAATGAGTTGTTGTTTGATATATAATTAATATACAAATTGTGTGTGGATATAACAATGGGGGCAAAAATGAGTGATAATCTTGAGAACGGTACAAATTCCATGCTAAAAAATTGCAATATTGACGATGTTGTAGCTTATTCTTTTCGCTTGGCAAAGGAACTGTGTAAAATGTCATATGGTATATTATTTCTTAAGTTAACATGCCCTTGGGAGGTTAAAGATGATTTTAGAATATTAAACGATAACAACATAAAAGAAATAGTAATAAGTAGCTTCTTTCATGTATGGTATAGAATATATCAAGAATCGTCAGAAGCAGAATCAATTTACGAAGCTTCAAATAGATACCTCAAAAAGGAATTTAGATACCGTAACATAGATTCTTCCGGTATATATCACCGCATAACCGAAAACATTAAAACCGGGCGGATAAATAGTTTGGATAAAATCCAAGCATCTTTACCATCTTCGATTAAGAATCCTCTTATAAATCAAATGCCAAGTTGCCCTTTCTTTATTGACGAAGGCAAATTCCATAGGAACACGCCTTACGAAACAGATCGGCATATTTATATTCCCCAATCACAAATCGAGAGCTTAAGATTATTGTATGGAAAAGGGCAAGAAGGTGAATACCACAGTCTTTCTGCTCTCCTAAGAACGATTATAGATAATAAATTGGAAGATCATTCGAGATATATGACACCAAACCTGTGGGACGAGGGGTTAGATTGTTTAGAAACTTATTATAAAGATTTATTCAATCGAACCGATATAAGCATTGTGGAAAAAAGTATGTATTTTTACGAATTGGAAATGAATTTTCGCTTCGAAACATATTTTAAAGTATGGGAGCAACTAAAAAAACGGGATATACCCGAGAAAACGAAAAAAAGTTGTATTTCTATTTCCACCTTGTTACATATTTTTTTAGTTGACGACTCGCAGTTGCTACTCAATATTAATTTAATAAACGATAGGGATATAAAAAGAATAATTACAGAACCAAATAAAGGCACTATGTTTTATATTATCCAAAAACTCTATTGGTGTAATATGCTTCATGAAATAATATATTATATTCTTAAAAAACAGGGATTACCGAAATTTAAAAATTCGCAAATAGAAAACAGTGAGAGACTTAAGAAGTTTTGCCTTAACTGTAGCGATATTTTTCCTAAATATATAACATGGGACAAGGTGACTTTGTTTGATGATGAAAGAAATAAAATCACAAAAGGGAGAAAATTTATTTATCCGTCTGACACATATCGAAGTTTGTTGAATTTGAATTATGACGGTTTTTCTCAGGATGATGTTAATTTTATTTTTTCAAGCATATACCGTATTAATGATGCAATCTTAAGGTCGTCATATCAATGTCATGAATATATCGACGAGCAGAAGGCTATGGCACTTTTTAATATGCCGCCACATAAAATTTTTTGTTAACAATCAAACTTGTAAAAAAGTTCATCTCGAATTAAGAGATGGACTTTTTTCTATCCCCAATAACCGTCAGCAATTTAATCGGGCAATAGTTTACAATGATGATACCGGTTTCCGGAATAAAAAAACAAGGAGAAGTAACATGTTAACTAACTCAAATACTACACAAGGATTAATGGACGACAAAACCATGAAATCCAAAGAAGCATTTGATACAAATGCAAATCATTGCCCGACCAAGTCTGAATATTATTTAATTCAATCTCGCGCAAAACAACCGGCTGCAAGTAAAGCAGAAGATTTAGTGCCTTTTCTGCATGTTAAGAAAAACGACGGTTATGTTCATATAAAAGACAGATCGAATAAGAAAAAAGATTGTTTGGACGAAAAGGAATCTGATAGAATTGATCCAATTTCAGATTTTTTTGCAACAAATACATCTGCAAATTCAGAGCCGCAAGAAGCTGTTTTAAAATTACATAATACAGAAAAAAACGAAAGCACAAAAATATGTAGAAGCGGAGTTACCAAAAGACAAAAAGAAATTATTAAGTCCCGAATAAAGAAAATGACAAAAAATATTCATCAATATTCCAATGATGATTCAGGAAATACAGATTTTTGTGAAGACATATTGCATCCTTATGTGAGATATAACGCAACAATCAATCGCTATATGATTTGTAATGGACTTTGTTGGCGAGTAGATACGGAAAATATTACTCTTCGCTGGGTCGAGCGTTGTATGAATGCGAGAAGAGATGTTTCTTTAAGAAAAGAAAACAAAAACTATAAAAATCATAGAAAGTATGCTACGTCGTGCAGTAATATGGTGCGTATCAAGTCCGTGATGGAACTGTTGAAGGGGAGACTTACGATTCATAATATCGGAGGTCAAATGACAGACATGTTTGATGGAAAAGAGGTAGCTCATTTGTTTAACTGCATGAATGGAATTATTAATTTGAAAACGGGAGAATTGTTAAAACATGACCCCAAATATAATATAACAAAAATATCCCCTTGTATATATTCTCCCGATGCAGATTGCCCAAGGTTCAAAAAGTTTGTCGGAGAAATTTTCAATCACAAAGAAAAAACAATCAAGTATATGCAAGTTTTTATGGGGTATTGTTTGACGGGAGAAGTTCGTGAACAACTGGCTCATATAATGCGAGGAACTGGAGGAAATGGTAAGACTACATTTTTTAACCTTATTTTACCTGTAATGGGAGAGTATGCATACAAATTTCCTACATCTGTGATTTCTGGAAATGATGTTGCAGCTGGTGCTCCCAATCCGGAACTGGCACAAATGATCGGTACTCGTTTAGCAATATGCAGTGAATTAAAAAAGGCACGCCATTAAATGAGAGCAAGTTGAAATTGCTCGTTGGTAGTGGGCGAATTAACGTGCGACAATTACACCAAGAACCATTCGAATATGCCCCACAATTCAAAATTTGCTTAGACACTAATTATCTTCCTGAAATTCAGGGTTCAGATGATGGAATATGGAGAAGGCTTCGTGTTATCCCATTTGAAGTTAAATTCGGTGAAGAAAACAAAGACAAAACCTTGGAGGACACCTTGAAAACCGAAGCAAATGGAATTCTTACCTGGCTCGTAGAGGGCGCGATGTTTTACTATAAAAATGGACTTCCGCCCATGCCTAAATCTATTAGAAAGGCTACTTTCCAATATCAGAAAAATCAAAATTCAATTCGAGCATTTATCGAAGAATGTATTTATATGACAGGTAATAAAAACGATGCCATCGAAGGAGCATCTTTGTATAACGCTTATGTTGATTTTTGCACAGAGTTTGATCTACCCGAACAATCTAGCACTATGTTTGGAACAATTATCAAACAAACAATAAGTCATCATAGGAGTAACAGAGGTATTGTATATGACAAAATCAAGATAAGACCGTCGATTGATAATCAAGATATTTAACCCCCCTTGCGTGTAGAGTTGTGTATACTGTGTAAGGGATATGGTTATAAAACAATGTTTTTTTAGCATCGAGTGACGTTATACCCCCTACACACTCTACACACTGTACACAGTAAATCCAGATAAGAAGGAAATGTTCAACTTATGAAAACAACTCGCGATAAAATAGAAATTATTGTCACAAATAGTGTTTCAATTGCAGAGTATTTTTTGCTACTTTGCAAAATGATGGAAGCAGTATCTACAGACGATGAAACCGTAATTACTACCGAAAACGTCGCATAAGATGTGCGACCTCAAATTTGACTAAAAGGAGGTGAGCAAGATGAAGCGAGCGGTCGCATATGCTCGATTTTCGAGTGATCTTCAAAGAGAAGAATCCATTGAGGCACAGACTCGTGCCATCCAGCAATACTGTGATGCTAACGGCTTCGTTTTGCTCACCGTATTTGCCGACCGTGGAATCAGCGGAACGTCGGACAAGCGTCCTGAATTTCAAAAGATGATTTCGACAGCAACCAAGGGAGATGTAGACGCAGTGATTGTCCACAAGCTCGACCGATTTGCACGAAACCGTTATGATTCTGCGTTGTATAAAAATATTCTGAAAAAGAATAATGTTAAGCTGATCTCGGTGCTTGAAAATCTGCAAGACAGCCCCGAAAGTGTAATTCTGGAATCTGTAATCGAGGGTATGAACGAGTATTATTCACTCAACCTCTCACGGGAAGTCCGTAAAGGATTACAGGAAAATGCCTTGGAGTGCAAGGTTACAGGCGGTCCTCCCGCACTTGGATATTCTGTGGACCGAAATACTCAGAAGTACATCATCAATGAATATGAAGCTGAGGCTGTAAGGCTGATTTTTCGTATGTATCTCGAAGGATATTCTTACACCGAGATCATTGACACCCTAAACAATAAAGGATACCGCACACGGAGAGGGATTCCGTTTGCGAAGAACTCCTTGTATGCCATTCTGCGAAACGAACGGTACACAGGCGTATATATTTACGTGAAGGATTCAACAAAGAATCCCAAGGGCAAGTATGTTCGACACGGAGAATACGACCCCGATGCGGTCATTCGAATCCCCGGTGGGATTCCCGCTATTATCAGTGAGAACGATTTTCATCGAGTCCAAGCCAAGATGAAGGAACGTCAGCACAAAGCTGCCAAATTCTCCGCTAAACAGGAGTATTTGTTGAGCGGTAAGATCTACTGTGGCGAATGTGGAAGCCCCTATGCGGGCAATTCCCGCAAGCCACGCCCCGATCATCCACTGTATATCTCTTATAAATGTACACGCCGCAATCAGCGTGATACAAAGTGTAGCAATCCCGAGATCAATCGGGATAAGCTGGAGCGGTTGGTATTGGAACGGCTGTCGGGGGTATTATTCAATCCCGACGTGATTCCTATGCTTGTAGAGCAATATAACGAATACATAGCCGAAAAAACAGGAGGTGCCAGAGAGCGAATGCTCGCATTACAGACAGAGCTTCGTGATGTGGAAAGAAAGATCACCAACACCGTAAATCTAATGATTGAAACAGGCTCAGCCGCCTTTAAGGATAAGCTTAACGAATTAGAACAGTCGAAAGAAAAGCTGTTGTTTGAGCTGACCGAAGCCGAGGCGGCATTGAAGCAGGAAAATTTTTCCGAAGAACAAATTAGTAAGTTGTTCCATATTGCCGAACAACAATTGAAGAATGGTACATTAGCGAACCGTCGTTTGGTAATCGATCAGTATATTAACAAGATTATCATTTATCCAGATAAAATCGAGGTGTATATGAACCTCATGAGCGATTATACGGTGAAGGAAACTATTAAACCATAATGATAAAGGGAAAGGCGCGTGCCTTTCCCTTGTTACACTTTATAGAAATTACAACTTATTTGATATATTTTCCAGATTTGATATAAACCATTTGATTTGCAATTTCTGAATAGGATCAATATCTTCAGACTCATATATTACGTTTACTTTATCTAGTAAATTGTCTATTGATGATTTATCACAAGTTAGAAAATCCCGTATGTTAGATACGCGATAAACACTTAAAAATGCTCCTCTTATATACTCGATCTGTTCCGGCGAACAATCCACCAACATTTTTGAAAGCCTGTCCATATCCAATCGCAACGCAAAAGGATTATCACTATCAAAGCCCGGTTCACTTTTTATTGTTTGATTATAAAAATCTTGAGCTGATTCAGGAGTATAGTCAAAATTCAAAAATACAGTATCTGTTTCGCTTAGAGATTTCATCGCATTTGTTCTGAATTTTTCATATTGAGCTTTGTCGTTTTCATTGTCTCGATCAATAAATCCAGGGAAAAGATAAAATCCGTTTAATTTGGTGGATAAGCCCTTTAGATTGTTTATCATTCTTTTTTTGCATGTTTCAAAATCATAATCAATAACTTTAGATAATGAAATAAATGCCTTGATCATACTATCGTATGCATAAAACGATATATCGTTGGGATCAAGTAGTCTTTCTTCAATTCTTTTTAAGGACTGAAGAATATCCTTTGAATAATAGCAATAGAAATTCTGTATGATAATTAGATCCTTGTCATTGGTGCGTGAAAAGTCCTTGTCATAAAGTTTTAATTCTTTATAAGCAATAGAATTTTTTATTATTTTGTCTGCGTTGATTTTTTGATCGTGTAAATATTCATAGCAAGAACTAAAGAGCGGGTATTTGCCGCCTCCCAAGCTCAATGACAAATTTGAATCTCCATCCCACTTAATATCTGTTTTGCCAGATTTCTCCTTTATGGAAAAATACACAACACCAAAAAATAACGCCTTGACAAAATCTTCCTCCATCGCAGAAGGCATTTTGTTATATATATCAACAGTCTTTTGGCAGGCAAATATAAAAGAGCGTAGATTCTTTCCGGTTATAATATTTGCAAGTTCATTAACAAATTCATCGGACAAAAATCTATTTAGCGTGTCGTTGTTATATGAACTAATAATATTACGAATTGCTTGTTTATAATCTCCTTCAAAAATGACCGTATCACTAATTGTTTTTTCTTTCGTTTTTAAATAGATTTTTGTATCGTCAGTAAAGGGTCTATTATCTAACCCTACATTACGGTATATCTGTGCTTTTTTCTCTTCTTCAAGATTTTTAAAGTCATCTGGAATTCGTTTGATTATTTCATCTTCATTGGCTACAAGCATTACCTTTACTCCGTCTTGTTCAACAAGACTATTAACATATCCCAACAAATCCAAGATGTTTAGCTTGCTTCTCTCAATATCTTCAAGAATAATAAACTTGCCACTTAAATCTACAGAATTATAAAGCTGCTGAAGTGTACTTTCAGACGCATTTAAATCCATCCCGCCTTGATTAAATAACCCCTTAAATAATGTCGCTCCTATAATTTTACCATAAGCTTCAATTTCTTTGTGCCTTTTTTTAAATATCTTTTTTGAAAGTTTGTTTGCGGTCTTCAACGGTTTAACATTGGTTTTTAGCTCAAGATAGATGTTTTTGCTTATTTCTTGAGAAGAAGATATACCATATAGAGAAACTATCACGCATTTATATGAGCCGTTTTCTTTTTTTGAGAGGTAATCCTTCAGATCGTTTAATATGTAGTGACTTTTTCCGCTTCCCCAAGGAGCATTAAGCATAATTGCGCTTTTTGTCTTATCTTCAACAAGATAGTGTTTTATATATTCGTTCAATTCTGTATTTGTCATAACAATGTCCTTTCGTAAAAAATTAAAATTCTCGGTATCATAATGTATACATATTCAAAAAACAAGTCCACAACATTTCTGTTGTGGACTTGAATGGCGGAGAAGGAGAGATTTGAATTTGTGTGCCGCTGTACTATTCGTCTTATTTGTCTGCATAGTCGGTAAAAATGGGAGTTTTTATGCCTTTTTCGTCTTATTTGTCTTATTTTTCTTATTGATTTGAAAAATCGTAAGGGATTTTGTATGAGCAAATCCCATATAAAAAGAAAGACCGCACAACATCTGTTTTGATGTGTACGGTCTTATCTTAAGCCATAAGCTCTTTAAGCATTTTGATGCGGTCGTTCATATTCTTGGCACTTTTTATTTGTGCTTCCTTTGTCCCGTGAGCGTAAACTTTTAATGTGAAATCCGCTGTGGAGTGACCGAGATTATCTTGTACTACCTTCACAGGATCTCCACTCTCAAGTGCTCTTGCAGTGTAATTGTGTCGCATATTGTGGAAACGTTCTTGGGGCAATCCAATCTCTGCGACGCTCTTTTTGAAATGTTTGCGGACGGTACTATGAGTAAAGTTCTTACCGAATGCATTTTCAAAAACAAGATTTGGGAACGGCTCATACCAAAGGTCACCTGCTCGCTTACGTTGCTCATTCTGTTCTTCAAGCCGAGTGCGGAAAATATCCATAATTTCATCGTCAACACAAATGTATCGAGCATCTTCATCTTTGACGGAAGTAATTTTATACTTTTTGTCATCATCATCGGTGTTTTCCGCAATCTTACATTCACGCTTTCTAATTAACTGACGCTTTATGGTAATAACGTTGTTCTCCCAGTTGATACAATCCCAAGCTAACCCCAAGATTTCCCCTTGACGAAGCCCCATAAACAAGGCGAGCATATAAACTTGATTATATGTATCGTTTTTGATAGCCTTTAGAAACTCCACAGTCTGACTATCGGAAAGAGGTGTAATATCGGGTTGACTTACTTTGGGTAGCGTGCAATCGTCAGCAGGATTTTTTGATAAATATCCCAAGCTGACCGCTTTGTTAAGTACCTTGTGCAAGACACCGTGGATGCATTTGATTGTCTTGGGGGAAAGAGCATTACGTTTGTCTGTTTTGCGACCAAGACTATCTACAAAGTCCTGCACAACAAACGAGGTCAGTTTGCAGAGCTTTACATTCCCAATAGCAGGTACAACGTGTAATTGCAACCGATCCTCATAGGATTTCTTTGTCAAATCCTTAAGGTTTGCGGTGTACCGTTTGAGATAGATTTTTATCCATTCTTCAAGAGGCATTTGGTTAGGAGACACGTATGTACCCTCGTTGATTTGATTAAGCGTTTTGATTCTAAACTCGTTAGCTTCACGCTCGGTCTTGAAGCTCTTGCTACGCTGAATTTGCTTGCCCGAAAGGTCAAACCCCTCGGTATAGCGTACCTCATAACTGCCGTTGCTTCTCTTGCGGATGCTTCCCATACCATTGGAAACCTTGCCTTTATTCTTGGCGGTATTCTTCTTGTTTGCCATAGCTTATTCCTTATCCTTTCTGTTATTCTTCTTGTCGCCGCCTCGGTCGAGCCAAGCGAGCAATCCATCTCGGTCGAGATAGACTCTGCCGCCAATCTCCACCACAAAATCATTGTCACGGTGGGTTAGCGTGTAAAAGCTGTTTCGGGTGATGCCCATTCTCACAGCGTCATGGACTCCGATATACATCGGAAGCGTTTCTCTTGTAATACTTGTATTTACAGTATTCATAATTAAAATATCCTTTACGAAATGTATTCGTTATTTCTAACGTACACATATTTTAGAGTGATATTTTTCATAAAAAGAGAAATTGTGTTCGAGCAACCACCGCCTATATTTTCAGCTTTTTAGCGGTTGTCGAGCAAGAAGCCATAGCTCGTGAATAGGCACAAATTTTCGAGTCTTACATCTCTGCCGAACACCTCATAATCGAAATAATTTTTTAGGTGTTCGGGAATGTAGATACTACCGCATTCTTCCACGTAGTAATACCCCAAATCCTCATCATCCTCAACATCAGGGAGCAAATCGAACTCGTCAAGCTCGTCCAAAAGGTCTATGACCTCTGACACGCTCCTGCACGCCTCATACTCAAGAACCGCACCGAGCTTGTCAGCATCCGCATCCGACAACATCTCGAGGCGTTGAGCGAGCTTGTTTAATGCCGCCACGCTCGAATACTCCGAAATCACATCACCGATACCTACAAGGGCGTTTTCGTAGTCCGTGATAAAATACTCCTCGTATTGCTCATTGATACCGATTTCCGTCAGCACCTTATTGAGTGTTTCATCGTCCACAGGGAGCTTTACCCATTTGCCCACAAGATAGCCCTCGTTGTAGCGACCAAGATTTGTAATAAACACTTTCATACTTCTGTTGCCATTCAAATAATTCTTGCCTTGCATATTAAACATCCTTTCTGTCAACGCATCTATGCGTTATAACCTTATATTGTATAAAATCCATTTTAGGTTTATAACTCAACGCATAACAAAAGCACCCTTGCCCAAAGGGTAGAAGTGCTTTTTCACTTTATACGGAATCCCTATCCAGATAGATAAGTGTGGACGAGATTCTATAATGTAGGAGATTTTGTGCGAGTTCGGCAAGCACCGCAGTATCATAGCCACGCACCGTGGGAGCAGAATACCTTGGGTGGCAAAGTGCCTGTTCGTACTTCGACTGAACTATGAACAAGCTTCTGCGACCTTCATACAGATCAATACCATTGTCCTTCGCTTCTTTAAGGCAGGAATATAGTGCCTGTGCGTAATTGCCCCTTTCATAATGGGGATTACAATTCCGACTGCAATTAGTTATAAGGCGTGCGTTCTGACCGGCAGTTGCAATCTTATTGTCAACGAAGCTGGTCATTTTCTCACGCTGATCTGGGAGCACCAACACACAGCCTGTTTTTCCCCCTTTGCAACCCTCAAAGCGAAAACCAATCACTTGCCCATCGTCATTTCGGATGGCTTGATTGGCGGTAACGCTCATAAGCGTTTCACGCCTTGCACCTGTACAGGATGCGAACCATAGGGCATCTTGATTACTGGCTCTATCGGCTGTTGAATTTGCCGTTAAAATCCGTCTATTGTGTATGACCTCTTTTTGACTTCTGTTGCCTATGCCAAAGTCTTTTGGGGTATAGTTCGTTTCCAAAACCTTGTTCAAAGCCGAGCAAATTTTTGCCGTAGTCCATTTTGACTGTCCTTTCTTGGTTTCCATATACTTGGTAACCATTTGACGGTCAATTTGTGAAATGTCCTTTACCCCCTCGTTTTTGAGAAATGAACCCAGATCATTTATCACCTGCCTGTAGGTCTGCATAGTCTGGATGCTATGACAACCCTCCGATCTGTTTGGATTGTAGTTAGGTGAACCGACGGTTTCCTTTTGCTTCTTTTGCCCGATCCTCGAAAGGCTATCCAGCTTTTGATTTAGCTGTATTTTGATGTTTTTGTGGTTTCTACCCACAGAATTATCACCCCCATTAGCTTTGAATTTTCGTTAAGACTAAAACCAAACTTTTAAGGGAAAGTAGGCACAACCCATCAAAAAAATGTTGGATTTTTTATTAAAAATCCTGCGTTGCTCCAACCTAAGTTTGGAGCTTGTTCTTCGGGAAGAGACGGCTTTCGCCGTTTCTTCCCTCATAAAAAATTCAATATGATGCTTGGCTGCGTTATCTCGAGCCAAGCACAAATCGAATTTCATTGATACTTTTCAATATACTTTTCGGAAAGTATCAATCTTGTGGTACATACTTGCCTTCCCAACGGTGTTTCCGTTTTAGAGAAGGCAAGTATGATTGCCAGTATAAAGGTACTTTGCCTTAATACCCTTGTGCGAGATCACGTACCGTGGCGTTATCGCCTATGTAGAGATCACGCTCAAGCGGTAACTGGCATCCGAACAAGTTCACTTTGGTGTTCAGAATTTCGCTAAGAGTTACATAGCCAAATTCCCACTCAAAGATGTGGCAAAAGCCGAAAAGCAAATAGTCACCATCCTCTTGCTTTTCCGCTTCCGTGATAAGCCACGTACCTGCTCCGTAGGGATTGAAGAACTTTACAAATACAGTTGCATCTAATCCCTTGCCATTTTGTGAGCCGAGTGGAAATTTTGCCGCCCTCTGCTCAATTTCTTTCGTCCAAAGTTTCATTTTCTACATCCTTTCTGTTTCGTTACAAACATTATTCTTATCCTGTCGAATATGCGTAAATCCTTACGCCTATATATTCACTATAGTAAAAAAAGCCGCACCTCATAACTCGAGATGCGACTTTTTTCGCCAGTAAGTGAAATATTTTATTGTGCTTAGATAAATACTTCAATAGGCTTCCACACGTTCCTATTGGTCACATCTTCCGTCCACACGGTGTTGGACATATAAAGCTGTGTACCAACGGCACGAACAAAGCCCCACTTGAAGCCGCCCACTCTTTCAGCGTAGGCTTTCAACGCTTCAAATTTCTTGGGTGCGTAGCTGTCGATGTTGTTTGATGCACCATCGGCTGTCATACCGCCCTTGGCTTCAATCACCCACACATCACCGTTTTCAAGCTGGATGATGTAGTCGGGGTAGAAGTTGCTTCTTCGGAACGCCTTGCGATAGATAACGCTGAAGAAATCGTCACCCTTATCACCATTCTTGTAGATGTGCTTAACGGCATCGTAGCTCTCGCACCATCTTTCAAATTCCACCTCGGTTACAGTTCTGTTAGGAGCAATCAAGATGTTATTACCGTAGTTATCAAACACGTTCTTGCTCATAATAGCCGTAGGAGCAATCTTCTTGTGCTGTTTGTAATACTGATAGGACGGAATACCCCAATCCGATACGATAACACCAGTTTCCTTGATGTCGCCAATCTCGGTTTCGCTGATAGTGCTGAACACCTCGATCAGCTTATCACGGTTATTGACAAGGAAAGCGTTATACTCACGGAGTGTCATATCCGCAAGGAGCTTGTGCTCACTCTCAAACGCCTTTTCTTCTTCGGAGAACAAGGACATTTGCATATCCTCTGGCCCGAAAAGAATCCTCAAGGCGTTGTTGGAAATGTTTTCGTCCACGCCGATAGTTCTGGCAATTCTACGCTTGGCATCACGGATGATGAAACCATCATCGTGGTTGTTTATCTGGTGCTCACCGCCAAAAATGGAGTTGAGCTTCATCATATCGTGCGTAGTACGTGCCACGCCCTCAATAGCGGATGTCTTGAGCTTTGTGCCGAATACGTAGCCCTTGCTGACTTCCATTTCACGCTTGTCAAGTCTTCCGTTCTTGTCGAGGTCGCACTCCTTCAGCATAGCCTCACGCACCACCTTGACCACGGCTTCGGGATTGACAGCGAAACGGTCATTTCCATCCAGCGTTTCCTTGGTGAGCACTATGTTGGGTGCTGTGAACTTTCTGCGATACTGATAGGTATAGAAACTGTCGCTAAGCCCACTTGTAAGTCCTTCTTGGAACTGGCTATCCAGCGTATAGAGGTAGCAGTTATCCAGCAAATCAATATCGTAATGCTCACGCTGTGGCATTCTGCGGATTCGTCCAACCGTCTGGATGTTGAAGCGTTCTGTGCCGCCCTCGCGGAGCTTAACCAATATCTTGGCTCTCGGACAATCCCAGCCAGTAGCAATCGCTTGCTTGAACAGAAGAAATGCGTAATGTCCATCGAGCTTCTTGATTTCTTCGGGGTTGTCGGGATGGTCGCCGCTAAACCACGATGCTACCAGCCCAGAATTGTCGCCGTAGCCCATATCGGCAAGAGCTTGCTTTACTCTCTCTATCCATTCTTCACTTCCATTAGGAAACTGTATCAAGACGAGAGGACGGATCTTCAGCCCCAGACGATCATACTGTGCTTGAATTTCCTTACGCTTCTTGTCGGCAAGTTCAAGCAGCAGAAGATCATCATCCAGATTGTTGTTCTCTTGGATGGCATGAGAAACGCCCTCATTGATGGAAATACCAGTAGCAATAAGCCCTGCGGCAATTACTTCATCATCCTTAACGGTTTCTACATGGTCGCCTTGGCTAATAGGCGTAGCGGAAATGCGGAGCACGTGCTTGGGCTGGATGTTGCCTATGTACTCGTTTGCAGTATCTCGATACTTATGTTCCTCGTCAATAAGCATAAAGATGTCGATGCCGCTATTGTGGCACGCCAGAACCTTGCTCATTAAGTCCTTGTGCTCGCCCTCGCGAAGCACCACGTTGGATTTCTTGTTAACTTTATCCCAGTTAATGAAGAATACGTGACCTCTGGGATCGGGATCGGTAATGAATCCATACACATCGCTGTATGGGATTCCAGAAGTGTTTTTAGCAAAGCTTTCCTCGGATTGCTCGTGCAAACCACCAGCACCGGGGCAAAGCCAGAGAAAAACGGTGTTTGGATTTTCATCAAGGTAATCATCAATAAACTTGCACACCAACACCGTTTTTCCAGAACCAGTAGGAGCACAGAGAATCATTTCCTCGTGGTCGGCACACTTTTTAAGCAAATTAGCTTCGTGCCTCGCTTGAAAATCATATAATTTTGCATTAAACATTATTCTGCCGCCTCCTTTAATTCTTGACCGAAGAACTCTCTCGGAATGTACTTGAAGCCCTTTGCTTCCAAAAGTTTCAGCTCTTCAGCGTTAAGAATGATGTTCTGGTTTACCCAGATGTGCTCGATTTGAGCGTAAATATCGGGATTGAGAATGATGTTCTTAAAATCGCTCTTGTTGAGAATGAGCACGTTCTTCACGTTGTCTATCTCAATAGCGTTTTGAAGCTCTATCATTTCTCGAATGTGCAGACAAAGCACGTTGCTCAAAAGGTAATCTTCTGGTTTTCTGGGTGTCCAATCACACTTAAAATACTTCACATTAGCATTAAAACCATCCGCAAGCGAAATATCCGTTCCAAGATATTCTCCTTTAAGAGGCTTGCCGTTTATATCGACTCCGTTTATACTACATACTGTTCTCGGCCAAGTAACATACTTGGCGATTCCACGCGATTCCCATTCGTCACTTCCTTTTTGCACACCTTGTTTTAAGAATGTCTTTTCTTCAGTATCGGAAATCTCGTTATTGGTAACCATAATGCATCTGCGACAACCACCATCTTCAGCGTTTAATAAGTTTACTGCTTGTTGAGTTGTACCAGAACCAGCAAAGAAATCTATGATAACGGCGTTTGGTTTATTAGCAACAATAAATTTCAAGGAATCTCTAACTGCATAAATGGATTTTGGATATGTAAAATCACAATATGGTAATATAGATGTCAGCATATTTTTACCTTTGCTTCCAGCATCGTGAGATTGCATATTCCATACGCTTGAAGGACGTTTTCCCTTTGCGGTGTTACCCAAAATAACTGTACCTTCTTCGTCCTTACCAAGAACCTCTATTTCGCCTCGTTCAATTCTTCCCATCGTGCCAGTTTGCAAGTGAGCCATTGCACGATTTGTGTCCCCTTTGTTCCATTTTCCAAACTTTATATATCCTTTTTCAATTTTCATTTTGAACGTTTCAGTTTGTAACGCCCAGCTTACTTCCATTCCATCTCTACGAATTGGATATACAGCAAAACAATCTTCTGGTACAACAACATCGTTGCGATCCATATCAACGGGCAGAGGATCACCAACCCCCATATATCTTCCATCGTTTTTATTGAAAAAGACAGGATAAAAAAGATTTGGGCGTTTCGATCTCGGTCCATTAGCACTGGTTCTAATCATCTGTGCCCAGACTTTAATATCAACGTTTTCGTATTCAGTAAATTGAAGCATATCAGGACCGAAAGGAACAACCGACGAAGCCCCTACAAAAACATAGTAAATATACTCCTCGACACGCGTAAACATATCTTTACGCATTGCTCCTCGAGGACTTATAACGCTACTTATCATCTGTATTCTGGCTTCTGGGAAAAGTTCTTCAAGAAGACAACCTAAACGCAAATATTCCTTTTCGTCTATGGTTACAATTAACACAGAATCTCTTGGATTCAGAAGCTCCTTGGCAATTAAAAGTCGATTTTTCATCATAGACAGCCATTTGCTATGTCTATATACATCGTTGCCATCCACGTAATCATTATTGTATTTCCAATCGCGTGCCCCAGTATTATAAGGGGGATCGATATAGATGCAATCCACCTTGCCACGATGGGTTTTTTCCAACAGATAGAGAGCTTGGAGATTATCACCCTCAATAATGAAGTTCCAAGGGAGCGTTTCATCCTTGCACAAGCGGCGTTCTGGATCGGCGGTCAGTACGGGAATATTTTCCTCCAGCATTTCGTCAACCGCTTCGGAATGTTCTTCCCAGATAAGACCGTATTTCTTATCACGTAGGTGGTTTTCAATCTCATTGAAGGCACGAATAGAAGCATCATCCGAGTGCTCCTTCTTGAGCTCCTCAAGAAAGGCAATCATATTATCTCTTTTGATTTTAGAAAGGTTTGCCATTATACTGCCCTCATTCTTTCTCTAATGTTATCAATTTCGGCTTGGTTTTGGGTGAGGTAATCCACAATGTCCTTGGGGAGCTCACTTCTGCCAAAAGCCGCTTTGTTATACAATTCGTTTTTCTCGGTTTCCGTTAAATGCAAGAGCTCAACGATACGATCCTGCATATCGGGTGTGGGCGGTTTCACTCGTCCATTGAACACATCGAACAGATATGTCTTGGAAACGCCCAGATCGGTAGCAAATTTCGCTTGTGCATAGCCGTGAGCCTTGATAAGCTCTACCAGATACGCACCGAAGCTACCCTCAATATACTGCTTTCTTGCCACTTCGCTACCTCCTAAAAGTACATAAGTAAACTAACTACTTTACTATTATAACACACTTTTAAGAAAAATACAATAGGACGGCTTGAACTTTTTGCTCAAACCGCCCTATTTTTTCTGAAACCTTGCAAGTTCGACCAATTCGCTGGTCTGCTCCCCCCTTTCGGGGGAAATCGGTACGTTACGTTAAAAAGACTGGCTGTATGTTAAAAAGAAAGGAAAAAAGAAAGGATAACAAACATAAAAACAACATAACGTACCGCCTTTCTGCTTTTTGAATAACTTTCAGTTTTCAAAGCCTTGCTTAATAATGGCATTTCACCACTACCTATCTTTATTATATTATGTGTTTTTGTAAATATAACTGATTTTTTGTCTAATAACAAATTTTTTTGCGTGGTACTCAAAAAGGAAGGTAATCGTCTGGCAGATTGGGATCAAATATACTTGTCGGGATATAGCTTTCATCAATCTCGGCAACAGGCGTTGGCTGTTCGTTTTGACATTGAAATAAGAATTTGTTATCAAACGCCATGGGGAATGGGAATTTCTTTTCTTCTACGCTGAATGAAACAATAACCATATTATCCGTAATCTCTTTAACTCTACCCACGCCATATTTATTGTGTTCTACAGCATCGCCAACCTTTATGCTATTTGCGTTTAGCTCCTGCTTTTCAGTTGTGTTCTTTGCTACTGGTTTTTTGACAGCCCATTGATCAATCGCCTCTTTGCTTAAAAGCATGGCTTCATCGGCTGAAATGTTTCCTTGGGCATATTCTTTTTGTAATATGGCTTGCCAGCTTACAGCTCCGTTGCCATCGCAATCATAATTTTTCAAAATGTCGTGAAGGTCCCATAAGGAAATATCTTCGCCAAGACATTTTTTAAGTTTGCTCTTAAATCGGCTTTCAATACGGTATTGGTTGTACCTGCCAGATGCATAAAACTGGCGTTCCAGACGCCCTTGAAACTCAGCTTCTTCGGTACTAAGGTTATCAGTTGACGTTATTATTACATTGGCATCATCACCGTATTGCTTAATCTCGTGTATAAAGTGGTATCCTTGGTTTTTAGTGCAATCAAATACGGTCTTAATGTTTGGATGCTGTTTTATGAAACGAACAAATTCATCATAATTATTACCATTCAAGGATAAGTAACCAGTTTGAGATTTGAAAATCTTAAAGGACGAAAACAAATTGTTGCGATACAAGGTAATGAAGCTTAGCATATCCAGAATGTCGCTAAAAACAAATAACCTTTTTACCGCATCCATACTTTTAGATGCTGGATGCTCTGCAAAGAAAGAACCAACGCTTCGATCACTACAATAAAGCTCACCTGCAGAAAGGTTATAAACCGATACAACCTTATCATTATAGGATGTAGGATAGTATATATTGCCTTGCTCGTCTAAGGTAATAAAACGATTAAACATCATCGTTGACAATAAGTTATGATCTATATGATGCTTATACTTATAAACACCATAAAGCTTAGCCAAGCCATCTTTACTGGGCTTAAGCTCTTTATAATGATTAAGGCAATCAGCGTTTATAGGAATATCTGGTTTCAACAATGGGTATGTTGCTTTAAGAAGATTTGCAATATCCGTTTTACTAACTTTCTTCAAAAAGATGTGAAGGATATAATACGTTTGATACTCAGTAAAACCTAAAACATCTTTAATAAATGCAAAAGGTCTAAGGAATTGATATTTACCAAAAAGCTGATACGCACCATTACTTTTAATACAATATTTTTGGTTAGCATCATCAACGTAGAGCAAATAACCATCTACATAGCTTAAATACCGAGTAGGATTTAACCAAAGCAATACTTGGTCAAGATAAGCTAAATTACAATCATCAATAACTGAATTGGTGATTACAAAGCCTAACTTTTCGTATTCCTTGATTTTGTTATTAAACCGTTTACTTGTTACAAAATCATATTTTGATTGAAAGATTTGCATTATCTGCATTGTTTATATCTCCTTTACTTTAATTTAACGTTATAACATACGCCAGCGGAAACAATTTTAACCAAACTGTTTCCTTACTGGCTTTATAGGTGCTTGCACCGCAAGGCTTGTTTGATACACCGTAGATATAACGACTCACCCATCAACGAGAAGTTAGAGTTATATCTACTTATGCATTATATGGCGTTTTATAACCGTTATTATGAAAAAATGTTCGAGCAACCAACGCCCGTAGAAAACAAAAAAGCACGCATTTCTGCGTGCTACCAGTAAGGGAAATCGTGATTTTTATGTCCGTATGGGATTGTAAGGGATTTTTGAGCTATAAAAATGAAAAAAGTCCTTGAAAATCAAGGACTTTTTCTGGCGGAGAAGGAGAGATTTGAACTCTCGCGCCGGTATTCCCGGCCTACACCCTTAGCAGGGGCGCCTCTTCGGCCAACTTGAGTACTTCTCCATATCACTCTGCAAGTCGCCGTTTTTCAAACTTGCCTAATTATTATAACCCATTTTCTTCGGTTTGTCAATATCTTTTTTCATTCTTTTTTATCTTCTTTTGGATCTTTTTCGTCCTTCTTCCGAAATACAATCAATTTACTGACAAAATAGTTCGCCACGATGACCACGATCGACGAAATCAGCTTTGCCCAAATTCTTGCCGAAAGCTCAAACTCCCGTCCGACGATCTCAAATACAGGCGCGTGATAATGAAGCAGGTCATCGAGGAGCGCAATAATGCCAAGGTTGACCGCCACCTCCAAAAAATAGGTCAGCACGCGAGAGGAGCAAAAAATGCCAAACTGTCGCACCGCCGCGCGAAGACCGTGCTCCGCCTCACGGAACACCCACTTTTTATTCGTGGTAAAGGTCACGACGATTCCGACGACCCACTGTGCCGTGCTTCCGAGCACGTCGAGAAACGCCGTGGGGTCTCCCTTTTCATCGTGAAACACGAGCACGCCGAAGCGAAGCGTCAGATACCACGCAAGCAAAGAGCAAACCGTCGTAACTCCGCCAAACAAAAGATATAAAATCAACTGCTTTTTGCGAACGACAAACCGTTTGACAGCCTCAAAAGCTCTACTCACGTGGCACCTCCTATGAATGAATCAAAATGCTTACTGTTTTCCTTTGATCTTCTCGGCGTACTGTCTTGACGCCTCTTCCATTTTATTTTCTCCGAATCGGTAATACTGCTTCTCCCGAAGATCCTCGGGCAGATACTGCTGCTTGACGTAATGATTCGGAAAATCGTGCGGATAGCGATAGCCTTTGAAAAGCGGGCTTTGCAGATGCGAGGGCACGATGCGTCCTCTTCCCTGCTCGACGTCCGCCATTGCCTCGTTGATCGCCATATACGCCGAATTCGATTTCGGCGAGGTAGCAAGCAAGATCGCGGCGTTTGCCAGAGGAATTCTCGCCTCGGGCATTCCCAGCTCCTTTGCCGATTCACAACAGGCTCTCGTTACAACCGCCGCCATCGGGTAGGCAAGTCCTACGTCCTCGCTGGCAATCACCTGAAGTCTGCGGCAAACCGAAATCAACTCTCCGAGCGAGAGCAGCTTCGCCACGTAAAACGCGGCGGCGTCGGGATCCGAGCCTCGGATCGACTTTTGCAGACAGGACAAGAGATCAAAATGCGTATCGTCGTCAAAATTTCCGACTCTGACGTTAAAGCCGTCAACGATTTCTCTGGTAATCTCCCCCTCAGCCGCGAAGAAGGAATTCTCGAGCAGAACGATTGCGTGGCGGACGTCGCCCGAGGTCGACCGTGCGATATACTCAAGCACCTCGTCCCCTGCCGTCTTTTCGGTCTTTTGCTCCTCGTTGAGAAAATCGACCGCGCGGCGGAGCGCCACGATACAGTCCGCAGGCGCGACGGGCTTGAATTCAAAAAGCGAGGAACGCGAGATAATCGCGTTATAAATATAAAAGTGCGGATTTTCGGTCGTCGAGGTGATCAGAGTCACACGACCGTCCTCGATATACTCCAGAAGCGCCTGCTGTTGCTTTTTATTGAAATACTGAATCTCGTCGATATAAAGAAGAATTCCGCCCGTGCAAAACACGTTGTTGGTGCTGGCGAGAATATCCTTGACGTCCGAAAGGCTCGCCGTCGTCGCATTCAGACGGTGAAAGACCATTCCCGACTCGCGCGCAATAATCTCAGCGGCGGTCGTCTTGCCCGTGCCGGGCGGGCCGTAAAAGATCATATTCGTCACGCGTCCCGAGGAAATCATTTTTCGGACGACGCCGTTCTTTCCGAACAGATGCGCCTGTCCGACGATCTCGTCAAAGCTTTTCGGGCGAAGCGCCTCGGCAGTTCTGATGTTAGTCATAACTAATTCCTTAATTTCGTAGAATAGAGCTTACACGATCTTATCGTTGCCCGACGATGCCGCCGACTTCAGCGTTCCCACAATGCTGTCCACCATTTCCATAATCCACGGAAGCGCAATCAAAAGAACGATCAAAAAGATCAAAAGCAGCACGAAGAGCACCACAAGAGAGCCGATCGACGTTCCCTTTTGGTTAAACTTTACGCTTGCCATATCTCTGCATTCCTCGGGAATGTAAAAGTGGTGCGCCATCGAATCCACGCGGAATTCCTTGACCTTCTTCGGCCATTTTTTCATCGAAGGATCGTTTTTCCTTGCTTCCTCATAAGCGGCGCGCTCTTCCTCCTGCGCCAGAAGAAATTCCTCCTCCTCGCGGCAGTGAACCACGCGTCGAAGCGACACGTTTCCGCGCACGGCGCGGCGCAAAAAGAAGTTTTTATCAAAGCCAAGCTCGGAAAGCGTCTTTGCCTTCTCGGGTGAGGAGGCCTCGTCGCTGAGCATTCCCCGCACCATCGCGCCAAGCACGCGCTTGGTAAACACAGTCACAACAAACGAAAGCGCAATTCCGACGAAGATTGCGATAATGAGCCACGGAAGAAGCGAGAGCATCGAGTCCGACGAAAGATTTTCGTAGTTCCCCTCGCTCAGAAAGGCATCACGAAACGAAGTCCAAATATTCATAAAATTCTCCCTGATCTCTTCCGAAAAGACGGTTGATTAGTTTTAACTAACCGACCGTCTTCCCGTCAAAGATTTTCTTACTTACTTCTTAATGATATCACAACCGACATACTTGCGGAGCACCTCGGGAACGACAACCGATCCGTCTGCGAGCTGATTCTGCTCAACAAGTGCGGGCAGAATACGGCTGGTAGCAAGACCCGAACCGTTGAGCGTATGCACGAACTCGGTCTTTCCGTTCTCACGGCGAACGCGCATCATACCGCGGCGCGCCTGATAGTCACGTGCGTTGGATACCGACGAAACCTCTTTGTATCCGTTCATCGAGGGGATGTTGATCTCGATATCGTAGGTTCTTGCCATCGATGCCGAGCAATCCTCTGCGGCGAGCTTCACGGTACGGAAATGGAAGCCAAGACCCTTTACGAGGTTCTCTGCATTTGCCACGAGCTCCTCGAATGCCTCGTCACTCTTTTCGGGCAGGGTGTACTGTACCATCTCAACCTTATTGAACTGGTGACCTCTCACCATTCCGCGCTCGTCGGCACGGTAGCTTCCCGCTTCACGACGGAAGCAGGGCGTGTAGCTGATATACTTGCGGGGCAGATCTGCCTCGGTCAGAATTTCGTCGCGGTGCAAGGAAACGAGAGCCGTTTCTGCCGTAGGAAGCATAAAGCGGCGGCGCTCATCCTCAGCCGTTTCCAGCCAATATACGTCATCGGCAAACTTGGGGAACTGACCTGCCGTCAAGCCGCACTCGTAGCCGAGCATATGGGGAACGAGAACCAGCTCATAGCCGTTGCCGAGATGGGTGTCGATAAAGTAATTGAGAAGCGCCCACTCAAGTCTTGCGCCCATGCCGCGGTAGATCCAGAAGCCGGCACCCGAGAGCTTTGTGCCTCTCTCGTAGTCAATCAGTCCAAGACCCGTGCAAAGGTCAACGTGGTTCTTGGGCTCAAAGTCAAAGGTCTTCGGCTCACCGAAGAAACGGAGCGGCTCGTTATTTTCCTTACCGCCGGGGAGCAGATCCTCGTCGGGGAGGTTAGGCAGAGCTAACATCAACGAGGTGAGCTGAGTTTCGATTTCCTTCAGCTTCTCGTCGATCTGCTTGGTCTTTGCGGAAAGCTCCTTCATTTCCGCAAAAATCGCGGAAACGTCCTTGCCCTCTTTCTTGTATACGGGGATCATTTTGTTGACCTTGTTCTGTTCTGCCTTGATCGACTCGGTTTCTGCGATCAGGTTTCTTCTTTCGCCGTCAAGCGTCAGGATCTGCGCGATCTCTTCCTTGGCGTCCTTACCCTTCTTTGCCAGACGGGCGATTACCTCATCGGGTTGCTCCTTGATATATTTAATGTCTAACATTCTTTTTTACCTCTTTTATCTGTATTTTGTTTATTTTTAGTTAGCTACAACTAACCTTTGTTCTTCTGCACTACGGTCAAACCGTTTCGTCAAAGATGGTTTCGCCGCAAAGCGAACGGAGAAGCGCCTCAAGGTCCTCGTCGTTATCGTAAGTCAGCTCAACGACCTTCTTGCGGGAGGATCTTGAAATACGAACCTTTCTGCCAAGGGTTGCCGTTGCGCGGTGCTCCAGCTCCTTCATCTGTACCTTGACCTGCGGATGGATCGGCTCGGTTTCAAGTGCTATGGGAGCGGCGTTCATCCGTTTCACCAAAGCCTCGACCTCGCGTACCGACATCTCTCGAATGATAATGCGATTGGCAACGTCGATCATATCTTCGGATTTCTCGAGCGCCAAGAGCGCCTTTGCGTGACCCGCCGAGATCTGTCCGTCGCGAAGGAGCACAAGCACCTCGTCGGGAAGATCCAACAAACGAAGCATATTGGCAATCGCGGGGCGGCTCTTGCCAACCTGCTTTGCGACCTGCTCCTGCGTCAATCCAAAGCGATCGATCAGTGCGCCGTAGCCCATCGCTTCTTCCACGGGATTGAGGTCCTCGCGCTGTACGTTCTCAATCAACGCGACCTGCGCCGCCTTGAGCTCATCACCGTCAAACACGACGGCGGGAATCTCGCTCAGACCCGCCATCTTTGCGGCGCGCCAACGGCGTTCACCCGCAATAATCTCGTAGGTTCCTTCAAAATCAGCATTCTCGCGAACGATAATGGGCTGCAACACGCCATACACCGCAATCGAATCGGCAAGCGTCTGCAACGCCTCTCTCTCAAAGGTCTTTCTCGGCTGATCGCGTCTTGGTTCAATATCGGAAATTCTCAGGTTTTGACCCGCACCCGACTTGGAATCCAGGACGTTATCACCCATAATATCATAGAAAGTTCTTCCAAGGCCTCTGCCTTCGGTTTTTTTCGTCATAATCGTTTCCTAACCTTTTCGGTATTATTTTATTTTTTAAAATTTGCCTTGATGCTTCGCTTTGGCTTTTCCTCATAAAGGCTCTTCGGCGCGTACCCAAGCGGGGGAATTTCTACTTCATCCGCCCCCGAGCCTGCCTTCGACTCTCCGCGAAGCACAACGCTCGACTGCGTTTTGATTTCCAACGAATTATCGTCTAAAAGATCTCCAAAAGCTCTTCCGAGCCCCGACGGTTTCTTTGCCATATTCACACCCCCGACCACTCAAATTCTGGTCGACAACTCTTTGGCTACGTCCAGATATTCCTTTGCACCCTTGGAGTTCTTATCGTGATAATATGCAGGTTTACCAAAGCCGGGCGCCTCGGTCAGCTTGACATTGCGCGAGATCTTGGTATCAAAAAGCTTGTCCGCGTAATGCTTTTGGAGCTCCGAGATGACCTGCATAGAAAGCAGCAGACGGCTGTTATACATCGTAATGAGAATACCGCTTACCGTAAGATCGGCATTATACAGCTTTTTGATGCGATTGATCGTAATCATCAGCTGTGAAAGTCCCTCAAGCGCGTAAAATTCGCACTGCATTGGAACGATAACACCGTCGCTCGCCGCAAACGAATTGATCGTCAGCATACCAAGCGAGGGAGGGCAATCGATCAGAATATAATCGTATTCATCTCTGACCTCAGAAAGCGCCTTTTTCATTCGGTACTCGCTCTCATCAAAATCAAAAAGGTCAAATTCCGCGCCCGCAAGCGAGGTGTTCGTGGGAACCACCGAAAGATTTTGGTACGGAGTCTCCAAAATAATTTCCTTTGCGGTTTTTTCTCCTGTCAAAAGCTCTTTGGTCGACAGTTTCAGTCCTTTTTTCTGCACGCCGACACCACTCGTCGTGTTTCCCTGAGGGTCAAGGTCAATAATCAACACCTTATATCCCAACAATCCAAGAGATGCCGCTATATTCACACACGAAGTCGTCTTTCCAACGCCGCCCTTCTGGTTTGCAAACGAAATAATTTTTCCCATAAACTCGATCCTTTCCGTTGTTGTTCTCTCCGTTTTATTAAAATTCTAATATTAATAAGATTATATCACAAAATCCAAAAGTTTGCAAGAGTTTCTTCCTAATTATTTTTATGATATTCCTTAATTTCCCCTAAAAACCCACAAACGGCAGGGAAACCCCTGCCGTTTGTTTCACGTGAAACATTCTTTTCATCTCGAAAGCCGTATGATAATTCCTATCTCCTTCTTTTGGTTTTCCACCTCCACCGAAGCAGCCTTGCCACTCTTGTTCCAACGATCCACTCGATGGCGAATCAAGCGCACCATTTCAGAAAGTTCCTTCTCCTCCCGAAACTCTTCCAAAAGCACATTTGCACTAGTTTTCGTTCGATTTTGCGGCAAAACATCACATTTTCTTTCCAATAACGCTTCAATATAGTTTTCCGACTCCTGCACGTTTAGTTTTTTCTCCGAAATATACCGAATTGCATCCAATCGTTTTTTCGCATTCTCCACGCGAAGCGTCGCCCTCGCGTGCCGTTCCGTCAGTCCCGTTTCCAAAATCAACCGTTGTTCTTCATAAGAAAGGCGCAAAAGCCGAAGCTTGTTCGCCACAGCCGATTGGCTCAGCGACATCCTTCTTGCCACCTCTTCTTGCGTCAAATGGTGATTTTCGATCAATTTTCGAAATCCGTACGCCTGCTCAAACATATTCAAGTCTTCTCGCAATAAGTTTTCGATAATCGCAAGCTCCGCCGAGGTCTGCTCGGTAACGTCCATAATAATGCAAGGCACCGTTAAGTATCCCAGCATTTTTGCCGCACGAAGCCGCCTTTCTCCCGCAATCAGCTCGTAACGGTAAATATCCTCGGGGTCAGATGGCCTCACACTCAACGGCTGAAGGATACCATATCGACGAATGGAATCCGCCAAGCGGATGATCGCATTTTGCTCAAAATCCGCCCTCGGTTGCGCACGATTTGGGCGAATGTCGTCAGTCTTAATCTGTACCACTTGTACCCCCACGCCGTCTTCGTTGGCTTTTGTTCTTTTTAAATACTTTAGCTCGGTCATTTTCTTTCTCCTTCCTATGTTCCACGTGAAACATCACCCTTATTATAGCAGTCGGGAAATAAAAAACCGCTCGAAATCCGTTTGTCCAATTGCGTCGGGAGAAGGAAAGGAAATAGAAAAACCGACCAAACAAGGCCGTTTTGGTCGGTTTTTGATCAAAAGCTCGTAAAATTATAGGGGATTTTTAGAGATTTTAGAGAAATGTCTTGGATACTTTTGCGGAGTGTTTTTGATTTTTCGAACAAACACAAGCGTTCTTTGCTCCAAGTTTTCTCCATCCGCCGTCAACTGCGCGGTGACCGTTTGCTCAATCTTTCCGCCACAAAGCGCAATACAGGAGGAGGCGGCAGCAATTTCCTCCTCCGCTTGCTGAGATTTCATCGCAAGCATCACGCCCCCAACGCGAACAAACCCAAGACAAAGCTCGGAGAGCATCGGCAAAGCCGCCACCGCACGCGCAGTAACCACGTCAAACCTTTCACGATATTCGCCTTTTTGCGCATATTCCTCAGCGCGCCCGGCAATCGCCGAAACTCCCGAAAGAGAAAGCATTTTTGCCGTTTCATCTACGTAGCGAATTCGCTTCGCCGTACCGTCAAGTGCGGTGATTTGAAGATCGGGGCGAAAAATCGCAAGCGGCAGTGTCGGAAATCCCGCACCGCATCCTACGTCAAGCACACGAGAATTTACCGGAATATCCCGCGAAATCATCACGGAATCCACGTAATGCCGCAAAATAATGCCTTTTTCGTCAGTAATTGCCGTCAAATTCATTACTTGATTGACTTCCAGCATCCGAACCGTAAGATCATACAGCAAATTCGCTTGGGCTTCCGTACACGCAAGGGAGTTTAGCGCAAAAACCCTTTGGCACTCCGAAACAAAATCCATTCGTTCCATATTCTTGTCCTTTCCGTTTGTTTCACGTGAAACATTATCTTAATCCGAGATAGATCAAGAGCACCGAAATATCCGCGGGATTCACTCCGCTGATGCGTGACGCTTGTCCAACCGTAGCAGGACGAACCTTGGCAAGCTTTTGTGCCGCCTCCAGACGAAGTCCGCGAATGGTCGAATAGTCAAGATCCTCGGGCAAGCGGCGCGTTTCCAAGCGCTCGTGCCGTTGAACCTCGCTGATCTGCCGCTTGATGTACCCCTCGTATTTCACCGTCACCTCCACCGTCAATACCACGCGATAGGGCAAATTCGGTCGTTTTTCATCAATCTGTGCAAGCATTTCATAGGTAAGATCGGGTCTGCGAAGAAGATCTGCCAACGAAACACCGCTTCCCACGGGCGAAAAACCATGTTTTTCTAAAAACGGGTTGCATTTTTCAGGAGAGAGGTGCGTACTTCTCAGTCGGGCAATCTCCTCCTCGACGAGCTTTTGCTTTTCCAAAAACGCCGCATAGCGTTCCTCCGAAATCAATCCCGCCGCATATCCCTTGGGGGTCAGCCGCGCATCTGCATTGTCCTGACGGAGCAACAAGCGATATTCCGAGCGCGACGTCATCATACGGTAGGGCTCATTCGTCCCTTTGGTTACAAGATCGTCCACCAACGTGCCAATATAGCTCTCACTTCTCGCCAAAATCAGCTCTTCCTTGCCGCGAAGCTTCAGAGAAGCGTTCAACCCCGCCAAAAGCCCCTGCGCCGCCGCCTCTTCATATCCTGAGGTTCCGTTAAACTGTCCCGCGCCGTAAAGTCCCGCAACCGTTTTGCATTCGAGCGTCGCATAAAGCTGGGTAGGATCGATACAATCATACTCAATCGCATAAGCATAGCGCATAATTTCCGCGTTTTCGAACCCCTTCAGCGAGTGAAGCATCTCTCTTTGCACGTCGACAGGCAGCGAGGTGGAAAAGCCTTGAATATACATTTCTTGCGTATCCGCACCAACCGGTTCAACAAAAAGCTGATGGCGCTCCTTGTCTGCAAACCGAACAAGCTTGTCCTCAATCGACGGACAATAGCGAGGACCCGTGCCGTGAATTTGTCCCGAATACATCGCAGAACGCGTGATATTGTCGCGTATGACGCGGTGCGTTTCAGCGTTGGTGTAAACAATATGGCACGGAATCTGCGCAAGACCGTCAAAAAAGCTCTCGTCGGTCAGCACCGAATAAGGAACGATTCGTTCCTCTCCATCCTGACGCTCAAGCTCCGAAAAATCAATCGAGCGACGGTTGACACGAGCAGGCGTGCCTGTTTTAAAGCGCATCAGCTTCAAACCCAGGCGCTCCAAAGACGCCGAAAGCCCGCGCGCCGCCAAAAAGCCATCGGGACCACTTTCGTAATTGACGTCACCGATGAAAATGCGACTGTCGAGATAGGTTCCCGTACAAAGAATCGCACATTCACATCGCCACACCTCTCCGAGATGCGTCGTGACCGAACACACCTTGCCTTCCTCCACACCAATATCCACGATCTCCGCCTGAACCAAGCGAAGATTTGGCGTGTTCTCAAGAACTTCCTTCATCAATTTATGATAGAGCTTGCGATCGGCTTGAATTCGTTTAGAATGAACTGCCGCGCCCTTGCCGAGATTGAGCGTTCTCGACTGAAGGGTCACAAGGTCCGCCACACGTCCCATCTCTCCGCCAAGCGCGTCAATCTCAAACACGAGATGACCCTTTCCCGTGCCTCCAATAGAAGGATTGCAGGGCATATTGGCGATCGATTCGAGCGACATCGTAAAAAGAACGGTATCCTGACCCGTTCTGGCAGCAGCAAGTGCCGCTTCAACGCCAGCGTGTCCCGCACCAACGACCGCAATTTTGGTAACTTCTGACATAACATTCGCCTTCCTATCATAAACCGCGCAAAATTATGAACAAATAGTGAATATTTGCTGTTTTTGCGCGCAACATTCAACATTACTATTATAACAAAAAAAATAGCGTTTTGCAAGACTTAATTCAAAAAGCGCAAAAAATGCCACAAAAAAAGAACCTCAGATACTTTCTGCGCTCTTTTTATTGTTTATTCGCCGAAATTAGGCGTTTTTTGATACGGTCATCACGGATCAGATCGATGACTCCGCCTCCCTCGTATCAACCTCTGTTTCGAGAACGCAAATACGCGCAGAGAGTGCCAGTACCTTGCGCACTCCGTTTCACGAGAAATACCGCCTCGCGGAAAGCCTCGATAATCTCAAAAACTCCGAAGAACGGCAGAGAAGAGTTCCCATCAAAAGATCTCCCATAACGATCAGCTCAAAACTTGAAAACAATGCCCATCTCAAAGCAAGCATACAAATAATCATACCAAACTTTTTTAAAATATCAAGTAATTTTCGATGTTTTTGAAATGTTGTCAATACGTTGTTAATACATTGTAATAAACCTTCAAAACGCCCCTCCACATAAGCAAGAACCGATTGCGCAAAAAACCTTTCTTCTTTGTGATAAATATTATAATTTTATTTTCCAATTCTCTTGTAAAAATATATTTTTTGTTCAAAACATTGTGTCAAATAAAATAATAAGAAAAAGGTCACAAAAAAGCGAAAAATCATCCCTCGTCTTTTTCTTTGATTTTATCAATAGATTTTTGTAAAAACCGCAAAATGTGATTTTTTTTGAGAAAATCCCTTGACTTTATTCTAATAAGATGGTAAAATAAAGTATCTATACATTATCTTGGCGTTTTATGCGCTCCAGAAACGTTATATTGATAAATCATTACAAACTAAGCAAAGTAGGTGAAACAAGTATGAAAACAATTGTTTGGAAGCGAATTCTTCCTTTCTTTATGTCTCTTGTGATGCTGTTTTCTGTGTTTGCCACGGCAATCCCTGCCGTTTCCGCACAGGAGATTTCTTCGCAACCGATCGCTGGCTCCGATTCCAACGGTACGGGCGAGGAATTCTATTACAAGATCATTTTTGAAAACGGAGTGCTTCGCATTCAACTCAATCCTCAAAAGGTTTATGAGATGTTGCGAGACAGAACCTTCTCTCGAGAAGAGCTTTTGAAGTTCATTCCCGAAGACGTTCTGACCACCTTGGAAAAGGGTCGTAATATTTCACTCGACGATTTGAAAGCATTGGTCTCCAACTATCTTTCTCCGTCCGATCTGGATGCGCTCAAAGAGCTGATTCCGATCGAGGTCATTCAAGATTACTTTGACCTTTCGATGCTGCAAGATATCATCACAGTGGACGAAATCCTTTCGGTCATCTCGATTGACGATCTTTTGAATAATATAAACGAAGACGCCATTGCCGCACTCATCACGCCCGAAGTTCTTGAGCTTCTTCTTGCCAACGAACAGGCAAAGAACGGCGTACTGACCGATGATTTCGTTGAAGATCTGTTGAACACCGACGGTTTCCTGGATGAAATCCTTAATACCCCCGGTTTGAAGGCAGAGCTCGTCAAGCTGGTTGATAAAGCCATTGTAGACAAAATTCTGACGGATTATCCGAACGTCAAGGACACCGTGTTGAACGAGCTTGATTCGACCGAGCTTGCCGCAATCTTCGATTCCGAAGAGGGCTTGGAAGCTCTGAAGAGCTATTTCACCAAGAACAAGGCAGAGGTTTCCGCTTTCCTGACGAACAAAACCGTCATTAATAAGATCAAAGATATCCAGGCAATTCGCGATGCGATGCTCCAGGAGGACGTCATTGATCAGCTGATTGACGAAAACGTCATTACCAAGGATAACGTAAGACAGATCCTGTCCGACGATCAACTCAAATCCTTGATCGACGCTTCGGTCGTAGAAGCTTTGTTGGGTTCGGCCAACTTCGTCAACAGCATCATCGGCAACGAGACACTCTTGAAGAAGATCGCAACCGATGCGCTTCTGCAGAAGCTGTTGGACGAGGGAGTTTTCGATGGACGTATTGAGCCCGAAGATGTTTTCCCCGCTACGATGGACTGGGCACTCTTCGCCAATAAGTTCTCGATCTCCGCAGAGGATTTTGCCGACAAGTTCGGTTTAACTACCGATTATATTTATACAACCTACGGTGCGGACGTTACCGTCAGCGATATTATCAACGGAGAAAACATTACCTCCGCACAAATTCTCGAGAAATATCCGAACGTTACGGTTTCCGCGTTGATCGAGAACGGTTTCATTGCCGTCAATGATCTCTACGATCCTGATGTCATCCGTTCGGTCTTGAACGAAAGCGCAGAAGGTCGTCAGATCATCGCGGCATCGATCAATCAGAATACGACTCTTTCTTTTAATGATTATTGGGCATACATCGACTTCGCACAGCTTGTTACGGCAATCGGTACGGAAGCAATCTTCAACGTCGTCAACTCCGACGCTACGATCTACCCCAAGCTGATCGATCTCGTCGCTAATTCCGGTAAGCTCACCACCGTGCTTGACGAAGATCTCTGCCTGACCATTCTCCAAAACAACGCAAGCGCAATTCTCGATGCGTTCACTGTAGACGAACTGCTCGAATATTTTGACCGAGATGCCATCATCGACGAGATCGTCACGGCATTCGGCGGATATTACGCCTTTATTGATCAAGGATACGTTTCGGAAGAAACTGTGATCAATGCCATCGGCGGATATGCAACTCTTGTCAATTACCTTCCGATGGAAACCGTCGTCGACAAGGTCATCGAGATCGTCGGCTACGACGGACTGCTCAAGTTTGTTAATTTCAACGATATCGTTGCTTCGGCAGGCGGATACGACAAGATTCTCTCGTGGTACTCTCCCGAAGAGCTTCAGGCAATCTTCAATGCCATTGGCACCGACAAGCTGAAAACCTTCTTGACCAATTCCGGCATTCTGAAAAATATTGATGTCAAGCAAATCACCAAGGATATTCTGAATATTATCCGCGAAAAGGGAACCTATAAAGCGTTCCTCAACCATATTCTTGACAGCTTCCTTGTGATTCTGAACACCGAGGTTTCGTCGATCCATATCAACGGAACAAAAATTTACAGACCCGGTCGCTTTGACTTTGAGGCAATTTTTGTCAGCATTCTGCAGGCGATCCCCGACGTAGACACCTTCCTTGCTATGAAAGAGGGAGATGCTCTTGCACAATGGATCCTCCGCACGAATGTTCGCGGAAAAGAATACTCGCTTGGTATTTCGACCGAATTTATCGGTGATTTCACTCAGCTACAGGATCTTCTCAGCGAGCACGGTGATAGCTTCCGCTTTGATGTCAGCGATGACCTCGATATTGCAATTTCCACGGTTCTTCCCTCGGTAACTGCCGAGATTTATCAGAAAGTTCTTCTTTCGGGCCGTGTTCCCACAACGCTCAAGCAAAAGATTTTGACCGCACCGCAATCGATGCAGATTTCCGATGCTTCGGACTTCCTTCTCAGCTTTTCGGACGACGAACTGCAGAACATCGTAGATGCCGTTTCCGAAAAGACTGATGCGATTCGAGACAAGATCTATGCAAAGCTGGATGCCGCGCTGGGTCAGAACGCATCGAAGCTCGAGTCGGCAAAGCTGAAGGCAGATCAGATGCTCGATGCTTTCCAGAGTGTCAATGCGCTCAAGAAGGCAAGAAATGCGGCGATTGCTCTGCTGAACCGTATCCCCGCATCGCTTGCAAATCAAACGATCGCAGATCTCTATGAAGGAAACAGCCTCTTCCATTATAATGAAGAGTTTTCCGTAGATTTCTACGACCGCGTATCAGGTTTGGTTGAAAAGATCGGTATTCCCGCAGAAACGGCAGAAAATATGTTGCTTTACTTTGGCAACGAAATGCTGCTTGACGGTTCGTTTGACCTCACGGTTACCACGACCGGAATCTATCAGCTGATCGTTCAGGACGACAACGGCAATATTCACAGATTCTATCTGCCCGCAGGACTCCCCTTGGCAACCCTCAACGAAATTCTTCCTTCTCTGAAGGTCACCTTTGAAGAGGGGGCAGTAATGCCCGCAGAGGATACGACGATTGCTGACGAGGAGCTTTGGTACAGCGTCGAATTCTATCTGGATAACGTTCTCTTTGCTACTGTAAATTATCTGAAGGGAACGACAGCATTGGATCCTTCCAGAATCCCCGTAATCCCTGACAAAGCAGGATACATTACTCCCGAATGGCCCTCCTTCCAGCTCAACGAGCAGGAAGTTACCCGCGTTTACGCATACTATACCCCCAAGCCCTATAAGATCACGATCTTTCTGCCGAACCTTGGCATCGACTTCGACCTTTATTTCGATATCGAAGACCGTGAGCTGACACTTCCGATCCCCTCGTTGCACGGCTACGTGTTCGACACGTGGTATATTGACGTCAATATGGACGGTGTCATTAATGAGGGAGACGTCCGCTTGGAGCAGATCCCCGAAGCGCAGACCTTCCGTATGCTTCGCGCAACGACACTTCCCCAAGGCAGATTTGCACTTCCCGAAGAGTATACGCTTCCCGCAGACGGAAGTCTGGCACTGCTCGCGAAGATGGACGTTGCACACTATACGATCACCTTCTACGATTTGGACGGCAAGCTGATCCCGACCGAGGAGTTGACCTATACAATCCTTGACTTCAATAAGGTTGAGCTCACCGCAAAGTTCCCGACGCTTTTGAAAGAGCATTATCAGATCTCTTGGTTTGTCGGTGATACCGCATGGGAGGACTATGATCTTTCGGCAGGCGGAGACATTCAGATCAAGGCAAAAGCAACGCCTGTTGCCTACAAGATCATCTTCACCGACGGTGAAACGGTGCTAGATGACACGCTCACCTATACGGTAGAAAATCAAACGTTGCCCACGATGCCGTTCCACGATCGCGTAGGCTATACGGGAGCCTGGTACGTCGTCTCTGTCAACGGTACGTCGATTACTCCCGTACTGCTCTCGAGCTACAATCCCGCGAACGGTGGAGATCTGTTGGTTCAGTCGATCTATACTCCGATTGAATACACGATCATCTTCCACGGCAAGACCGATATCACCCTCTACTTCAATATCCGCGATCAGAAGCTTTACGACGCCAATAATCAGATTGTTGACGCGCCGGCAGTTCCTGAAAAAGCAGGTTATACGGGCGAATGGGGTGAATACGATCTCACAAAGCCTGAGAATCAGGAAGTAAGCCCCGAATATACTCCTATCACCTACAAGATTACCTTCCACGGTAAAACCGATATCGTACTCTTCTTCAATATTAAAGATCAGAAGCTGTGCGATGCTCTGGGTCAGGAAGTTCCTGTTCCCACCGTTCCTACAAAGGACGGTTACACGAGCAAGTGGAGTAATTACGATCTCACGAAACCCGTAGATCAGGAAGTAAGCCCCGAATATACTCCTATCACCTACAAGATTACCTTCCACGGTAAGACCGATATCGTACTCTTCTTCAACATTAAAGATCAGAAGCTGTGCGATGCTCTGGGTCAGGAAGTTTCTGTACCCCTTGTTCCTACAAAGGACGGTTACACGAGCAAGTGGAGTGATTATGATCTCACGAAACCCGTAGATCAAGAGGTATCTCCCGTTTACAACGAAATCACCTACACGATTTACTTCATCGTAGGAAACTCGGTACACACCACCCTGCAGTACACCATCACCACGCCTCCCACCTCCTTCCCGAACGTTCCCGACAGAACGGCACAGGGCTATGAGAATGGAACTTGGTATGTTGTAAAGGTCAACGGTGCACCCATTAACGCTACGAAGCTGGCTGACTTCACCTTTACTTACGGAGATGTAGAAATCGAAGCCCGCTACACGCCCATCGAATACACGGCATACTTCCGCGTAGACGGTGAAGTCATTGGAAGCGTGAAGTTTACCGTAGAGGATACCGAGCTGACGGGAATTCCCGAGATCCCCGCAAAGCGTGGTTATTCGGCAAAGTGGAGTGACTACGAGATTATCCCCGAAGATATCTACATTGATGCAGTATATACGCTAATCAAGTACACCGCAACTTTCAAAAATGAAGACGGCGAAATCATCGCTACGATCGACTTTACGATCAATGACAAGACAATCACCACTGCTCCGAGCGTACCCAAGAAAGCAGGTTACCGCGGCGCTTGGTACGTCACCTCGGAAAACGGAACGGCAATCGATCCTGTACTGCTTGACGAGTATACTTTAATCGATGCAAACATTACGGTCGAGCCGATTTACACCTCTCTTGAAGCAGACGAGGATTCCGATGATACTACCGCTGTATCGAAGGATGATACGTCTGGCGGTATGAGTTGGCTGTGGTGGATCGTTCTCGCAATTCTGCTGATCCTGATCATTCTGGCAGTTCTTTGGTTCCTTAAGAAGAAGAACCTGCCTCCCTTTAAGCCCAACGAAACGCCTCCCGCGATCATCGCTGCGGCAATTCCCGAGGAAGAAGCAGAGGAAGTTGAGGAAACCGAAGAAGTTGAGGAAGAGACCTCTTCGATCGACGTTGTCGAAAGCATTGACGTACAAACGGCAGACGAGACAATGACCGATGATGCCGCAATGGCAGTTGTCGAAACGGTTGAAGTTACCGAAAAGGCACAAGGACCAAGAGCAATCATCAACATTCAGACGATCAACGATGCATTTGAAGACGGCGATACCGTCGATCTGGCATCGCTGAAGGCAAAGAAATTGATTCCTGCTAAGACAGATCGCGTAAAGGTTCTGGCTAGCGGAAAGATGGATAAGTCTTTGACGGTCGTTGCAGACGCATTCTCGGTACAGGCGATCAAGATGATCACTCTGACCGGCGGTCACGCAATTCAGAAAAAGTATAAGCTTTAATTAAAAAACCCCCAAACGGTTTCCAAAGAAACCGTTTGGGGGTTTTTATTTGATTTAGCGCTTGCAAAAGCGTCCCACAAGGAAGCAAACGGCAAACGCAAGCATATCTACCACAACAATGGTAGGACCGATCGGCGTCGAGAACGCCAGCGAGGTGAGAATACCAACGACAGCGCAAATCACCGAAAGCACGGCGGAGCAGACGATCACCCGTTGGAAGGAACCAAACAGAAGCATCGCGCAAAGCGCAGGGAAGACGATCAGCGCCGAGATCAGAAGAGAACCGACCAAATTCATCGCCAGCACGATGATCACCGCGGTAATAACCGCCAAAAAGAGATTGTAAAGCGAGGCGCGCACACCGACCGCACGGGCAAACTCCTCATCAAAGGTCACGGCAAAGATCTTGTGATACAGTAAAAGGAAGAGAGTGATCACGATTGCCGACAGGATCACGCAGGTCCACACGTCGGCAGGCGTCAGCACCAGAATTGCGAACGAGCCGAACAGGCTGTCGCAAACGTCGCCCGCAACGTTTGCCGAGGAGGAGGGATTGATCGAAAGAATGAGATACCCCAAGGCAAGCGCCCCCACCGAAACCACGGCAACGGCGGCATCCCCCTTGATCCTCGTTTCTTGCCCCGTCTTGAGAAGAAGCACGGCGCAAAGGATCGTGATCGGCAGAACGATCAAGATGTTATCGGTAAAGCTGAGCGCCGTTGCGATCGCGGTAGCGCCAAACGCCACGTGCGCAAGTCCGTCACCGATAAAGGAAAATCGCTTGAGGATCAGCACCACGCCAAAGAGTGCGGCGCAAAGCGAAACCAGAACGCCGACAATCAAAAGATACCAAACGAAGGGGTAGGAAAAATAGTCCGAAAAACGAATGTTCATTTCAGCACCCCTCCTTTTTATGAGGGAAATCCTCGCTTTGGCAATATTCCTCCACCGTGGCATAAAAATGCGGAGATTTGCTCATATGAAGCACGCAGGTTGCAAGATCCACCACAGCGGAAAGATCGTGTGTCACCATCACAACGCTCACGCCAAGCTCACGGTGCAAACGGCGTACCGTGTCGTACATCTCCTCGGTCGCTTGCGGATCAAGTCCCGAGGTCGGCTCGTCGAGGACGAGAATTTTTTGTGCCGCGCAAAGTGCGCGAGCCAAACGGACGCGCTGCTGCTGTCCGCCCGAAAGAGAGCGAAACGGGCGGCGCTTGAACGCCGAGAGCCCCATCTGCTCCAATGCACGCTCGGCGGTCTGCTTGCTTTCCCGATCGGCAAAGATGCGAAAGCTCGGCTTCATCACACAACCCGAGAGCACGACCTCCCAAACGCACGCGGGAAAATCCTTTTGCGAATCGTTTTGTTGGGGAAGGTAGCCAATGTCGCTCTGACGAATTCCGTCCGAAAACAGAATCTCGCCCGCCTGAGGCACCTTTAAATTCAGCAGAGCACGCATCAGGGTGCTCTTTCCCGAGCCGTTATCTCCAACAATACAGAGGCAAGCTCCCGCTTCCAGCGAGAAGCTGACGTGCTCGCACACGGTCTGACCACCGTATCCGAGAGATACGTCCCGACAGATAATTTGTGACATATTATTTCCTTTCCGCGTCAAAGTCCCCAGACCTTACGCAGAGTATCAAGATTTGCTTTCATTAATTGAATATAGCTATCCCCCGCCTCGACCATCTCCATGGTCGTCGATTGCATAGAAACCAGACAAAGAATTTCCACATCCTTCGAACGAGCCGCAGAGAGAACGCTTTCCGCCAGCTGCCCATCGTGACGCTCGGTCACAAGGATCGCGCGCACACCGTGCTCGTCCACCGCCTGCGCCAAACGAAGGATGGTGTCGGGCGTGGCGTTCGCATCGGTCGAGCAACCTTCAAACGCGGCAACGTAGCGAATGCCGTAATCCTCGGCAAGATAAACGAAGGGAAAGCGGTCGGCACAAAGAATCATCGGGTCATCCACCGAAGCAACCAGCGACGAATATTCTTCGTCCAGCGCATCGAGCGACGCCGCATAGGCGGCATAGTTCTCCCGATACTGCTCCGCACCCTGCTCGTCCAGCTCGCAAAGCCGATCGCAAAGGTAAGAGGATGCCGTCTTTGCGTTAATCAGCGAGAGCCAAAGATGCTCGTCGATCGCACCGTGCTCGTGATCGTCGTGCTCCTCGGTGGAGTCCGAGCAGATCTCGCGCAGGCGAATCTCGGGGATCTCGGTCATCTTTACGTCAATGCGATCCTCCGAATCGTGGGTGCGTAACGCGTCCTCGACCCAAGCATCCGACACCCCGCCCACGTAAAAGAAAAGATCCGCACTCGAGATTGCCACCATATCCTTTGCCGAGGGCTGATAGCTGTGAAGATCCGACGAGCCGTTCGTGATCAAGAGAGAAACCTCCACCGTCTCGGAATCACCAACGATATTTCTCACCCAATCGTAGAGTGGAAATACGGTGCAAAGAACCTCGATTTTGTCGGATTGTTCGGGTTTGGTACAGCTCGTACAAAGCGGAAGAAGGCAACACAGCGCCAAAACAAGTGCGAGATAGCGAGTCGTTGTTCGGATCATCTCTCTGCCTCCGCACCCTCTTTTTTAGAACGAGAGCAGTCCGAGCAAGCACCAACGAGCACGGTTTCCGCCTCGTTGACCGAAAAATTGCTCGAGAAGCGAATGACGTCAAGTAGCTCGTCCGAGAGCTTTTCGTTGAGGTGAATCAGCTTTCCACAATCCATACAGCGAAGATGCAGATGCGAGCGACAGTGCTCACAGTCAACAATCTGATACAGGAACTGACGGCTGTGCCCCTTGACAAAGCGCTTCACCGTACCCTCCTCCACCAGCTTCGTGATCAGACGGTACACCGTGCTTTTCGCAGGAATGTGATCTCCGTGCGCCTTCTGTAGCTCGCAAAAAATCTCTTCCACCGAAAAGGAAGACTCGTGATGCTCGCGCAAAAAATCGATCAAAATTTTCTTCTGTTCGGTTGCGTACTGTGCCATAATCCCTCCAAAATGAGAATTACTCTCAAATTACCCTATTATTATACACGCAGATCGATCGATTGTCAATCATTATTTTTGCAAAAAAGAAAAAATCCGCAAGAACTCTTGCGGATTTTTTATCACGCCTCGGTCGTACGAATGAGTGCATGAAGCATCATCGCGGCGTCGCCGCGTGTCAGCGAGGACATTGGAGAGATATTTCCGTCGGTTGCGGGGAGAATGCCCATGGAGCTGAGTGAGTAAACCGAGGAAGCCGCCCACGCGGGGATCTCCGAGGAATCGTCAAAGACGGGCGTGACGGTCGGTGTTGCGGCATCGATCATATTGCCGAGAATCACCGCCGCCTCGGCGCGCGTAATTTCACGATCGGGAGAGAAGCAAAGTCCTCCTTCGGTGTACTCTCCGTGTACGTAGCCAAGCTCATATGCCGCGCCCACAAAATTTCTCTCTTCCAAGGAGAATTCGGCGTCATCGGAAAACACGGTCTTCTCGGTCGGCATCACCTCGGTCATTCCCAAGGATTTCATCGCCATCACGACAAATTCCCCTCTCGTGACGCTCTGTGTCGGGTGAAAATAAAGCTCCGAGCCGATCTTCATACCGTTCATTATACCTGCCTCGGTCAGCGAAAGCGCGGCGTGATGGCAGGGAAGCTCTCTAAGATCGGCGTAACTTGCCGAGGTCGACGGAGTCAGTACCGAGAGCGATACCGTAGCAGATGCGCTGTAATTACCGTAGCGGTCGCGCGCCACGTAAGTAAAGGAATCCTTGCCCGACGCCCCCTCCTTTGGAAGATACACGTACTCGCCCGTGTGTCGGTCCTTCAGAATCAAAAACCCCGACGAAGGATAGGATACGATTTCAACGATGGTTTCGTCTCCCTCGGGATCATAGCAGGGAAGCGTGCCGTACAGCGTCACGTCGCGGTGCGTGCTGACGTTGAGCGATGCCTTGGGCACCATACTTAGGGTCGGCGCTTGATTGGGCTTTTCCAGAAGGTACAGGCGGCAGGTCATCTCCACAGGAGAACTTCCCACACGAAAGCGAAAGGACGAGGTCGCAATGTCGGCGTCCGACGCCACGTAAGAGAGAAGGGAAAGATTGTCCCCGCGAATGCTCTGTCCATTGCCTACGACCACCGAGCCGAGACGGAGCTCCCCGTCTGAAATGGGAGGAACCTGCGTCACGGTGATCTCGGATACTGTGGCAAGGTTCATCGCTCTGGCAAAATCGTCGTGCTCAAACGCAATCGGATTTCCGCGCACCCCCGCCTTTGCCATCTCGTTTTCCTCGGCGATCACACAGAGTGCGGGCGAGACGGGATCGGTATCGTTCACCGTACGTACCGCCACGGAAATCGCAGTCGTTCCCAAAAGCACCAGAGAAAGAAAGCCCGCGGAGAGCAGCAGTCCCTTCCATTGTTTGTTTTTGTTTTTCTTGTTTTTCATATCCATCGTCCCCCTTGCACTTGAGTGTTCCGTTCTTCACCATAAGTGTATCGGCAGGATGGCTCTTTTATGACTTTTTTACCGTCGATCGAGATAAAATTTTTAAAAAATTTTTCGTTTTTTTCTTTACAAGAGATGCAAAAACCGTTATAATATATTATGGTAGTCTTAATTTTATAAAGGAGAAGCGAATTATGTTAGAAACCATTTTAAACAAACTCGCCGAGCTGTGTGTCAGCTTTGGCGGAAAGCTGCTCGCAGCAATTCTCGTTTTGATCATCGGAACCATTGCGATCAAGCTGGTCATGAAAGTACTCCGCAAGAAAAAGCTCGGAAAGCACGAGGACCCCACCGTTCACCGTTTCCTGTTGAACATCATCAAAACCGCGCTTTATATTCTTCTCGTCGTCACTATCATTGCCATTCTCGGTGTTCCAATGGCGTCGATGGTCGCCGCCATCGCATCGGCAGGCGTTGCGATCGGTCTTGCATTGCAGGGCTCGCTGAGCAACCTCGCAGGCGGTATTATGATCCTCATCTTCCGCCCCTTCAAGCTGGATGACTTCATTGAAGCTTCGGGCTTCTCGGGCACGGTTGTGGACATCGGTATCTTCTATACCACCCTGCGCACCGCCGACAACAAATCGATCACCATTCCCAACGGCGCGCTGATGAACGATAAGGTCATCAACTACTCGGTACACAAGACCCGCCGTCTGGACTTCAGCTTCAACGTAGCGTACGGCTCGGACGTCGATAAGATCAAGAGCATTCTTCTCGAGGAAGCGGCAAAGCATGAGCTGACGCTCAAGGATCCCGCTCCCTTCGCAAGACTTTCCAAGCAGAGCGACCACTCGCTGACCTTCACGCTTCGCGTTTGGGTAGAAAGCGCCAACTACTGGACGCTCAACTTTGATCTTCTCGAAGCCATCAACGCACGATTTGCGGCAGAGGGCATCGAAATCCCCTTCAACCAGATCGACGTTCACGTTAAGAACAAGTAATTCTATATTCTATCTTTTCATCACCGTTGCCAAATGGCAACGGTGATTTTCTTTTGAAAAAATTTCTTCTTCTGCCGAAATCAGACAAAATGTGCAAGGCGAATGCGATATAATAAACACAGAACGAAAAAGGAGCAAGAATGATGGGAGAGAGCGTTTACGTCGATCTGTTTTTTCTGATCAATTTCAGTATGGATTTTCTCTGCTTTTTCCTCACGGCGCGACTTCTGCACCGACCGTTTTCCATTCCGCGCACAATCGCCGCTTCGGTGCTTGGCGGACTTTACGCCGATGTCGCGTTGTTTTTTTCGGCAGGACGCCTGCTCTCACTTGTTATTGACGTCAGCGTCTGCGCGCTGATGTGCCTCGTTGCCTTTGGAGAGAGGAAAAAAATACGTTCGCTTCCGTTCTATATCCTAATCTACACCGCCGTATCGATGGCGCTAGGCGGAATCATGACGGCGCTCTTTCAGCTCTTCAATCGATCCTCGGTCTTTGAGAGTGTTGGGGAAACTGAGGGCGACGGTATCTCGGTGTGGGGATTTTTTTTGCTGGCACTCATCAGCGGCATCCTTACACTCCTCGGTGGACGTTTTTTTCGCAAGAAGACTGCGCGAACCGATGCTGTGATCGAGGTGGTTTACGAGGAAAAACGCACACGTCTTTCCGCTATGGTCGATAGCGGAAATCTTTTGCGAGAACCGATCAGCGGAAAAGCGTGTATCGTGACCGATCTTCACGCGATGGAAAAAATTCTCCCCCGTGAAATCATTCTCGCCGCACAAAAAACACCCGTCACACCCGAAAAAATCTCGGGAAGACACGCAAACCGAATCCGGCTTGTACCGACCAATACCGCAACAGGGCACGCTCTGCTGCTTGCTGTCCGCCCCGAGAAAATCCTTCTGCACACCGAAAAGGGAACACATCCGATCGACGCGATGATTGCTCTAACCGATCTCGGCACGGGTGCGGACGGAACGGAAGCCCTGCTCCCCTCGCAGCTTCTCGTATAACGGCAACGCAAAGAAAGGAACAGAAAGAATGAAACAAAATCTCAAAAAACTATTACATATCGCGAGGAATATCCTGCAGCTTGTCGAACAGACCGCCAAAAAACAACATCTTCGGTTTCGCCGCTTTCTTTGGCGTCGGAGAGGAGGCGTTTACTATGTGGGCGGCTCGGAGGTCCTGCCCGCACCGCTCTCACGAGAGGAAGAAGCGACGCTCGTGCTTCGCCTGCCAACCGACGAAAACGCAAGACAGCTACTCATCGAACACAATCTGCGCCTCGTGGTTTATATCGCCAAGCGCTTTGAAAATACGGGAGCGGGGCTTGAGGATCTCGTCTCCATCGGAACGATCGGTCTGATCAAGGCAATCAATACGTTCCGTGCCGACAAAAACATCAAGCTCGCCACCTACGCCTCGCGTTGCATCGAAAACGAAATTTTAATGTATCTTCGCAAGCACTCGGGAACTCACATTGAAATTTCGATTGATGAGCCACTCAATACCGATTGGGACGGAAACGAACTTCTGCTTTCGGACATTCTCGGCGGCGACGAGGACACCATCGCCGTCGAGATCGAAAAAAGAGAGGAACGTCAACAACTCCGTCGAGCGGTTGCAGGACTTGCGCCGCGGGAACGAGAAATTATTGAAATGCGCTACGGAATGCGCGGAGATCGGGAATTGACGCAAAAGGAGGTTGCCGACCGCCTCGGAATCTCGCAATCCTATATTTCGAGGCTCGAAAAAAAGATCATTTTGCGCCTACGAGAGGAGATCGAGGCAGAATTTTAAGCTATTTTTTCACAAAAAACAAAAAAATTTCAAAAAATTGAAAAAAAGTATTGCATTTTAAAAAAGGGTGTGCTATAATGTACTATGTTTGCAACCGATGTCAAAGAACATCGGAATATTAGAAACGAGGTAAAAATCATGAAAGCAGGAATTCATCCGAATTACGAAGAGTGCGTCATCCGTTGCGCATGCGGCGAGACTGTAACCACCAAGTCCACCAAGGGCGGCGAGATCCGCGTTGAAATTTGTTCCAAGTGCCACCCCTTCTTCACGGGCAAGCAGAAGTTCGTTGACGTTGGCGGACGTGTTGACAAGTTCAAGAAGAGACTTGAAAGCGTTGGCAAATAATTAACGCAGTCGTTATCGCAAAAGGCAAGCAGGTGCAAAGGTACTCGCTTGCCTTTGTTGCTTTTTTGGCACAGAAAAGGAGAAACTTATGGAGGAACAGAAAACTAAGGTCGACCGCGCCGTTCTCTGCGGCGTTGTCTGGGGCAAAGAAACGCAGGAAAGCGTAGAAAAGAGTCTGGACGAGCTGGAAGGACTTTTGACCACCGCGGGCGGCATCTGCGTCGCGCGGCTGACGCAAAACAAGGAAGCGCCCGATACCCGCACGATGATCGGAAGCGGAAAAGCGGCGGAGCTTGCCTATCTTTGCGCAATCAACGACGTCACGCTTGTGGTATTTGACTGCGAGCTGTCCCCCTCTCAAATCCGAAATCTGGAAGACATCGTCGGAAATGACGTTCGCGTCATCGACCGTTCGATGCTGATTCTCGATATTTTCGCACTCCACGCCGTCACGGGCGAGGGAAAGCTTCAGGTCGAGCTGGCACAGCTCAAATATACGGCACCAAGACTCGTCGGACACGGCGCCGAGCTGTCGCGTCTTGGCGGCGGCATCGGTACGAGAGGTCCGGGTGAATCCAAGCTCGAAACCGACCGCCGACATATGAACCGCCGCATTCAGGCACTCGAGGGACAGATTGCCGAGATGGACAAAAACCGCAAGACGATGCGCGCCGCACGAGATCGGAGCGGCATCCCCGAGGTCGCCATCGTCGGCTATACCAACGCGGGAAAATCGACGCTCCTCAACCGCCTGACCGACGCGGGAATTCTCGCCGAGGACAAGCTCTTTGCCACCCTCGATCCCACCACGAGAAAATATCTGCTCCCTTCGGGAGAAGCAGTGCTTCTGACCGACACGGTCGGATTTATCAATAAACTCCCCCACCATCTGATCCGCGCCTTCCGCTCGACGCTTGAGGAAGCCTGTATGGCGGATATTCTGCTCATTCTGACCGACGCCTCGAACCCGCAGTTCCGTGAACAGCTTGCCGTCACCGAACATCTTCTCGAGGAGCTCGGCGCATCGGGCAAGCCCACGCTCTACGTCTTCAACAAGTGCGACCTCGGAATGGCGGAGATCGGACGCATCGGCGTCGGCGCGGCAAATGAAAACGTGGTCTTTATCTCGGCGCAGACGGGACAGGGAATTGAACAGCTCATTGCAAAGCTGGAAGCAATCGTATCAGACGGAAAGCGAAAGATCACCTATTTCATTCCCAACAGCGACGGCGCGGCTCTGAATACGCTCTATCGATTTGCTACCGTGGAGAATGTGGACTACGGCGCAGATGGAATGACGGTCATAGCGCTTGTCGATGCCAAAACGCGCGGAATGATGAAAAAATACGCACAAGACGATATCCCCGATTCTACTGAGGACGAGGAATAAGAAAAAATGACGGAAAATCGATGATTTTCCGTCATTTTTTCTTCTTTTTTCGAGTTTCATTGACAAATGAAGCATTTTTCGATATAATAGTGAAAGAACACAAGGACGGAGGAAGAAATCTTGAACGAAGCAAGCAGTTTTTTAAAAACCGTGCGGAAAGATGCCCGTGCAGAATTTGAAGAAAAGCGCTCGCTTTTCATCGGTCATGTCGCTCGGTGTGACACCGAGGAAGAAGCGCAGGCTTTCGTAAAAAAGATCAAAAAGGAATACGCCGACGCTACGCATAACGTCTTTGCCTACCTAATGCAGGGAGAGATCGTCGCGCGCTACTCAGACGACGGTGAGCCGCAGGGAACAGCGGGAATGCCGGTGCTTGACGTCATCCGAAAAAGCGGTGTGCGCAATGTCTGCGTCGTCGTCACCCGATACTTCGGTGGAACGCTTCTCGGTGCGGGCGGTCTTGTACGCGCATACTCGCACGCGGCAGCCATTGCCATTGAAGAGGCGGGCGTTATTACCTATGAGCCGTACGCAGAGCTTGAGCTCCGCTGCGGATATTCGGAATATCAGAAATACAGTGTCCTGCTCACCGCGGCAAATGCCGTGATGGATGACGTAGAATACGCGGCAGACGTCTGCGTTCGCTTCGCCATCAGGGAAAATGAAAAGGAAGCCCTCGTCAAAAAAATTACCGAAATGGGCTACGGAAAAGATATTCCAACACAGACGGGAGTTCGACTTGACTACCGTTAAACTGCATCTCAAGACAACTGCACTGCTTCTTGCGCTCCTTTTTCTTCCGTTTTCTCTGTATTCCTGTCAAACAAAAAACACCGATCTTCCCTTTGAACTACTCGATGTGGAAGAGTCCTCGGCGGAAAAACCACTAAACCTTTACCGCATCGTCATTCCCTCTACCTGCTCCGCACATCTCTTTGATGCCGCAAAGGAGCTGGGAGAACGATTGACTGAGCAAACGACGATTCCTTCCGAAGTCGTTTACGACACCGAGTCGGTCAAGGCAACCGAAAACACCGTCGAGCTTCTACTCGGCAACTGCGATCATCCCATCTCCCGTCGAACGCTCTCCGAGCTTCGAAGTGACGATTTTCTTTGCCAAGCCAACAAAGATACCGTCATCCTTGGCGGCGTCACGGAATCGGCAACGCTTCAGGCACTTGATCGATATTACGATGAGCTGTTTATCTACGCCACAGCATATTCTCTTCTGCCAACCTCGGCAAGCTTTTTCCACCGTGCTGAGTACTCTATTAAATCAATCACCGTCAACGGCTTTGATCTATTCGAATATACCATCGTTTACGACGACAAAAGCAATCTTGCTCCCTTCGCCGAGATTTTGCAAGAATCGCTTCATACCGACGGCGGGTATGCGCTGGAGCTCTGCACGGCAGACGAATTTCGCGGCGACCGCAAACAAATTTATCTTACCGTCGACGAAAACGAAGCGTCAGATGCCTTCCGCATTCTCTCAAATGAACACGGCATTACCCTCTGTGCTGCCGATCTCTTCGGACTCTCGGTCGCAATACGCCATTGGAACTCTTTGCTTCTCACCCCTCGTGAAGACGGACACGTCCGCGTCGTCACCGAAGCAAAGGAAATCATCCAATATCCGTACACCGTGCACGAGATTGCAACGCTCTCGCTTGAAGAAAGCTCCTCGGATCTTTCCCAACTCACGACACTGAACCAAACGGTAGGAAGAATGCGTCCGAGTATCGTTTTTCTTGGAGCGATGTCCGATCTTCAGCGAAATGCGATGAAAAAAATGCTGTCGATTGATTACACAGCAAGTGAAGAGACCAATCTGCTAGAACTCGATACCAACTGCCGCCTTGTTTCGGATCTCTCCGAGCAAACAAGCGGCTCCGCCAAGCTCTATTCGATCGGAACAGGCAACGAAGCTTTCTTGCTTTTACGCCTCGACCATATCCCAACACTTGATTTTTCCAAGCATCTTTCCCACCGAACGATCCCTCTGCTCATTCTCATCGATACCGAGCTCAAATCCTCTTTTGCACAGCCGCCACACATCAGCGACGATCGTTTCGAGGTTGAGGTATTCGAAATTGACGGAGAGGGAGAAGGCCGACGACTCTTTATGCTCTATGCGGAGCACGGCTGCTTTGATTCGATCCCATTCTATACCGAGGGTGGTTACCAATCGATTACGGTCCATCGAAGTTCGGCATTCTATGCCACAACTCCGTAATTCAAAAATCAGTAAAATTTTCAGGAGAATTCTATGAAACTGCTCATCATTCGTCATGGCGATCCCGATTACGTTAACGATACCCTCACCGAGGTCGGAAGAACCGAAGCCTCGCTGCTTGCCGACTGGCTCAAGGACAGAACGATCGACCACGTTTACGTTTCCCCCTTGGGCAGAGCAAGAGCTACGGCAGAATATACCTGTAAGATCAAGGGAATGGACGCCACCATCTGCGATTGGCTGCGCGAATTCCCCGCAAGAGTTGAAAAGCCGCACCGTGACGACGGTGTTGCGTGGGATTGGCGTCCTGCTGATTGGACTTGCTTTGAGGAATTCTTCTCGCGCAAGGATTGGCACACCGTTCCCGCAATGGAAAAAGCAAAGGTTGCAGAACTCTACCAAAAGGTCATCGAAGGATTTGATGCGCTTCTCGCGGAGCACGGCTACGTCAGAGAGGGCAACCGCTACCGCGTAACCAAGGCAAACACGGATACGATTGCGTTGTTCTGTCATTTCGGACTCGAAAGCGTTCTTCTCTCGCATCTGCTCAATATCTCTCCCATGCTTCTCTGGCACGGCACCTGCGCCGCGCCCACCTCGGTGACTACCGTCAATACCGAGGAGAGGCAAAAGGGAATTGCCTACTTCCGTATGTCGGAATTCGGAAGCGTCGCGCACCTGACCTCAAACGGCGTCGAACCGTCCTTTTCGGCAAGATTTTGCGAAACCTACGACCAAATGGATCAGCGCCACGACTAATTTGAAAAGATTGCGTGCAAGGATGAGAAAAAAAGCTCGTCCTTGCACTTTTTTTGCGAATATTTGTTGACATAATCGCCATTTCGATTTATAATAATATATAGTAAACAACCAACAAGGAGGTACAAAAAATGACGGTAACAAAGCAATCCATTATCGGCGACGTTCTCGACGCTGCTCCCGATACGGCGCAGTTCTTTTTCGAGATCGGTATGCACTGTCTCGGTTGCCCCTCTGCCAGAGGTGAATCGATCGAGGACGCTTGTATGGTACACGGTACCGACGCAGACGCGTTGGTAAAAAAGATCAACGATTATCTGGCAACTCGCTAAGATACGCTGACCAAACAGATGGGGACTTCTCTTGGCTTCCGAGGAAGCGGGAAAAGTCCCCTTTGAAAAACCACAAAGAAAAGGACTCCTTATGAATCTACCAAAACTGAGTAAGCGTCTGCGATGCGCGGCAAATTTCGTTCGTCAAGGCGCATATATTGCCGACGTCGGCACCGATCACGCCTATCTTCCCATCGTTCTTCTTGCCGAGGGAAGAATCTGCGGCGGCGTGGCGTCGGACATCAACGAAGGACCGATCGAGCGTGCGAGAGTCAATATTCGTGAGCAGGGAATGAGCGAACTTCTGAACGCAAAGCAATGCGACGGACTTTCCGATCTCCGCGACGACCACCCCGAGGACATTCTCATTCTCGGAATGGGCGGCGAGCTGATCGCAAGAATCCTCTCGGATGCCCCTTGGACGAAAACCCCTTCGATCCGCCTCATTCTGCAACCGATGACACACCCCGAGGTGCTTCGAACCTTCCTGCTGAGAGAAGGATATTCGATCGTCGACGAGGTATTGGTCAAGGACGAAAAAATATATCAGATCATTTGCGCGGAATATACGGGAATACCGCCGCGCAAGCCATATAATGAACTCGAACTGCTCCTCGGCAGAGAGCCTCTGCGCCGTGGCGGCGAATTGACCGACGAGCTTCTTCTGCATTGGAGAGGCGTGCTCTCGGTACGCCTTGCGGGAAAAAAATCGGCAGGAGCGGACACGTCCGAGGAAGAAACACTGCTAACACAGATCGGAGAATATCAAAATGACCATTCGTAAGCTTTATGAGATTTTGAACGAAAACATCCCCACCGCGCTCTCCTGCGAGTGGGATAACGACGGACTGATGTGCTGTCCCGACGGCAATCGTGAGGTTCGCCGCGTGCTGATCACGCTCGACGTGACCCAAGACGCAGTGAACGCCGCGATCGAGCGAAACTGCGACCTCATTCTGTCGCACCACCCGCTTATTTTCAAGGGGATCAAGGCGCTCGACGGCGAGACTCCGATCTCTGTCAAGGCAATCGAGCTGATCACTCACGGCATCGCCGTGATGTCCTTCCATACAAGACTTGACGCGGTATGCGGCGGCGTCAACGACGTGCTCGCAAACGCGCTCGGACTTTGTGAGGTCACCCCCTTCGGAGAGGAAGCCATCGGACGCATCGGAACTCTGCCCGCCGAAACGACGGCAGAGGAATTTGCCAAAAACGTCAAGAACGCGCTGAATGCCCCCGTCGTTCTGCTTTCGGACGCAGGGAAACCCGTGCACCGTGTTGCGGTGCTCGGAGGCAACGGAGGCGACGACGTCGCGGTGGCAAGAGCGGCAGGTGCCGACACCTATGTCAGCGGCGAGCTGAAATACCATAGTCTGACCGACGCCCCCGAGGAAGGAATGAACCTCATCTCGGCAGGACATTTTCACACCGAGTTTCCCGTGTGTCAAGCATTGAAGAAGATGCTCTGCGAGCTCGATCCTGCCATCGAAACCGAACTTTACGATAACTACAAGATCAAAACGATCTGAAAAATACCAAATACCGAAAGGAAGAAAAAATTATGACCTACGTCGTTTCCGATTTGCACGGCTGTCTGGAAAAATTCAACCGCCTGCTTCGAGAGATCCGCTTTACCGATAACGACACGATGTACGTGCTCGGCGATATCGTCGATTACGGCGAGGACTCAATCGCGCTCCTTTGCGATCTGAGCATGCTCTTCAATATCATTCCGATCGTCGGAGAGCACGATTTTCGTGCGCTTCGCCTCTTAACCGAGCTTGATACAATGCTCCGCGACGGATCTGCACCCGATCCCGAGATCCTCGGCGAGATGACCGAATGGATCCGCGACGGCGGACAGAAAACCATGGAAGATTTCAAGGCGCTCGACGACGATATGAAAGAGGGTGTCCTCGAATATCTCTCCGACCTCTCGCTCTATGAAGAGGTCGAAATCAAGGGAAAGAAATATCTCCTGCTCCACGCGGGAATTGCCGATTTTGATCCCGATACCGCACTCGAGGACTATATGCCCGAGGACTTCATTCACGAGCCCATCGACCCCGACCGCACCTATTTTGAGGGTGTAACGATCATCGCGGGACACGTCCCGACTTATACGCTTGCATCGGCAGAAAAGGGAAAAATTTACCGCGGAGAAAACGCCATTCTCATCGACTGCGGCGCGGCATTTGACGAACCGCTCGGTTGTCTGCGCCTCGAGGACGGCAAGGAATTTTATATCGCATGAACAAAGGACAACTCCTGACACTGAAGATCACTGACCTCAATAACCTCGGCTGCGGCGTCGGTCGCGACGAAGCCGAGGGCAAGGTGGTCTTTGTCAAGGGTGCGGTCACGGGAGATACCGTGCGCGCCTCGGTCATTAAAGTCAACAAAAGCTATGCTGTGGCAAAGCTCTGCGAGGTAATTGAGGCATCGCCCCACCGAACCGACGAAGCCTTTTGCGACGTTCCGCTTGCCTGCGGCGGCTGTATGTATCGGGCAATTACCTACGAGCACGAGCTCCGTCTGAAAGCTGACTACGTCAAAAACGCCTTTATCAAGGCAGGGCTTCGCGAGGTCACGGTGCTCCCCACGCTCTCCACAGGAGAGGTTCGGGGATACCGAAATAAAGCACAGTATCCCGTCGCAAGCACAAAAAACGGAATTCGCGCCGGCTTCTATTCGGGCGGAACGCATTCGATCGTGCCCGCCGAGCATTGCGCCATTCAGCATAAAGATTTCGCTCCCATCGTCGATTTCATTTGCCAATATGCCACCGAGCAGGGGCTTTCGGCATACGATGAGACGACGGGCAAAGGACTTTTGCGCCATATTTATCTGAGAATTGCAGAAGCAACGGGCGAGATGATGGTCTGCCTTGTGCTCAACGGTGATGCGCTCCCCGATGAGGAGGGCTTTGTTCGCGCGCTGTTGGAAAAGTTCCCGTCGGTCGCAAGCGTCCTGCTCAATACCAATCAAGAAAACACCAACGTCGTGCTCGGAAAACAGTGGAAAACGCTGTACGGCACGAACGCGATCGAAGATATTTTGTGCGGACTTCGCTTCCGCATCAGTGCGGACTCTTTCTATCAGGTCAACCGCGCGGGGGCGGAGCTTCTCTACGGAAAAGCGGCAGAGCTTGCCGATCTTTCGGGCGGAGAAATTCTCGTCGACCTCTATTGCGGCACGGGTACGATCGGACTTTCGATGGCAAAGAAGGCAAAGAAGCTCGTCGGCGTTGAGATCGTCGAGGGAGCGGTCGAATGCGCCAAAGAGAATGCCGAGAGAAACGGCGTAGAGAACGCAGAATTTTATTGCGGCGACGCATCGAGCCGAGAAATGATCCTTCGCTGTACGGGCGGAAAGACCCCCGACGTCGTGGTCATCGACCCACCGAGAAAGGGAAGCACGCGCGAGCTCGTCGAATGCCTTTCGTCGCTCAACGTCAAGAAAATCGTCTACGTTTCTTGCAACCCCGACACCCTCGCTCGCGATTGCGCGTGGTTTGCCGAGGCAGGATATTCGATCGGCACCGTGCAACCCGTGGATTTGTTCCCCCGCACAGGTCACGTTGAAAGCGTCGTTTGCCTGACGAGAAAATGAAAGGGGAATTCTTATGGGATTCTTTGGTCTTTTTAGAAAAAAAGAGAAACAAAAATACATTGTTGATAAAACTCAGGTCGACAAGACGTATATTGAAAATCGGTTTCAATTCTTAGTTGACAGTGGCTACAAATATGAATATTATCAAAAGTATTCCGAAAGAGAATTCATTTACACCTTAAAGGATTGCCGAGTGGAAGTGTTTTTAGGTGGGTACGTATTTGATTGTGTAATACAAACAAAGGATTTTACAAGAGCAAATATCACCCAAAATCCGCTTGTAGATTCATATTTTAAAGAACGCTTTTTTAGAGCCATAAATTTGGAACGAATAGATATGGTAGTCGATCTGCTTCGTGAAAATGCAGATGTGTTTTTGCTAAAGTGAGACTTTTTGCTTTCACAACCCCCATTTTTGAGCGTTTTTGAGACCTTTTGGTCTTATGACCCACGTCGAAAGCGTCGTGTGTCTGACAAGAAAATAACCGAAAAACCGTAGGGGCGATTCACGAATCGCCCACCATCGAAAACGGGCGATTCGTGACTCGCCCCTACAAATATTTCATAAGGACTTTATGATGAAACTTCTTCTCTCTGCACTCACAAAATTATTGGCAGGACTCATTCTCCTCTGTGCGCTGTTATTTTTACCCGCGTGGACGTTTGATTACCCCAATGAGTGGCTCTTTCTCGGCATACTGTTTGTCCCGATGATTTTGATGGGACTTGTCCTCTTTTTCAAAGCGCCCGAGCTTCTTAAAAAGCGTC
>JAGBSP010000067.1 GCA_017631855.1 Clostridia bacterium | reverse complement strand
TTCGGCAAGCGAACGAACGAAATCTCCGCATTCGTTCAGCGCATCCTGACATTTCATGATCGGCTCTTCCCCACCACTCACGTCGTCGTAAGGAACGGTCACGCACAAAATCACCCGTGCTCCCGCCGCCATACATTCCTCAATCACCTTTGGGTAAGAAATTCTGAAGCTCTCAAGCATATCCTTTTTTCTCTGCTCGGTCGCAGGATCACCCATCAGCGATTCCTTGTAAAGACTATATCGAACGTCATTGACACCAAACATAATGACCACACAGGTCGGGTGGAAATCCAGGCAACGCTCGTGCAGATAATAGAGCGACTTCGTTGCAGTAGAGCCGGAAACACCGCAGTTGTAGCATTTGAGAGAATATTTTTTACGAAGCGTCTGGTAGACCTCTGCCATACAAAGTCCTTTTGCCGTAATGCTGTCGCCTAAAAAGCAAACAATATCGTTCTTTTTGAACATCGTATCCACTCTCCTTTTGGTAGTTTTCACATTATAACACAGATCAAAAAAATTGTCAATGATCTTTTCATAGAAAGCCAAAAGAGAGCAGATTTCTCTGCTCTCTCATTTTTATTGAAGGATTAATGATGATGCTTCGTTCGATCAATGATGTCGTTTTGGAGAGCATCGGTCAGGTTGACAAAGTAATCGGAAAATCCACTAACGCGCACGCGAAGACTTTTGTACTCTTCGGGACGCTCCTTCGCGGCGATCAGATCCTCGCGCTTCACCGAATTGATTTGAAGCTGAGCACCGCCGTTTTGAAAGTAGGCTTCTATGAGCGCAACCGTTTTTGGAAAGAGCGCGTCGTCGTAGATCAGTGCTTGATCGACGTTAATGTTGGTGACCGTCACACCCGAAAAATGCCTTGTAGGATCGTAAGCCGCTACCGAGAAAAGAAGTGCTGCAAGTCCGTTGCGATCCCTTCCCGCGGTTTGTCCCGCGCCGATCGTTTTGAATGGCTCTCCGCACCGTCTTCCGTCGGGTGTTGCCCCTGTAACTCCACCAAACACCTTGTGATATTCCCGATAACCGGGAGCGATCACGCCAAGATAATGCTTTCCGAAAAGATCGGTGCGCTCCTTGGCAAAGTCGTGAATGAGCGTGGTAAGACGCCTTGCTACATCATCGGACATCGGATCGCTGTTTCCGAAAAAACGACCTTCTTTCATAATTTCGGTATGCAAATCCTCATATCCTTCCCAATTCCGTTCCAGTGCCACGAGAAGCTCTGCCATCGTAACACGCTTTTCCTCGTACACGAATTGACGAATGATGGCAAGCGAATCAACCGTACACATCAGCCCACATCCGCCGCCAAGCTCTGAAAAGCCAGACGCACCACCCTTCAACATCGACGTTCCGCTTTCAATACAGCCTCTCATAAAAAGACTTCCGAGCACACACTCGTCCTGCGAAGCATAGCGATGCAGTTGATTTCCCACCTCAATATCGCGCAAAAGATGCTTCCGAAGCTCCTGCTCGTAGACGGAGAAACATTCATCGAAATTCTCTGCCGCAAGAAGATCCTCTTTTCGTTTGTAAAGTGTTTCGTTCAACGGCTTGACTTGATTGGCATACCCCGTACCGTACCACATTCCGCCCGAAAGCGCGATCATATTACAGCCGATGGTCACGTACTCTACCGCTTCTTCCCACGGAACGCAACAGTTTTTCATCAGGCATTCGATTTTGACCTCGTCGTTGACAAAAGCAACGCGCCCCTTGGGATCCTTTCTCGCCAGATCCATCACGTGATAAAAAAGCTCACGCGGTGTTTTCTTCGTCCATCGAAAGGTCACCTGCGGAATATACAGAGGAAGCTCCAACAGTGAGGTTAAAATCAGCTCGGAAAGCTCGTTGTAAGCGTCCTCACCGCTGGCAAGATATCCGCCAAGCGAAAAATTACTTTGCCCGCCCTTGGTAAAGTTGGGACTTTGGAGAGGCGTACAGCTCTGCACCCGAATAAAAAGCTCCTGCAACAGCTCCTTCGCAAATTCTTCGGTGATCGTTCCGCTCGCAAGATCCTGCTTGTAATATTTGTAAAGCCAACGGTCGAGTAAGCCAAGGCTATCCGAAAGAAAATCAAAGCAGAAATAAAGGCTCTGAACCGCCTCGTAAAAGTGTCCGGCGGGATATCGAGGAACACGCCGCAGATTGTGCGACATTTGAAGAAGCTCCTCTTTCCGTTTGAGGTTCGGTTCTCTCTCTGCACGCTCGGCACACGCGTCGGCACATTTGTCCGCCCACGCAAGAATTCCGTCACAGGTCAGAAGACACGCATTCAGAAAATCAGTTTTGTCCTCATCCCCTGCGTATGCTTGTAAGGACTCCTTAATCTGCATTTTCAGTCCCTCAATGCCAAATTCAATGATTTTTCCGAAATCGGCGGTGGCGTGTTGCCAACCCCAAAATTTAAAGTCCTCAAAAGGACCGTTTTCCAAGGCAAAGAAGTTTTTTTGAATTTCTTTGGTATGAGTGAATCCTTTTTTCTTCATAAAATCCGAGGGATAGGGACATTTGTCAAAGCACATCAGTCCAACAAGCCGAGTATCATTCCCAATTGCCACCTCTTGCGCCAGCATATATTCACAAAGACGCTTGGCTTCTCTCATTCTCTTCGAAAGCAAATAGTCCGCGCGATCGTACGAGATCTCGATCGGCTTCGGATAAATTGTCTGAATTAAAACATTTTCCGTCATTCGCTTGATTCGTTCCGTCATCGTAATTCTCCTTAATTTATGATAATTCATCATAACATATCAAACAAAATTTGTAAATGTACAAAAAACGATACTTGTCTTTTTTAAAACTAAAAAATCAAATTTTTCTTGACAGATAAAACGCATCATTGTATAATAATAACAACCAAAGAAAGGAGATGCTTATGTCGAACGATACGAAAATCATCATCAAGGAAATCCGTTACGTCGCAAGACTTACAGGAAACGAGCGCGGAACACATACCGAATACAAAAGCGGAAACTCGTGTCAGTTACTCTATAAATTGAGCGGAGAGGCGATCATCCGATACGGGAATAAAACCGTCACCGAAACAGCAAACTGTATTCGTTTTTTACCAGGGAAAGGCGTGTTTGAGCAAGAGCCGATCTATACTGCCGACGTGCTCGAAAAAGGCGAAAGCATCAACGTCGCGTTTTTGACCGATTCCGACGTTCCCCGTGAAATTCTTGTCAAAAGAGTTCAAAATCCCGAAGCCATCAAGCATTTATTTGAAAAGCTCCATCGAATTTGGACGCGTAAAAACGATGGATATTTCTATCAATGCGTATCGGTACTATACGAAATTTTTGCAGAGCTTGAAAAGCAAGAGTTGAACTATCTTTCTCCCTGTGGAAAAGACACACTCCGCCCCGCCATCGAGTATATCGACGAGCATTTTCTAACCGAATCGATCCCTTGCGAGGAACTGGCAAAACGATGCCAGATCAGCCATACCTACCTGACAAAGCTCTTTCAAAAGCGATACGGAAGCTCCCCCAACCAATATATCACGCGCAAAAAATTACAATACGCCGCAGACCTACTGGCGACGGGAGAATATTCCATTGCTACCGTAGCAGAGCTTTCGGGATTTTCTTCCCCCTATTATTTCAGCAGAGTTTTCAAACGTGTATTCGGAGTCCCACCAAGCGCATGGAAATAACAAAGAGAGCAGATTTCTCTGCTCTCTTGTTTTTTATTGACTTATTCCGCAGCTTCGAACGAGTCCTTGTCAAGACCGCAGACGGGGCAGACCCAATCGGCGGATTTCAATTATGTCATTTTCATCGGATCGAGGATCTCATTGAGCTGTTCCGCAGAGATCACACCTTCTTCCAAAAGAAGGTATCTAACACTTCTATTCTCGCGTAACGCTCGCTTGGCAATATGAGCCGCTTTAGCGTATCCAATGTAGGGGCAAAGCGCGGTAACAATTCCGATGCTGTTTTCAATGTCGTTTCGACATTTTGTAGCATTCACAGTAATGCCCTTGATACATTCGTTTCCAAAAACTTCCACGCCGTTCCGAAGTGTATCCAGCGATTCAAACAAACGGTAAAACATCACCGGTTCAAACGCATTGAGCTCCAGCTGTCCCGCTTCCGCCGCAAGTGTAATCGTCGTGTCATTGCCAATAATATGAAAAGCGACTTGGCTCATCATCTCAGGCATCACAGGATTCACCTTGCCCGGCATAATCGAAGATCCATTTTGCTTTGGCGGAATGTTGATTTCACCAAAGCCCGTTCTCGGTCCCGAAGACATCAGACGAATGTCATTCGCAATTTTAGAAAGTGTCACCGCACAGGCTTTCACAATCCCCGAAACGAAAACAAACGAATCGAGATTTTGTGTTGCATCCACGAGATCGTCAGCTTGTGTGATTTCCAATCCCGTCACTGTTTGAATATTCGCGGTAATTCCTTTGACGTAGTCGGGATGAGCATTGATACTTGTACCAATCGCAGTTCCGCCCATATTGACCACAGACATCTCCTCGATGGCAAGTCCGAATCTACGGATATCTCGCGTAAGTGCCGAAGCATAAGCACCGAACACCTGCCCAAAGCTGATTGGCACCGCATCCTGCATTTCGGTGCGTCCCATTTTGATTAACCCTTGAAACTCTCGAGATTTTTCGGCAAAGACACTTTGTAGCTTTGTCAAAGATTCCAAGGCTTGCTGCAAAAGTCTGACCGTGGCAATCCGTCCCGCGCTGGGAATCACGTCATTGGTCGACTGACCGCAGTTGACGTGGTCGTTCGGGTGGACGATCCGATAATCGCCCTTTTGCCCGCCAAGGATTTCAATCGCCCGATTGGCAATCACCTCATTGGCATTCATGTTGACTGATGTTCCTGCCCCGCCCTGCACGGCATCGGTAATAAAGTTTTCAAGAAGCTTTCCTTCCAATATTTCGTCACAGGCGCAGATCATCGCATCAGCAATCCGAGCATCGATCACCCCAGCGTCACGGTTGGTGATCGCCGCCGCTTTTTTCAATTCTACGATCGCCCGAAGAAATTGTGGATGCATTCCGCTCCCCGTAATTGGAAAATTTTCCGCACCACGCAGACTCTGCACCCCATAATAGGCATCGGCTGGGATCAGCCTTGCACCGATCGAATCATACTCTTCTCTGTAAGCTTGCATTTTTTCTTCCTTTCTGTAAAAAACAAATTTCCTATTGATTATACAACAAGAATGTGATATAATCAAATACATATTATAATATATTTTTTATAACTCTAAAGTTATGGAGGGGTTATGTTTAAAAACAAGGAATATATTTTAGCAATTGCCAGAGAAGGAGGCTTTTCCAAAGCCGCCGAAAAGCTATACATTTCGCAACCGTCACTTAGCGCAAGCGTCAAACGAATCGAGGAAAAGGTCTCCCTTCCCATCTTTGATCGCACGACATCTCCCATCACGCTCACAGAAGTAGGAAAGAAATACGTTCATCACGCTCTTGAAATGGAGCGGATGGAGCGGGAATTCGAAAGCTATATCAACGACCACGTCAATCTTTTGTCGGGCGAAATCAAGATTGGCGGCAGCAGTCTTTTTTCCTCTTTTATGCTCCCTGCTATGATTTCTGAATTCCATCAAAAATACCCGCACGTCGATATCAAAATATTCGAGAACAATACAAAAAATCTGATCCGTGAGCTCTCGGAAGGAAATCTTGATATCATCATCGATAACGCGATCATCAAAAATGAAAATATCACCTCGATTCTTTATACCTCGGAAACGATTTTGTTGGCAGTTCCCACAACATTTAAGGCAAACCAAAAGCTTAAGCGCTTTGCATTTAGCGCGGATGACGTCAAAGAAAACAAGCATCTCTCAGCGGACTGCGCCATCGCATTGGAAGCGTTTTCGGAGGAGCCTTTTATTCTGCTCAATTCCGAAAACGATACGGGAAAGCGTGCCGATCTTCTCTTCAAAAAACATAAAATGACACCAAACATCCCATTTCGTCTGGATCAACAAATGACCGCGTATCATATTTCTTGCTCGGGAATGGGAATCTCTTGGGTCAGTGATACCCTGATAAAAAAGATTGCTTCAAATAAAGCAATCTGCTATTACAAGTTAACCGATCCGGAAATCACAAGAAACATTTATTTTTATCAAAAAAGCAACCCTTATCACTCCATTGCTTGCCAAAAATTTTTAGAATATAATACAAAACAATAAAAACACAAAAAGGAGCGAGCCGAAGCTCGCTCCTTAATTTTTTAATTATTCCGCAGCGTCGAACGAATCCTTGTCGAGTCCGCAAACGGGGCAGACCCAATCAGCAGGAACGTCTTCCCAAGCCGTGCCGGGAGCGACGCCGTTATCGGGATCGCCCAAAGCGGGATCGTATTCATAGCCGCAGGGGCATACGTATTTCATCGGTTTTTTCTCCTTTTTTTAAATTAAAGAACCAGACTCGGCGCGGTATAAACGCGACCTGCGTATTCCTGATCGAGTGCGTACAGACCCTTGGGATCGCTTCCGAAGAGCTTATAGCGGTTGATCATCGAATCCGCGTTGTCCTCTTCCTCCATCTGCTCATCAACGAACCAGTCGAGGAATTTCATCGTACGATAATCTCTTGCCTCATAGCACTCGTGATAGATCGTGTTGATCAGCGAGGTGACGTAGCGCTCGTGCTCTGCGGCAGCCTCGAGAGGATCAAGAATGTTTCCATAGGTCTTATCGGGCTTTGCGATCGCTTCCAGCGTGACCTTCCAACCGTTGTTCTGCATATATTTCATAAACAGCAGTGCGTGGTCGCGCTCCTCTTGCGCCTGTACCATATAATAGTTTGCGTAGCCATCGAGATCCAATTCATCGTAATAATTGGCAATATCTACGTAAAGATACGCGCTGTACAGCTCCTTATTGATCTGCTCGTTGAGCAATGCCTTGATCTTATCGTTCATGGTGTTCTCCTTCTCTGTCGTTGACAGATGTATTGTAATTCGCCGAAATATTACTTTCCCATCATAATCTCGGAGATCAGATCCAAGACCTTCTGGTGGCAACCGCCGCATCCCGTAGAGCAATGAGTCACCTTCTGCACGTCCTCGAATGCCTCGAGAACCGAGCCGAAATCCTTATGTGTGTCAAGCGCGTTGGCAATATCCGCGTAGCTTACCTGCTTGCAGTTGCAAACCATGTAATTCTCTTGCATCTTCTTTTCCTCCGATGATTAAAATGTTATGAATTTGTAGGGGCGACCATTGGTCGTCCGCCTATGCGGGAATCAATTAACCGAAGTATCTCTCAAGCAGACCTGCAAATGCCTTGCCGTGTCTTGCTTCGTCGCGAGCCATCTCGTGAACGGTATCGTGGATTGCGTCGAGGTTCAGCGCCTTTGCTCTCTTTGCGAGGTCGAACTTACCCTCGGTTGCGCCGTTCTCTGCAGAAACTCTCATCTCAAGGTTCTTCTTGGTGCTGTCGGTAACAACTTCACCGAGAAGCTCTGCAAACTTTGCAGCGTGCTCTGCTTCCTCGTAAGCTGCCTTTTCCCAGTAAAGACCGATTTCGGGGTAACCCTCACGGTGAGCAACTCTTGCCATTGCAAGGTACATACCAACCTCGGTGCACTCGCCCATGAAGTTTGCTCTCAGATCCATCATAATATCCTCGGGTGCGCCCTGTGCTACGCCAACGACGTGCTCTGCTGCCCAAGTGAGCTTATCCTCTTCCATCTTGTTGAACTTCTCTGCAGGAACCTTGCACTGGGGGCATCTTTCGGGAGCAGCATCTCCCTCGTGAACGTAACCGCATACAGAACATACAAACTTTGCCATAATCTTTGATCTCCTTTTTTTAAATAAAAATTTTTGAAATATTTTGATTGCGACAATTTTCGCAAATGCCAACAAACTCAAGGTGACATCCGTCAATCAGGAAGCCCTCGTGTCCTTCCGCCGTCTCGGTCAGGTGCTTGTGATCAACCTCAACACTCACGTCTGCGACAGCACCGCAGGTCCGACACACCACGTGGTGATGCGTTCCCATGGTAATATCGTAACGATCGTTTGCGTCGATCAGCTTCAGGCGCTGGATCTTTCCCTCCTCTGCCGCTTCGGCGAGCAGTCGGTAAACCGTCGCGCGGCTGATGCCGGGGAATTTCTCCTGCACTGCCTCGTACACCATTCCCGCGGACGGGTGGTTGTGCATACTGCAAAAGACGTCTTGAACGATTCTCTTTTGCAGAGTATTTCGTTTTTGATTGGTTTCTTTGGTCGCCATCTTAATACTCCTTCCTTATTGAGAACCGATCTTGATTATATTATATCACACTTTTTTTGTTTGTCAATAGGTTTTTAAAAATTTTTTTGATTTTTTTATTTTATTTTTTCACCTCGGTTGGAGTGACACCGTACACCTTTAAAAATGCTTTGCAAAACGATGGCGGCGAGCTATACCCCACCGATTGAGCCACTTCCTTGACCGAGAAATCGGTTTCCATCAAATGCTTTTTGGCAATCTTCATTCTCGTCTTGAACAAATATTGTTGCGGTGACATACGAAATCGTTTTAAAAACACGCGATACATATGCTTTTCGCTGATATGAATTTGATCCGCGATCTCCGACATTTTGATCGGATACATATAATTGCTTTCTATCACTCTCTGTGCCTGCTCCGCATAGTTTCTTCTCTCACATGCTTCTGCGTGCTTTTCCTCTTTCAAAAGCGGAAGCATTGCCGTCAGCGCCGAAAGAATTCCCGAGGAGAGGTCCGCCGCATCTTGACCGTCCTCACCGCTGATTTTTTGAAACAGCTCCGCAAAGCGTGCGGCAACGATCTCACTGTGATCAACAAAAAACAACTGATGCGCACGACATTCCAATCCAAACGCTTTGAAGATCTGTCCCACCGCCTCCCCGTCAAAGCCGATCCAATAATGCTCGTAATCATCGCTGACGGTAAAGGAGTGAAAGCGCCCTTTGGCAATCAAAAACGCTTGTCCCTGCCCCACGCAAAAGCCTGAAAACTCGCAAGCGCCCTTGGTAACGTAATGAAGAATATACATTTCTCTCGACCAAGGTCCTACACTTTTTGATTGTTCGATCCTGCTATGCCCGAATTCCGTAACATAAATTCCACCGTCGTCCGGAAGAAAATGCTTCACAAACATTTGTACACCTCTCTTGTAGATTTCTCTATCATTCTATCAAAAAAAACGCAGAAAGTCAAGCAAATGCGTAATTTGGATAATAATACGAGTAATTGAAACATTGCAATTCCTTTTCTCTGCAGGTATAATGAAATCAGCAAATTTGATAAGGAGATCATCAACGATGACGTATCACAGCACCGAAAACCGAAGCTGCTATTTTCCTCCCTTTCTCTCCAACGGAGAGATCACGATGGCACCCGATGCCGAGGGAACGCTCGGCTACACTAAGCCCGAATACCGTCAGAAAGGAATCACCGCCTTTGACGGCATCGTTGTCCGCGCCGCAAGGCGAAGCGGACTTTGCCACTCTCTGCAAGCAAGGCTCTTCCCCTTTGGAAAATTCGTGTTTCGTGCCAATTCCAATTTGACGGAATGGTCGCAAACGCTCCGCGCCGAGCGTGGCTTCTTTGAAAGCGATTGCCTTTACGAGGACGGAACGAGCATTCATTCTCAAGGATTTATCCACCCCGAGCAGAATATCTACGCGCTAAAAAAGACCTTCCGTTGTAACGAGAAAAGACAATTTTTCTATGACGTTACACTGTTCGGACACGCCCCCGAGATCGAAAAGTATATCACAACCTCCCCTGCTGAAGTGCGCGATGGCGTTTGTTGCATCGGCTTTAAAATGTACGGTATGGAGGTCTTTTCGGGAGAGCTCCGCGCTTGGATAGACAAGGATTTCACCGTATCCCTCCTCGAGAACGGTGCTCGCCTCACCTTTGAAGTCCTCGACGGTGACGAGGTGAACTTCTATTATATATTGGAAGACGATATGAACGGCGTGGATTTTGCTCAAATCTTGCAAGAATACCAAGCAAAGATCCGCGCATTGCGCTTTGACGGATTGCTCGACGAATGTGAGCAGCATTACAAAGCGTTTTCCGAGTTAGGCTACGTACATACCTCGGACGAAATGCTGAACAGCATCTACAAAACCGCGCTCTACGGTGTCAAATGCAACACTACGAACTATTCGATCGCCGTAGGACTCAACAACGGAGCATGGGACGGAAGATTTTTTGCGTTTGACGAATATACCTCCTACCTCGGTCTGCTTGGTGCCAACCGATTACAATTAGCCAAGCGAGTACCCTCCTTCCGTTCGAAGGTCTGCCTCACGCCTGCCATCAAGCGCGCCAGCGACTACCACAGAAACGAAGACACCGAGGATATGGCTCGCTTCCTTTGGGAAAGCGGAGAGCATGCGGACTTTGAGCTTGCACCGCTCGGCTGTTGGCTCGACCATATTTTCCACATCCCGCTCGTCGGCATCGGAGCATACGAATATTTTGAATATTCCCAAGATAAGAGCTTTCTTGAGGAATGCTACCCGATGATCCGCGCCTGCGCGAAATTCATCACCAAGCATATGCTATATCGAGACGGAGAACGTCTTTATATCGGAAAATGTACCGACCTTGAGCGTCTTGGCGCTTCGGTTGAGCATCCTTTTATGACCGTCTGCGGCTGCATCGAGCTTCTTCGTTGCTGCGCCAAAGCCGCCAAAATTTTGAACGTCGATGAAGCGTACGCAAGCGAATGCGAGGACACGGCAGAGAAACTCTATAAAAATCTGCCCGTGGAAAACGAAACTTACGTTCCGCATCTCGGCTGCAAGCAAAAAAGCATTGCGGTATTTGCAGGAAAATTCCCGTTTGATATTCTCGAAGATACCGACGAAAAAATGCTCCGCGCGTGGGAGGATTTTGAAAATCAAGGCGACTCCTTTGGCAACATGTATCCCGTCGGAAAGAAAATTTCTCCGTGGTATGCTTGCTGGAAAGCGCTGGGATATGCCAGAGCAAAGCTGGGAGAAAAAGCATACGATGCCCTACGACAGTCCTATGCCTCGGTCGGAGTATTCCACGAAATGTTTGAGATCAACGAAGACGCCTGCCGCCGACTTCCTTGGTTCAGTACTGCTTCGGGAATCTTCCTCGTTGCCGTCAACGAAATGCTTCTGCAAAGCGATAGCAAGATCATTCGAATTTTACCCGCCTTCCCACACAATACCGACGTTTCCTTCAAGCTCGCCGCCAAGGGCGGTATTACCGTAGAAGCCGTGATTAAGAAGGAACAGCTGGCATCGGTACGGGTACTTCAAGGGGAGATCGACGTCACCCATCGGTTTACCATTGAATTTTAAATCAAAAAAGCGTAGCCGTGATTTTCACGGCTACGCCATTTTTTATTTACGCATTGTTTTCCTTGTCTTGTTTCTTTGCCGCGAGCTTCGAGAAGAAGGAGTTCATCAGAACCGTCACCAGAATAATTACACCGATGACGATAAAGATTGCAAGCATTCCCTTCCACATATATTGAAGAGAGGAAACAAAGCGTTCCACACTGAATTTTCCGAAAATATCCATCGTTATCCCTCCTTAAAGCATAAAGCTGAGAATGAGTCCGCCTGCGATAACCGAGGCGATCTGTCCCGACACGTTGACACCGATCGAGTGCATCAGAAGGAAGTTCGAGGGATCCTCCTTCAAGCCCATCTTATGCACCACTCGTCCCGACATCGGGAACGCCGAAATACCTGCCGCACCGATCATCGGGTTGATCTTGTTCTTCTTCGAGAAGACGTTGATCAATTTAGCAACGAGAATTCCGCCTGCCGTATCAAAGATGAAGGCGAAGAGTCCAAGTCCGAGAATGAGCAAGGTTGCAGGCTGCAGGAATTTATCTGCCGTCATCTGCGTTGCTACCGTGATACCGAGGAAGATGGTAATGAGGTTTGCAAGCACCTTTTGCGCGGTTTCGGAGAGCGAGTTGAGCACGCCGCACTCGCGGATGAGGTTACCGAACATCAAGAAGCCGAGAAGGTCGATCGATTCGGGAGCAATCAGTCCCGCGATAATCGTAATAATGATCGGGAACAGAATTCTCGTCGTCTTCGACACGTTCTTGGGCTTATAGGGCATACGGATCATTCGCTCCTTCTTGGTCGTCAGGAGCTTGATGATCGGAGGCTGAATGACGGGAACGAGCGCCATATACGAGTATGCCGCCACCATAATCGCACCCGTAATCTGCGACGCGTTACCGAGCAGCTTCTGCGCTACGACGATTGCCGTAGGACCGTCTGCCGCACCGATGATACCGATCGACGCCGCCTCGGGAAGCTCGAAGAAGAGCGAGGCTAAGCTGAAGGTAAAGAAGATACCGAACTGTGCCGCCGCACCGAAGATCATCAGCTTCGGGTTTGAGAGGATCGGACCGAAGTCGATCATCGCACCGATACCGATAAAGAGGATCAGCGGAAAGAGCTCGTTTGAGATACCTGCCGAGAAGAGCGTGGAGAGCGCTCCGTCGTAAATTGCGGGAATATTGACGATGATTGCGCCAAATCCCATCGGAAGAAGGAGCGTCGGCTCCATATCCTTTTTGATGGCAAGATAAATGAGAAGTCCGCCGATGAGCCACATCACCACTCTCTGCCATCCGCCGTTTTGGAACAGCAGAAGAAGATTTTCGTATAAAATTTCCATAATCGTTTCCTTTATTGATAATAATGTAAATTAAAGAACAAACTGAAGCGTGCAGAACGCCGCGTAAATACCGAGCAGGAGAATTCCCTGCACGCGCGAAAGCTTTTGACGAATGAGCGCGGGAACCGTCATCAGAAGCATTACACCGAGCATCACGGGCAGATCGATCACGAGCGACGAGGGCAGACCTGCCACCATCGAGGAGAACGGAATATCGAAGGGAGAGATTGCCACCGAAACTCCGCTGACAAGCACGAGATTGAAGAGGTTTGCACCGATAATGTTACCAAGCGAGAGCGCACCGTGTCCCTTGAGAAGCGAGGTAATTGCCGTGACAAGCTCGGGAAGCGAAGTACCCAGAGCAACGAAGGTCAAAGCAATGACGGTATCGGGCACACCAACCGCCTCGGCAATTGCCGTACCGCTGTCGACGAGCAGATTGGCACCGCCTGCGATGACACCCGCACCAACGACCAAAAACAGGATCTCGCGAAGCATTCCCATCGTCGTACGGCGACGCGCCATACGAATGACGGCATACACGAGAAATACCGCAAGCATTGCAATACCGATGTATCGGATCATACCGCCCTTGTAGAACATCAGAGCCGCACCGACGGCAATGACGAGAGCTTCAACGATCAGACCCTTGAGCGAGAAGGGTGCTTCCTCTTCCCCGTCCTCCTCGACGGGTGCCGCGGCAGATACATCAGGAAGATCCTCGATCTCGTTCTTTTGCGACTTCTTCATCGAAAGAAGCGTCATCGTAAGGTAGATCACAAACAACGCAAGAAGCACAAATCCCATCCAGCGCTCAAAGCGACGCGCCGTATAAGCGATGGTAACGTAAAACGCCGCAACGCCAAAGAAAAAGGCAACGGGAATGATCATCGACTTGCGTTCTGCCTTTCCCGGCTTGATCGCAATGGTCAGCGCGGCAATCAGCGAGGTGTTGCAAATAATCGAGCCGACGGCGTTTCCGTACGCCATACCGCCCGATCCCGCCATCGCGCCCTGTGCCGATACCATCACCTCGGGCAGCGTCGTACCAATCGAAACGACGGTAGCGCCGATCAAAAGCTCGGGCAGATGGAAGCGACGGGCAATTCCGGATGCACTGTCCACGAACCAGTCGCCGCCCTTAATGAGCATCACAAGTCCAATGGCAAAAAGTACTACTTGAATCCACATAATATATTTCTCCTTTTTTATTTTTTCATAAAAAAAAGCCCAATATACGCACAGTGCGTATATTGAGTCTGGTTCTTTAAAGCAAGCCAAGTCGAAGCCGACCGTGGTTGTTGACTTGCTACGCGTCAGCGCGCGCGACTACTCCCTCATTCTTACCTATTTATTATATATAAAAAGAATCGGCTTGTCAAGAGGTATTTTAAAAATAATAAAAAATCGGCAAGATAACACGATGATCGATAAGGAAGCTTTTCAGTTCACCTCGGTAGGGGTCGGCGCCCTCGACGACCCGTGATGCAGAAGGAAGTTTGCTTTGAAACATATCGTGTCGCGCAGTACGAGCGACGCCGTGTTCTTTGAGAATTGTTTCGCTTTTACGGGTCGTCGAGGGCGCCG
>JAGBSP010000066.1 GCA_017631855.1 Clostridia bacterium | reverse complement strand
GGTATTGGTCTCCTCGGGTGCCGTCAGTGCGGGCGTCGCCAAGGCGGGCTTCGGGCACATCCCCGAGACCCCGGAGGAAAAGCAGGCCATGGCGGCCATCGGGCAGAGCGAGCTGATGAAGCTGTACGACCGCTTCTTCTCGGATTACGGTCACACCGTCGCGCAAATTCTGATGACCAAGGACGTTCTGACCAATCCCGTCCGCCGTACCGCCGCCGAAAATACCTTCCGCCGTCTGCTCGAGATGCGCTGTTTGCCGATCGTCAACGAAAACGACTCGGTTTCGACCGACGAGCTGACCAAGTTCGGAGGAAACGATATTCTTTCGGCGTACGTCGCACTCCTCAGCGGAGCAGATCTTCTGCTGAACCTTTCGGACGTCGACGGTCTTTACGATGCCGATCCCCGCACGAATCCCGACGCAAGCCTGATTCCCCGCGTAGACAATATTGACGAGATCTACGAAAAAGCGGGCGGCGCGGGCACCGATCGCGGAACGGGAGGAATGGTAGCAAAGCTCCAGGCAGCAAAGCTTGTCACCGAAGCGGGTATTCCGATGTTCATTCTCAACGGACACGATCCCGAAATTCTCTATACCCTGATGGACGGCGGTCACGTGGGAACGCTCTTTACCGCCGCGAAAAAAGTATGACGAAAGCACAAAAAATAGCGCGCATGACGGAAATCGTCGCCGCGCTGGAGGAAATTTATCCCGATGCGATTTGTGCACTGGAGTACGGCGGAGAGGCTTGGCGTCTTCTCGTCATGGCGCGCCTTTCAGCACAGTGCACCGACGCGCGTGTCAACCTCGTCTGCCGAGAGCTCTTTTCGGTCTATCCTACCCTCTCCGAGCTTGCCGACGCACCTCTGGAGAGCATTGAGGATCTGATCCGTCCCTGCGGACTTTTCCGCACCAAGGCGCAAAGCATCAAGGAGGCTTGCACGATCATCCGCGACAAATACGACGGACGCGTGCCCGACACGATGGAAGAGCTGCTTTCTCTGCCCGGCGTTGGCAGAAAGATCGCAAATCTTCTACTCGGAGATATTTACGGACTCCCCGGCATCGTTGCCGACACGCACTGCATCCGCATTGGCGGACGGCTCGGTATGTACGACCCGTCCCTGAAGGATCCGCACAAGGTTGAAAAGATCCTCTCGGAGCTGGTTGCGCCCGAAAAACAATCGGATTTTTGCCACAGAATCGTTCAGTTCGGCAGAGATACCTGCTCGGCGCGCACACCGACGTGCGATTCTTGTCCGCTCGCCTCGCTTTGTGAAAAGCAATTTGAAAAGGCAAAAAAGTCAACCGCAAAAAAATAAAATATATACCATACATGGAGGAATCAATATGTTCAGAATCGGTGTAGACCTTGGCGGAACGAACATCGCCGTCGGTCTTGTGAACGACAAATTTCAGATCATTCAAAAGAAGAGCCTTCCCACGGGTGCAAACCGCGAAAGCGAAGCCATCGTTGCGGATATTGCAACGCTTTGCCGTGAGGTATGTGCCGCACAAAATATTTCGATCAAGGACGTTGACGGAATCGGAATCGCAACGCCCGGCATTGCCAACCACGATACGGGAGTTCTCGTTTACTCCTGCAATCTTCCCTCCTTTTTGCACTATCCTATCGCAGACACGCTGAAGAATATGCTCGGCGCAGAGTGCGGCGTTCATATTGAGAACGACGCCAATGCCGCCGCTTGGGGCGAAGCTGTCGCGGGTGCGGCAAAGGGCACAAAGAACAACATTATGATCACGCTCGGCACGGGTGTCGGCGGCGGTATCATTATCAATGGAAAGATCTATTCTGGCTTTAACTACGCAGGAGCAGAGCTCGGTCATATCGTTATTGAGCTTGACGGCGCACCGTGCGGCTGCGGAAGACGCGGCTGTTGGGAGGCGTATTCCTCGGCAACGGCACTGATCCGTATGACCAAGGAAAAGATCGAGGAGTGTGCCGCAAGCGGCCGTAAGACCATTATGGCGGATGCTTCCAAGGTTTCGGGAAGAACCGCGTTTGACGCGATGAGAGCGGGCGACGAGGCGGGCAAAGAGGTGCACGACAAGTATATCAAGTACCTCGCCTGCGGTCTGACCAACATCATCAATATCTTCCAGCCCGAGGTCGTTTCGATCGGCGGCGGTATTTCGAACGAGGGTCAATCGCTCATCGACGCTATTCTCCCGCTGGTTGCGGCAGAACGCTACGGCGGAAATCACGTTCCCGCCACCGAGCTTCGCATCGCAACGCTCAAGAACGACGCAGGCATCATCGGTGCCGCAATGCTTGGAGCGTAAGCTATCAGAAAAGGTCGCATCGATTGATGCGACCTTTTTTATAATTAACAAAAAGCACTAAAAGAAAAGGCTCCCTTGTGTAAAGGGAGCTCCGCCGTAGGCGGTGAGGGATTGTTTTCACTTTGTAACTAACTTTTACAATCCCTCCGTCACGCTTCGCGTGCCACCTCCCTTTACACAAGGGAGGCTTTTTTTGCGACCAAAATATGTGCAAATTCTGTTTCAAATTCGTCTGTCAAAGACAAATTTGCCTTTGATATCGTTTGCTTGATCCGTTCGGGAGTGTCGGGATAAATTTTGATCTTTCGATTTCCCATATCAATTTCTTCGCTTTGATTTTTGTCGATGGATAAAACAAAAACACCACGTTTCCGCAACAAAGAGGACACCTTATCGATTGCCGACTGCTTCTCCTTGATATGCATAAACGTCAACGAAGAGTATATCACGTCAAATTTCATCGAAAAAGCATACGATAAAAAATCATCACAAATAAGATTGACATTTGAAAAAGAAGAAAGGTTTTCGGCGGCTCTTACGATCGTTTTGGGAGAAATATCGATGCCGCAAAACTCCTTGCAATTTGGCGCAGTCTTTTGCGCAAGACGCCCCGTACCTACTCCGATCTCCAACACAGATTTTCCTTGATCCAAGTCCATTGCGTCAATAAATTTTACTCCATCCCATTGATCCATATAATCGCGCAATGGTTTGGGATCGTGAACAGGATCATTGTTTTCTTCAATCAATTGATCGTAATGGTTGATAACTTCGTTCATTTTGTCTCCTTTATTGTCTGTCTACGGTAATCACCACGAAATAATTGGGGTCGACCTCGCTGATGCGCAAGCTGATCATTCGCTTGATCTGCTCGTCCGTATCCTTGATTTCAAACGGAACCGAAACGTCGAAAATCAGATTCGAATGTGTCATACCTTCAACAAAACGGAAATCGTGAATTCCAAGACGCGCATCGATTCCCTGCACCACCTCGCGTACCGTTTCACGCAATGCGCTGACGCGCTCGTCGTCGGTCACAATGGGATCCATATGTACCGTCGCACGCACGCCCATCTCCTGCCAAAGCCGACGCTCCACCGTATCGATCACGTCGTGCGTGATAAAGGCGTTCACCGCGCCGTCGACCTCTGCGTGGAACGAGGCGATGGTATTGCCGGGTCCGTAGTTATGCACCACCATATCGTGAATGCCGAGCACCTCGGGATATTCCTTGGTAATCGCCACGATGCCTTCGACCACCTCAGGCTCGGGGGCGCTACCGAGAATGGAATTTTTCGTGTCGTTAAGAATACGGATACCCGCAACGAAGATCAGCGATCCGACGGCAATTCCCATATATGCGTCGGTACGCAAGCCCGTAAAGCGGTCGATCAGCGCGGCAACGAGCACCGCCGCCGTCGCGATCGCGTCCGAGAGGCTGTCAGTTGCCGTAGCGCAGACCACCGAAGAGGAAATCCGCTTTCCGACCGTTCGGTTAAAGATGGCAAGCCAAAGCTTGACGAGCACCGAGATCGAAAGCACGATGATCACGAGAAGCGATACCTCGGTTTCGGTGGGAGTGAAGATCTTTGCGATCGACTCCTTGAGAAGCTCAAAGCCAACCAGAAGAATCAAAAAGGAAACGATCATCGACGCCACGTATTCGATCCGCGCATGCCCGAAGGGATGATCGCGGTCGGCGGGCTTTGCCGACATCTTGAAGCTGATGAGCGACACGACCTGCGAGCCCGCGTCCGAAAGGTTATTCAGACCGTCCGCCGTCACCGAGATCGCGCCCGAAAGAAGTCCTGCAAGCAGTTTAAAAAATGCCAACAGGATATTCGTTACGATACCCACCACGCTCGCCAGCGTTCCGTAGGCGCGGCGCACAGCAGGATTTTTGAGATCGTCCCCATTTTTAATAAAAAGCTTACACAAAAAGCTGGTCATAACATTCTCCGTAATGATAAAAATTTGAACTTAAAATCGAAAATAAAGAAACGGATTGTATCCAGAATCGACGAGATACGCCGTACAAATCAGCAAGGATGCGAGGCAAAGAAGCAGCCGCGACGCACCCGCCGCCCTCGGTCGATCTCCCAGCGCGATATAAAACAGCTTTCTGGGAAGCGGCGTCGCACCGATTACCATAATACAAAGAAGCGGTAAAAATCGAATTGCTTCATATCGGACGATGGCATCCGAGAAGGACGCGCATCCGATTCCAAACAGGCACCGACAGAGCGACAAGCCGCCGATCGGAAGCGTGCCGTCCGAGGCAAAAATAAGCCAGCCGATCAAAATAAAGAACAGCGCGTATCCGTGCCGAACGGGCAACGGACACCGCTCAAGCTTCTTTCCGAGAAACGCTTTTTCCAAGGAGAGAAGCAAGAAAAAGTAGAGTCCCCACCAAAGAAAATTCCATTCGGCTCCGTGCCAGAGTCCCGTGAGCGCCCACGTGATCAAAAGATTTCGATAGGTGCGCAATCGTCCTTTGCGGTTGCCGCCGAGCGGAATATACACGTACTCCCGAAACCACGAGGAGAGCGTGATGTGCCACCGCCGCCAGAATTCGGTAATACTTCGGGCAAGATAGGGATAGCGAAAATTGGTGGGAAATTCAAAGCCGAAGATCCGTCCGAGTCCCACCGCCATCTCCGAATACCCCGAAAAGTCAAAATAAATCTGCGCCGCAAACAGAATCAGCCAGAGCCACGCGCCCATCACCGTTCTCCCCGCCTCGTCGGAAAGACGAAGCAGAAGCGCCTCGCAAAGCTCGCCTGCGGGATTGGCAAGAAGCACCTTTTTGGCAAGTCCGACGCAAAACAGCGAAATTCCGTCGGCGGCACGAGCGAGTGTATGCTTTCGATGCGAAAGTTGTGCGTCAACCTCGGAATAGCGTACGATCGGTCCTGCGATCAGCTGAGGAAAGAGCGTGACGTACGCGCCGAAGGTCACGGGATTTTTCTGTGCCGCCACCTCGCTGCGCGCCACGTCGATCACGTAGGAAAGCGCCTGAAAGGTGTAAAAGGAAATACCGATCGGAAGCGAAAGTCCGAGCGTGGGAAGTCCTGCCGTCCTCGCAAAGAAATCATAATACTTGAAAAAGCCAAGCAGGGCGAGATTGAACGCCACAGCACTCCATAAAAGTCGCTTTGGCGAAGCTCCGCCGCGCACCCGTTTTGCAATTGACAATCCAAACAAATAGTCCGCGCCGATCGTAAAGATCATCAAAAAGACGTAGATCGGCTCACCAAAGCCGTAAAAGATCAGACTAACGGAAAGCAACACCGCATTCCGCGCCACAGGCGGGCAAACGAAATACAGAAGAAGCGTGATCGGCAAAAACAAATAGAGAAATTCGAGCGACGAAAACAGCATAGCTACCCTCTTTTTTAAAAATTATGTAGCTATAGTAACACTCGTCCCTTTAAGGGAAAACCCCACTTGTGGTTTTCCCTCTTTCTGTTTGCTTCGCAAACAGAAATTCACCCTTTCGGGCGCTTCCTAACGATGGGGGTTTTCGCCCGTTGCGACGGGCGACCGGCGCTCCCGCCGGCTCGGACAAGCTTTTTAAAAAAAGCTTGATCAAAAACTTCAAAGCAGTTTCATCATTTCCTTTGCCGCAGAGAGGATACCGATCTTGCCGCTTTCATAGGTCAGACCGCCCTGGAAAAATGCGGTATAGGGGGGACGAAGCGGTCCGTCTGCCGAGAGCTCGATCGACGAGCCCTGCGTAAACGCGCCTGCCGCCATAATGACCTCGTCCGAATATCCGGGCATTGCCCAAGGCTCGGGCGTTACGAAGGAATCGATGGGCGAACCTGCCTGAATTCCGCGACAGAAAGCGCAAAGTCCCTCACGCGAACCCGTGATGACCGACTGAATAATGTCGTATCTCGGCTCGTTCCACTTGGGCTCGACCGTAAAGCCAAGACCCTCTTCTCCGAAGATATATGCGGCGAGGCAAGCGGTTTTGAGCGCCTGCGCCGTAGTATGCGGTGCGTAGAAAAGTCCCTTAAACATCGGCTTATTCTGTCCCATCGAGGCGCCGACCTCAAGTCCGCAGCCTACTGAGGTCAGACGGTAGGATGCAAGCTCCACGGCGCGTGCCGTGCCCGCGATGTAGCCACCCGTTTCCGCCATTCCGCCGCCGGGGTTCTTGATGAGCGATCCGATGATCATATCGACGCCCACCGCCGTCGGCTCACGGGTCTCGGTAAATTCGCCGTAACAGTTATCTACGACAATATAAGCATTTGGAGCAAGCTCCCGCACAAGCGGAACGATCTCGCCGATCATTGCCACGCTCAGCGTCTTGCGATTCAGATATCCCTTCGAGCGCTGAATGAAGACGACCTTCACACGCTCGCCCTCTTCGGTGAGGACACGGCGAATGGTTTCGTGATCAAAGCTTCCGTCCTCGAAAAGGTCTGCCTGACGGTACTCGACACCGAAGTCGCGAAGCGAGCCGTTGCCCGCCTCTCCCGCGTTTCCAATGACCTCGTCAAGCGTATCGTAGGGCTTTCCCGCAATCGAAAAGAGAATGTCGTTCGGACGGAGCAGACCGAAAAGACCGATGGTCAGCGCCTGCGTTCCGTTGACGATCTGATGACGCACAAACGCTACCTCGGCATTCATCACGTCTGCCCAAATGCGGTCGAGTGCATCTCTGCCGCGGTCGTCGTAGCCGTAGCCACTGGTAGGATTGAACATCGCCTCATCCACGCGATGCTCACGGAATGCCGCCATAACCTTCTGCGTATTTTCAAAGGCAATGCGGTCGATCTCGGCAAAACGCTCGGAAAGCGCACTTTCCGCCTTTGCCGCAAGCGTCAGTAATTCATTTGAAAATTCCATCTTTGATTCTATCCTTTATTTGATACTTAATACAAACTGTTCCGCAAGAGCCACGCAAGCCTCGGCGTCACCGAGTTCGCAGAGCTCTACCGCCGAATGAATATAACGGCAAGGGATCGAAAGAGCGCCCGCGCGACTTCCGCTTCCCGCCAGCTGCATTTGCGAAGCGTCGGTTCCGCCGTGGAGCAGGATCTCTCTCTGATACGGGATCTTGTTCTCTTCGGCAAGTCGACAAAGTTCGAAAACCACCTCTTCGTGACAGATCAGCGAGCTATCCTTGATCTTCACGGCAACGCCCTCTCCCAGAGAGCACGCCATTGCATCGGCACCGGGGGTATCGCCCGTTCCCGTCACGTCCACGCAAAGAGAAACGTCGGGACGAATGGCAAATGCAGCGGGGAGCGCGCCTCTGCCGCCAACCTCCTCCTGCGCCGAAAAGACGTAATATACGTCGCCGTCAAGCGAGGTTCGGCTCAGCCGTTCAGCAACCGACAGAAGTACGGCGCATCCGATGCGGTCATCGATCGGACGGCCGCAGATGCGGCGTCCCGCAAGTCGGCGAACACCGCCGCGAAGCACGAAGAAATCTCCCACAGACACCTTTCTCTCGGCGCTTTTTTGATCCTTAACGCCGAGATCGATATACAATTTGTCGGTCGACAGATCCTCGGGCTTTGTTTTGGTATTGGGCACGAGAACGCCCGCCACGCCTCTCTCCGAGATCACCTCCGTGAAAGCGGCGGACACCGACTTGATGCCTCCGATGGGGGCAACGCGAAGCAATCCGTTTTTCTCAATGAAGGTCACAAGAAAGCCGATCTCGTCCATATGGGCGCACAGCATTATCTTTGTTCCGTCCGCCTTAGCTCCCTTTTTCTTTGCGATCAGGTTTCCGAGATTATCCACTGAAACCTCATCGCAAAACGGCGCGATCATTTCGCGAAGCATTTCTCGAATGCGCTCCTCTCTGCCCGAAACCGAGGGGCAGGCGCAAAGCTTTTGCAGGGTTGTATATAAATTCGTCATTTTGATCGTATCCTTTCTTACGGCAACACGGGCGTCATCGAACGAAGCATTGCTTCGACCAGACGGGTGACCGAATGATAATCACTCACGCTTGCCACACAGGCAGGCGAATGCAGATAGCGTGTGGGAACCGACAGCGCCAGCGTACGGACGCCGACACCGCTTTTGTGGATCGAGCCCGCATCGTTGCCGCCCGACACGTATTTTTTGAGCTGCACGGGGATCGCTTGCTCCTCTGCAATCCATCTTGCAAAGGCAAGAAAATCACGATCATAAATCGTGGAGCGGTCCATCACCGAAAGTGCTCCGCCCGCGCCAAGCTCGGCAACGCGCTTTGCATCCTCGGTATCGGGCAGATCGGCAACCGCCGTGCTCTCCAGCACGATCGCAAGCTCGGGCGCAATTCTCTGCGCTACCACCTTCGCACCCGAAAGTCCGATCTCCTCACGAACGGTAAAGCAAAAATAGAGATCGAGATCGGCTTTGGGACGATCGCCCATTAGCGACGACATCACCGAGATCATCGCCGCACACCCCATTCGGTCGTCGAGCGCCTTACCCTTGACGAAGGCGCCGTCCTTTCCGAAGCGGTAAAATTCCGAATCAAAGGTACCAAAGCTTCCCACCGAAACGTAGCCTTCGGCTTCGGCACGGTCGCGCGCACCGATATCAATGAACAGCTTCGCCATCGGCGTCGGCTTGTTGCGGTCTTTTCTTTCCTTATGGTGAATCGCCTTTGATGCAATCACCCCCGAAATTTTTCCGCAAGCGCCTTCGAGGGTGATCTTCCGTCCCTCGAGCACCGACACGTCGATGCCACCGACCGTATCAAAGCGAAGAAGTCCGTCCTCGCAAAGCTCGCTCACCATCACCCCGACCTCGTCCATATGCGCCGAGATCATCACTTTTCTGCGCTGTTTTTTCTCAGGGTCTCCCGTGCGAATCAGCGCAATCAGGTTTCCCATGCGGTCACGCGTATAGGAATCGCAAAGCGAGGGGAGCGCGCGCTCGATGGTGTCGGCAACCTCGCCCTCACAGCCCGACGGACCAAAGAGCAGAGAAAGCTCACGCAACAGCGTCAGATCTTTATCGTAACGTTTCATCTCGGAAGCTCCTCTCTGCCGCAAAAGCGGTCTGCAATCTCTCTATCACAAACAAAGGCTTCCACAAGAGAACAAAGCGCTTCGGCATCCGACAGATCGATCACTTCGTTATAGGTGTGCATATTTCTGAGAGGAAGTCCAATATCCACCGTGGGAATTCCGCCGTCCACCAGCTGAATCGAGGTCGCATTGGTTCCCGTGGAGGACGCCGCGGCAATCATCGTATGCGCAATGCCGCGCGCCTTGCACAGTGCTTGTACCGCGCGTGTCAAATTCAAGTCGGTTGCCGCCGATACCGAGATCGACAGTCCCCCGCCGAGCGGAACCGTTTCCACCTTGGGGACGTCGGGGACGGTAGCAAGATTGACGTCGATCACCATCGCGTAGTCGGGAGTACAGGAAAACGCACCCGCCGAAGCTCCGCCAAGGCGCGACGTTTCCTCGTATGAGGAAAGCATCAACACGACGTCGCCTGCCAGCTTCTCCTTCGGAACCGAGGAGATTGCGTGCGCGGCAATGGCGGCACAGGCTTTATTATCAAAGCTTTTTCCCGCCAGTCTTCCCGAAAGAAGCTCGCGGTACACGGGAGCAAATCCCACGGGCGAGCCGATAGGAAGAAGCGCTTCGAGCTCCTCCTTCGGGTATCCCGTATCCACGAGAAGCTCCTCGCAATCGGGCAAGCGATTCTCGTCCGCGCTCCGCAAATGCGGCGGTGTCGATACGATCACGCCGCGAATGGCTTCTTTTCCGTAAAGGATCACGTCCGCCGCCTGCAGTACCGACGGAGAAAGTCCTCCGATGGGCACAAGACGAACAAAGCCGTCCGTAAGGATCTCCCGAACCAGCATTCCAATCTCGTCAAAATGCGTATCCACAAGAATTTTGGGCGCGCCGTCTCTGCCGCAATATTTCCAAAGGAAGCAGTTTCCGACCGCGTCGGTTTCGACGCGATCAAAGCCTTTGCCAAGCAATCGGCAGATCTCGTCCATGCCGCGAGCCTCATAGCCCGATACCGACATCACCGACGAGAGCGCAACGATCTCTTGTGCCAGACTCTCATAAGAGTTATTCATACGTTATTTTCCCCAATATTTTTTATCTAAGCTGCGATATTGAATCGCTTCGGCAATATGTTTTGCTCCAATGACCTCCACGCCGTCAAGGTCGGCAATCGTTCGCGCCACGCGCATAATTCGGTCGTAGCCTCGCGCCGACATTCCCATTCGCTCGTACGCCGCCTTGAGAAGTCCCTGCGCCGCCTCATCGGCAACACAGTACTTTCGAATCGATGCCGAATCGAGCTGAGCGTTGCAGAACACACTCTCACTACTACCCATACGAGCCATAGCAAACTCGCGTGCCTTCGTGACGCGTTCACGGATGGACGCAGAGCTCTCTTCTTTATGATCGGTTGCCGCAAGCTCGTCGTAGGAAAGAGAGGGCAGCTCGATCTGAATATCGATTCGGTCAAGCATCGGTCCGCTGATGCGCGAAACGTAGCGCTTAACCTCAAGAGGCGAGCAAGTACAGGGCTGCGTCGGATGTCCGAAATAGCCGCAACGGCAAGGGTTCATCGCCCCCACCAGCATAAAGGAGCAAGGATAGGTTACCCTTCCGTTGGCTCTCGTGATCGTCACGCGGCGATCCTCGATTGGCTGACGGAGCGCATCGGTGACCTGCTTTGGAAATTCGGGAAGCTCGTCAAGAAAGAGTACTCCGTGATGTGCCAGCGAAACCTCACCCGGCAAAGGATTGACTCCGCCGCCGACAAGGCTGACCGCACTCATCGTATGGTGCGGTGAGCGGAACGGACGTTGCGCCACCAAAGAAACACCCTCGGGAAGCGTGCCCGCCACCGAATGTACCTTGGTCGCCTCGATCGCCTCGGTAAAGGTCATCGGAGGCAAAATCGACGGAATTCTCTTAGAGAGCATCGACTTTCCCGTACCGGGAGGGCCGATGAGCAAAACGTTGTGTCCGCCTGCCGCCGCAACCTCAAGCGCTCTCTTTGCCATTCCCTGTCCTCGCACGTCGGCAAAATCGAGTGCCGTATTCATCACCGCTGCCTCAAATGCGCTCTTATCGCATCTCATCGGCGTCATTTTTTCTTCTCCGTTGAGGTGCTTGACGAGCTGTGCGATATTCTCTACCGCATAGACCGAAATTCCCTCGACGGCGGATGCCTCTCCCGCATTCTCGGCAGGCGCATAAAATTCACGGAACCCCGCATCTCTTGCCGCAACGCACATACAAAGCATACCGCGCACCGGACGAAGCTTTCCCGACAGAGACAGCTCTCCGACAAAGCATTTATCCGAAAAATCAACCTCTTGACGAATTACTCCGCCGCAACGGAGAATTCCGAGAAGAATGGAAGTATCAAAGCCCGAGCCTTCCTTGCGTCGGTCAGCGGGGGCAAGATTGAGCATCAGCTCCAGCGCAGGAAATCGAAAACCGCTGTTTTCGCACGCCGTACGAACTCGCTCCTTTGCTTCCTTGACGGCGAGGTCCGGCAGACCCACCAGCTGAAAATCGGGAATTCTCGACTGCGCATTACACTCCACCGTCACGACGTATCCGTCAATACCGTAAAGTCCTGCGCTATAGATCGTCGAAAGCATATCGTCCTCCTATATCTACATCCTACATATTATGTGGAAAAATCCTCAAAATATACTAAATTATATTATAACACAAATCCTGCGAATTTACAAGTCCATCCCGATCTTTGGAAATAAAATTCTCAAACCTCTTGCTTCTCTCCCAAATTTATGGTAAAATTTTCTTATCCCCTTTCGTTGGATATATCGATGGCAGAGTGTGTTATACTAAAAGCGAAAAACACGACGAAAGGAATATGGTTATGAACTCCTATCACGAACAAACCAACCGAAAAATTTCCGATATGTTCTCTTCCCTTTGCCAATATCAGTTACAAAAAGAGTACGACACGATGCTTACGTTATACGACGGAGAATGCGAAGGCACGCCTATTTGCTCCCATCACTCAAAGGGATGCGCACGTTTTCCTCTGTGGAAGCTGCTGGCTTTTGTCGGAGTATGTGCCGTATTTTGGACTCTGCTCCGCGGACTTTTCTCTCTTTTTTCTCTGTTTTCGGATTAACTCAGGGCTGCGGAAGAGCAGCCCTTTTTTGAGGTACTTATGGATCATCTTTTTCTACATTATTGCGACAGTGAGATCGCCGTCTGCGAAAAACCCTTTGGTATTCTCTCCGAAGGAGAGGGTGTGGGAACGCTACCCTCTCTGCTTCGTGCCGAGCTTGGCGGCGAGATCTATCCCGTACATCGCCTTGACCGCGACACGACGGGACTGATAGTCTTTGCCCGTACAAGCCGTGTCGCCGCGCATCTCTCTCGTCAGATTACCGAGGGCACCCTAAGGAAGGACTATCTCGCACTTCTCTGCGGAACACCGAACGAGCCTTGCGAAGCGCTCTCCGATCTTCTGTTTTACGACCGACAGAAGGGCAAATCCTTTGTCGTTACCAAAGAGCGAAAGGGCGTCAAGCGAGCCGAGCTTACTTACGAGCTTCTCGCCACGAACGCCACCCGCTCGCTCGTATGCGTTCATCTTCTGACGGGACGAACCCATCAGATCCGCGTTCAGTTTGCCTCGCGTAAGCTGCCTCTGGTCGGCGACCGCCGCTACGGCGCGCCCGCGGACGGCTCGTCGATTGCGCTCCACTCCTACCGTCTTTCCTTTACGCACCCAACCGAGGAACGCCCGATGGAATGGTTCTCTGCACCGACGAGTGCCGAATTTTTGCCCTTTTCCGAGCATTTCCCCATTGAAAAAACCTAAAAAATATGATATACTGACACTAAGAACGCACGAAAAGGAGGATTGCGATGTTCAACGAACAAACACTGCGACAGGCTCTGTCGGACACGCCCCTCTCTTTCTTTTTCTTTCCCACGGTCGACTCTACCAACAGCGAAGCGAGGCGCTATGCGATTGATGGCAACGCCGTGCCCGCGCTCTTCCTTGCCGAAGAGCAGACGGCGGGACGCGGTCGCATGGGTCGCTCCTTCTTCTCGCCGCACAGCACGGGAATCTATCTCTCGCTGTTGCTGAAAACGAACGACGCTCTGTCCGATCCAATCACGGCGACCACGGCGTCCGCTGTTGCCGTACGTCAGGCAATCGAAGCAATCACGGGCATTTCGGTGGGCATCAAATGGGTCAACGACCTCTATTATGATGGCAAAAAGATCTGCGGCATCTTGGCGGAATCCTTTTTCGTAGGCGCTGACCGATATCTGATCGTCGGCGTCGGCGTCAACCTCTCTACCGTCGATTTTCCCGAGGAGCTGCAAGGAACGGCGGGCTCGCTTTTTGCGGAGAGCACGACGCTTCGTGAAGCACTTGCGGCAGAGATCGCCCGACGGCTCTACTCGATTTTGACCGACGGCGAATCCAACGTTTTTATGGAAGATTACCGAGCCGCCTCTTTGGTGCTCGGACAAGACATTACCTATCTCCAAAACGGGGTCGCGCGGTGCGGCGTTGCCGAAGCCGTAGACGAGCTCGGACGGCTACTCGTGCGCCACTCCGACGGCACGACCGAGCTGCTCGCCAGCGGCGAAATCTCTCTTAGAATCAACGACAAAAAAGGAGAACCGAAATGAGCAATTTACATACAGAAAACAAAAAAGGACGATTCATCGTCCTCGAAGGCATTGACGGTGCGGGAAAAACCACGCAAGCCGCCCTGCTCCAAGCACACCTTGAAGCAAAGGGAAGCGAGGTCTTCCGCACGGCAGAGCCAACCCCCTTTCCTTCGGGAATCGCTCTACGCGAGGCACTCGGCGGCAAGGTAAAAAAGAGTGAATGTGAGATGGCAACGATGTTCGTGCTCGACCGCATCGCGCACAACATTCACCCGACCGAGGGAGTTTGCGCAAAGCTCGACGCGGGAATCGACGTTCTTTGCGACCGCTATTACTACTCCACGCTCGCATACCAAGGACAATCGACCGACTATGCGTGGGTCAAAGCAATGAATCTTTCCTGCCCCGAAATCAGGAAGCCAGACCTCTGCATCTACCTCGACTTGACGCCCAAGCAGAGTTTGGAGCGCATCCGTACGGGACGCGACAGTGTAGAAATCTACGAAAATGAGGAAACGCTCACCAAGGTTCGAAATGCTTTCCTTTCGGTGCTCGACGATCTCTCCGAAACCGACCGCATTGTCCGCATCGACGCTTACCGTACTCCCGAAGAAATCGCGAAGGATATTGCCGATGCTGTTGACGCATTGAATTAAAAAAAGAAGCTGTGAAAATTCACAGCTTCTTTTTTGATTATCGATTGACGTCGCCGTTGACGGTGATACCGCCGTCAGCACGAAGAATCGTTCCGTTGACGTACGAGCCTTCGTCCGAGGCAAGGAAGCAAGCGATTGCCGCGATGTCCTCGGGGGTTCCCCAACGGTGCAGAGGGGTAACCATGTCAAGGAATTTCTGCTCGTTGAAGTTCGGATCGTTGAGGTTGCTCTCCTTGACCATTTCGGTCAGGATCGCCGCGGGGGCGATACAGTTGGTGCGAATATTGTATTTTCCGTAGTCGACTGCCATCGAACGGGTCAAGGACACCATCGCGCCCTTGGTTGCCGTATACGCCGCGCACGCGGGAATACCCGATACACCTGCCGACGAAGCGGTAAGAATGATCGAACCGCCGTTGGCTTTCATCATCGGGAGAGAACGGTGGGTGACGAGGTAGGTTCCCGTCAGGTTGATGCCGAGTACCTTGTGCCAAACGGCGCTCGAAACGTCACCGAGAGGGCCGTCCTTGCCGCCGAGAAATACCGATGCGTTATTATAAACGATATCGATGCGGTCGGTCTGCGCCGTAATCGTTGCAAATGCCGCGTCGACCGATTCCTCGGACGAAATATCGCAGGCAACGTAACAGCACTTGCCGCCTGCCGCCGTGATCTCCTCGCTTGCCTTAGCGCAAGCATCGGCATTGACGTCAAGTCCGAACACAAACGCGCCTTCCTTGGCAAAACGCTTTGCGGCAACGTATCCGATTCCGCCTGCCGCGCCCGTAATAATAGCAATCTTATTTTTTAACATAGCTTTTTCTCCTTATCCACTTTGTTTATTGAATAAATTAAGTAAGCTTATTATACTCCGTTTGTGCCGAATTGTCAAGAGGTATTTTCAAAAAATCACAGCATCGAGCACAATTCTGCCAACCACTTACGTTATACAAAGAGATTCCTTTTTTGCAGATAATTCTCAAAATCCTTGATACAGTCAAGGGCATACACTTCTTTTTTTCTCAACACGCTAATGTCAACGGTGATGGGAGGATCTAAAGGAATGGTTACCATGGAAGAGTTCTTTTGGGCAAGCTTTTTAAACATAAATCCAACTGCCAAATTGTTTTCTATCATATTTTTCGCCGTAGAGAACTGTTCCGTTTGTAGCAATACGTTTGGTTCCACCGAGGCATTTGCAAACCAATTTTTGATCGTTTTTGTCTGAAAAAACGTATCGAAAAACAGCACCAGCGGATATTCTGCAAGAGCTTTCGCATCGACCGTTTTGCATTGGGAAATCGGAGACGTCTTGTTTGCACAGCATACGATTTCAAGCGCGCCTATTTTTTTAGCGGAAATGGTACTGTCAAAGGGCTTGGTGTGGGGAAGCAAAACAACGTCGAGAAGTCCGTCGTTCAGTTGGTCCAACAGCTCATATTTTCCTTTTTCCGTAATACTGAGATCGATATTTTTTTCGGTAAGAACAAGATCTTTGTAAATATCCGCAAGAATAAACGAGCTGATCATCGGAGGGATCCCCAAGCGCAGCTGCTTGCCGTCCTTTCCCATGGTACGCATCAGCTGCTCTACCGCTTCGTAGCGAGAAAGAAGATCTGTGACGGAATTATATAGCTTGGTTCCTGCGGGTGTTAGAACCATGCCGTTATATCGGCGGTAAAACAGATTTACCGAAAATTCCTTTTCAAGCTCTTTAATTGCATTGGAAAGCGAGGGCTGTGAGATATATAAGTGTTGCGCCGCAAGGGATACCGTGTGGTAGGTCGCCACCGCGTGAAAATATTTCAACTGAGTAATATTCATCATCGTGTCCTCCATGACTTATATTCCCCATCATTATATAGCAAAAAACTATAATTGTCAATATAAAATGTATTTCTCAAATAATCAAAGCTATGATAAAATGAAAATACATTAGTAAAACAATGCGAAAAGCAAAGGAGAAATTATGAAAAACTATAAGATTGCCGTGATTGCAGGTGACGGAATAGGTCCTGAGGTGATTAACGAGGGTGTGCGGGTTTTGAATTGCGTGGCAAAGCTCGACGGAGGATTTCAATTCGAATTCACGCATTTTCCTTGGGGATGTGAGTATTATCTGAACACCGGAAAGATGATGCCTGACGACGCAATTGAGGTATTGAAGCAATACGATGCGATCTATCTTGGTGCAGTAGGCTATCCCGGCGTTCCCGATCATATCTCGCTTTGGGATCTGCTGTTGAAAATCCGCCACGAGTTTGACGAATACGTAAACGTCCGTCCCATCAAATTACTGAACGGCGCACCTTGCCCGCTGAAAAACGTATCCTGCAAGGATATTGATATGGTAGTGATCCGAGAAAACAGCGAAGGCGAATATGCAGGCGCGGGCGATTGGCTCTATCGCGGTCAGGAAAATGAGGTCGTACTTCAAACGGGAGTTTTCTCTCGCAAGGGAACCGAACGGATCATTCGCTATGCGTTCGAGCTGGCGCGTAAGGAAAAGAAGACGTTAACGAGCATTTCCAAGGGCAATGCGCTGAATTATTCCATGGTATTTTGGGATAGCGTATTTGCCGAGGTTGCCAAGGAATATCCCGACGTAAAGACCGCTTCTTATCTCGTCGATGCGGCAAGCATGTTCTTCGTGAAGGACCCCGCAAGATTCGAGATCGTCGTAACGTCCAATCTCTTTGGAGACATTTTGACCGACCTTGGAGCCGCTATTACAGGTGGTATGGGTCTTGCAGCAGGAGCAAATCTGAACCCCGAAAGAAAATTCCCGTCCATGTTTGAGCCGATCCACGGCTCTGCACCCGACATTGCGGGCAAACAGATCGCAAATCCGCTTGCTTCCATCTGGTCGGCAAGCCAAATGCTCGATTTCCTTGGCTACGAGAATTGGGGCGCGCGTTTGATCGATGCCATCGAGGCTCTGATGGTCGAGGGCAAGACTCTCACCTGCGACCTTGGCGGAACGGCAAAGACGAGCGAAGTCGGAGATGCCATCATAAAGCGCCTCGAAACCGAACATTCAAAGCTACTGTAAGAAAGGACGGCACAGATGAAGATCACGAAAATAGAGCCGATTTTATCGGGGAACAGACATTTATTCGTTAAGGTTCACACCGACGAAGGAATCGTCGGTCTTGGCGAATCCGGACTTTGGGCGATGAGAGAAGGCGTTGTCGGAACGCTGAAATGCTTAGAGCCTGTTTTGGTCGGCGAAGACGTCAACCGAATCAATTTTATCAACGAAAGATTATATGAAGAGCATCAATTCAAGGGAATGAACATACAGAGTGCCATTTCCGCCATTGATCTTGCGCTGTGGGATATCAAGGGAAAAGCGTTAGGTGTCCCTGTATATGATTTATTTGGTGGCAAGTATCGAAACAAAATTCGTGTATGGCGCCACATTACGCCAAACAATGATAATGAATTATTCAGAGCTCTGTTACTTGAAGCAAAGGAAGAAGGCTTTACGGCGGTCAGACTCAATCCTTGCAGAGATATGGAAGGCTTTGCCTCTTCCAAGCGGCTTGCAACGATGTATCAAAGAGTCGCTTTTGCAAGAGAGGTGCTCGGCGACGAGATCGATATTGCGATTGAAATCCACCGAGAACTGAACGGTGACGAATCGCTGATGCTCTGCAAAATGCTGGAGTCCTTGAACATCCTCTTCTTTGAAGACCCGATCCGTTCGGAAAACATTGAGACCCTGAAAGAATTCACGGCAAAAACCGTCGTGCCGATCGCCGCAGGCGAGCGATGCATCAGCATTCAGGAATTTGAAATGATGCTGAACGCGGGAATGAGGATCGCAAGACCCGACGTATGCACCTTGGGCGGCTTTACGGGAAGTATGAAGGTTTGTGCCTTGGCAGAGGCGCACCACGCATACATCGTTCCGCACGTGCCGGTCAGCGTGATCAACATTGCGGCAAGCTTACATATGGCGGCGGCGATCCCCAACTTTTTAATTATGGAAACATTCCCGCCAAAGACCTTCCAGCAAGCATTAGATTGTATGGGAGAGTATAAATTCAAGCTCAAGGACGGCTATATGGAAATTCCCGACGGACCCGGTTGGGGTGTTGAATTGGTGGACGACATGGAGCAAAGAAACCCTTATGTAACGATTCCTTGGAAAATCGACCAATACCATTGTTACGGCGGTGCAGACACCACCGATAAAACACAAAAGAAAAACATCTGATAAAAACGCGTAGCCGTAAAAATTTTACGGCTACGCGTTCTCTTTATTTAATCCGTCGCACCTCACCCGTGGGGGGGAGCCCTTTTTCATAGGCGCGGAGCAGAGCGGAAATTTCTTTTTTGCTCTCGGTCGTAAAGATGAAATGCTGTCTTGTCAAGCCGTTTCGGGCAAGCTCGTCCTGCTTATCCGCCATATAGTGCGGCACCGAGTTGACGATCAGACTTCGGTGTTTCCACGCACGGAGCACGGGAAAACGAACACCGCGACGGTCGGTCAGCACCGATCTGCCGTCGGTACAATTCTCGCAAGAGCCAAGCTCTTTGCCAACGCATTTCTCGGTCACCATCAGAGGAATTCTTCCGTACACCGTCACGCGGCTTCCTCCGCCGATATCACGCAAACGCGGAAGAGTAAGCTCGGGCGAGAGCAGATAGTCGCAAAGTCCTCGCTCTTCCCAAAGCGAAGCACTCTCTCGGTTAGTGATATTGAGTCGGAAATCGCCATGCGGAATGAGATTCGTTCCCTCAAGCAGAGAAAAATGCCCCAAATTGCCAACGAGCGCGTGCGTTGCGCCAAGCGACTCGGCACGATGCAGAAGCGCGATGATTTCTTCTCTCTCTCCGTCAAAGATCACAGGAGGAAGAAACACCCCGTTCGTCGATCCGTCGTAGCGCTCGAGCGGTGTGTAAATCAGATCGAAAAAGTCGTACGCCTCGTCGGGAATCCGATCGGGGAAATAAAAGACTGCCGAACGGCTTGCCCCGCGCCGCGCAAGCTTAGGAAGAGGAGAAACCGTTCCAAAATCCTCGGCGCTTCGCTTCGGCTGTGCCGCCTCGTTCAGCGCGTCGACCGCCGAACGGCGCAGGGCGTTGAGCGACGAGATCGGAAGCATCAGTCTCTCTTCTACCTCGGCGTGTGCCGTCGATGCGATATAGGGTGTGTTTCCAAGCTTCGTCACGCTTCTCAAAACGCTTTCTTCGTTCATCGGCGCGGTTTTTGCCGTCTGCGGAATCTCTCCCTCGACCGTCACCGAGCGACCGTCCCTTGCCGTCAGCGTCATTCTTACGGGGGCATCCGCCGCCACGCTCACCGAAAGGTCGATCGGGAGCTTTCGAGTGATCTTATCAAAGGGAGTGAGCACGCGAGTGCTTTGCTTATCCTGTTCGGAACGCACGCCGAGCATTTTGCGGTCAATCCGTTCGGTATAATATCCGTCGGTAAATCCGCCGCGCGAGAAAATCGAGGCAAGCTCGCGGAGCTCGTCGTCGTTCGCGCCACGGTTTTCATCGATCAAGCGTCTCCAGATTTTTGCCGTGTCGCGCACGTATTCGGGCGATTTCATTCGTCCCTCGATCTTAAACGACGCAATTCCCATCTCCATCAGCTCAGGCACGTAGCGAGCGAGACAAAGATCCTTCAAGGAGAGCGGGTAGCTTTGCTTCTTTCCCTCTCCAAAGGGAAGTCGGCAGGGCTGGGCGCATTCGCCCCGATTGCCGCTCCGACCGCCGACAAGCGACGAAAAAAGGCACTGTCCCGAATGGCAAACGCAGAGCGCGCCGTGCACGAACACCTCCGCTTCGATCGGAGATTTTTCCACAAACGAACGCAAATCTCTTGCCGACATTTCTCTGGCGCAAACCATTCTCGAAAATCCCATCTCGGCAAGCTCCTTAGCGGCAAATGCTCCGTGTCCCGACACCTGCGTGCTTGCGTGTAGCTCGATTGGAATTCTCTCACGGATCATCCTCGCTCCACCAAGATCCGCCAAGATCAGCGCGTCGGCTCCCATCAGGTAGGCGTCCTCAGCGGCACGAAGAAAATCGTCGAGCTCTTTATCGTAAACGAGCGTGTTAGCGGTCAGATAGACCTTCGCTCCGTAGGCGTGCGCCAAGGAGATCCCGTCGCGAAGCTCGTCCGCCGTGAAATTTTTCGCTCCCATTCGGGCATTGAACGCAACACCGCCAAGATAAACGGCATCCGCGCCCGCTTCGATGGCGGCAAACAATGCCGCAGGCGATCCTGCGGGGCACAAAAGCTCTGTCTTTTTCCCGATCTGCTTCATAAAAGGCTCTCCACGCTCCTTTCTTTTGTCCGTTTTCTTTATTATATCCTTTTCACGCTCGAATGTCAAGTCCCGTGATGTTGTCGAGATTTGACCTTTTTGTTACAAAACTGTTGACAAAATAGGAAATGTATGGTAATATACATTAGAGAATTTTGCACTCCCATCGTATGATTTGCAAAAAACGGCAAATCATATTATTACAAACGAAAGAGAAAGGACTTAATCTTATGATGACCCCTATCGCAAACGAGCGTGAAGCAAGAGAAAATATTCTCGCACAAGTCAAGGAATACTGTGAAAAATATCATACCAAGGCTCCCTACAAGGAGGGTGACCGTATCCCCTATGCATCTCGCGTTTACGACAGCGACGAGATGTGCAACCTTGTGGACAGTGCACTTGAATTCTGGCTCACCTCGGGCAGATATACCGACGAATTTGAAAAGAACTTCGCCGAATACCTCGGTGTTCGCCACTGCAGCCTTGTCAACTCGGGCTCTTCGGCAAACCTGCTTGCTTTTATGACTTTGACCTCTCCCCTGCTGGGTGATAGAATGGTTCGCCGCGGCGATGAAGTTATCACCGTAGCCGCAGGCTTCCCCACGACGGTTACGCCTATCATTCAGTACGGCGCAATTCCCGTATTCGTGGACGTAACCATTCCTCAGTACAATATCGACGTTACGATACTCGAGGCAGCTCTCTCCGAAAAGACCAAAGCTGTTATGATCGCACACACCCTCGGAAATCCCTTCAATCTTTCCGCGGTCAAGGCGTTCTGCGAGAAGCATAATCTGTGGCTCATCGAGGACAACTGTGACGCACTCGGCTCGGAGTACACCATTGATGGTGTCGTCCGCAAGACGGGTACCGTCGGTGACATCGGAACAAGCAGCTTCTATCCTCCTCACCATATGACGATGGGTGAGGGCGGTGCCGTTTATACCGATAATCCTCTGCTTTCCAAGATCATCCGTTCGATCCGTGACTGGGGACGTGACTGTGTCTGTCCCTCGGGTATGGACAATTTCTGTCACCACCGCTTCGACCGTCAGTACGGCGAGCTTCCCTTCGGATACGACCACAAATACGTATATTCTCATTTCGGATACAACCTCAAGGCAACCGATATGCAGGCTGCCGTCGGCTGTGCTCAGCTCAAGAAATTCCCGAGCTTCGTCGAGCGTCGCCGTCACAACTTCGCATATCTCAAGGAAAAGCTCGCTCCCATCGCGGACAAGCTTATTCTGCCCGAGGCTTGCGAAAACTCCAATCCCTCTTGGTTCGGATTCCTTCTGACCTGTCGCGAGGGCGTTGATCGTGAAAAAGTAGTGGGTTATATCGAAAGCCACGGCGTGCAGACGAGAATGCTCTTTGCTGGCAACCTCACCAAGCACCCCTGCTTTGACGAGATGAGAAAGAGCGGAGAAGGCTACCGCATCGTTGGCGATCTGTCGCAAACCGACCGTATTATGACCGATACCTTCTGGATCGGCGTATATCCCGGTATGACCGACGAAATGCTGGATTATATGGCAAAGACCGTCATCGAGGCAGTAGAGCAGTAAATCCATCATAAGGAGAATATTATGGGTGAGATAAAGCTTTTAGACTGTACTCTCAGAGACGGCGGATATATTAACGATTGGAATTTCGGTCACGATAATTTGGTCAGCGTATTTGAGCGGTTGGTGGATGCGGGCGTCGATATCATCGAGGTTGGATTCCTTGACGAGCGCCGTGAGTTCGATATCAATCGAAGCATTATGCCCGACACCGACAGCGTCGGAAAGATCTTCGGCGAGCTTGACCGAAAGCAGGCAATGATCGTCGGAATGATCGACTACGGCACCTGCTCCCTATCGCACATTTCTCCCGCCAAGGACAGCTTCCTTGACGGTATCCGCGTAATTTTCAAAAAGCATCTGCGCGAAGAGGCCATGGCATATTGCGGAGAACTGAGCAAGCTTGGTTACAAGGTATTCGCTCAACTCGTGTCGGTTACCAGCTACGACGACGAGGAGATGTTGGATCTCGTCCGTCTTGCCAACCACTACAAGCCTTACGCCGTATCGATGGTTGACACCTACGGACTGATGCACCAGAACAATCTGATGCACTATTTCAATCTTCTGAACGACAACCTCGATCCCGCCATCGGACTTGGCTACCATGCGCACAACAACTTCCAGATGGGCTACGCCAACTGTATCGCAATGCTCGCAAACAAGATCGAGCGCACGATGGTGGTAGACGGCACGATCTACGGAATGGGCAAGAGTGCGGGCAACGCTCCGATCGAGCTGATTGCAATGCATATGAATCACGAGCTTGGCAAGGACTATCGCATCTCGCAGCTCCTTGAGGCGATCGACTCCAACATTATTCAATTCTACACTCCCGCGGCTTGGGGATACAATATGTTTTATTACCTTGCCGCATCGAACGATTGCCATCCGAGCTACGTTTCCTACCTGATGGAAAAACGTACGCTCTCGGTCAAATCGATCAACGAGATCCTCGAAAAGCTGGAGGGCGAAAAGAAGCTGCTTTACGATAAAAACTATATCGAAGCGCTTTACGTCGACTACCAGAAAAACGAGATCAACGACGAAACAGACAGACTTGCCCTTGGCGAGGCTTTGCGCGGAAAGAATATTCTAATCATCGGTCCCGGCGCGACAATGGAATCTGACGCTGTAAAAAAGAAGATTATCCACTACGTTGAGGAAGAAAAGCCGACCGTCATTTCGATCAACTATATTCCGAAGTCCTTCCGTCCCGACTACGTTTTCCTGAGCAACTCGAAGCGTTATCTACAACTCGCAACCAAGCTCAGCCGCACGAGTCAGACGATCATTGCGACCTCAAACCTGACCGAAACGACCACGGGCGCGTTTGCCTACCATCTCAACTACAGCTCGCTGATTGACCCCAACACCGAGATCATCGACAACTCGCTGGTAATGCTCTTAAAGGCGCTCATCGGCATTGGCGTGAACAAGGTACAGCTGGCGGGCTTTGACGGATATTCCCTGCGCGCGTCGAACTATATTCACGCAGATATGGAATATGATTTTATCAGAAAGAAAGTAAAATACCTGAATTCCTACGTCATCGATTTCCTTGAGAGTGTCAAGGATCAGATTACGGTTGAATTCCTGACAAAATCTCATTACGAGGAATAAAAATCAGTATGAACCGCTACGATCTTGCGATCTTTGATCTGGACGGAACTCTTCTCGACACAACCGAGGGAGTTCTGTCCGCTGTAAAATACACAATGAATGAAATGGGCTTTGCTATTCCTGATGACAAAGCCCTTTCTGCCTTTATCGGACCTCCCATTCAGGACTCCTTTGCGAGAACCTATGGATTGGAAGGCGAGATCCTGCAAGAAATTGCCACCACCTTCCGAAACAAATACAGCACCGAGGAATATCTTCTGCTCGCCAAGCCCTACGACGGCATCTTCGAGCTGTTTGAAGAGCTTTGTAAAAGAGGCATTCGTCCCGCGGTAGCGACCTACAAGCGTGAGGACTATGCCCTGACGCTACTTCGCCATTTCGGCTTTGACCGCTACACCGACATTATGTTTGGCGGCGACCACGAAAACAAGCTCAAAAAGAAGGACATCATCGAAAAATGTATGACGGTCAGCGGAGTGCCGAAGGAGCGCGCCGTGATGATCGGCGACACCGCCTTCGATGCCATCGGCGCCGAAGGAATGGGCGTTGACTTTCTCGGAGTGACCTACGGCTTTGGCTTTGAGAGCGCCGACGACGTGGCAAAGTGCACCTCGGTCGGAAGCGCAGACACGGCGCTCGGACTTTTGAAATTTTTTGAACTCTAATTTTTAAAGGAGAAGACTATGAAGATCAAACTTGCAAAATACGTTGCCGAGTTTCTTGTCAATCACGGCATTTCCGATTGCTTTATGGTCACGGGCGGCGGCGCGATGCACCTCGACGACGCACTCGGACACGAGGAAGGCTTGCGTTGTATTTTCAATCACCACGAGCAGGCGTGCTCGATTGCCGCAGAGGGATATACCCGTATGACGAATAAGCTCTGCGCGGTCTGCGTCACGAGTGGCCCCGGTGGAACCAACGCGATCACGGGCGTGATGGGCGGTTGGCTCGACTCGATCCCGATGTTCGTTCTTTCGGGTCAGGTCAAGAGAGAAACCACCACTTGGAGCTGTGCCGAGCTCGGACTTCGTCAGCTTGGTGATCAGGAATTTGACATTATCGGCTCGGTATCAAACATGACGAAATATGCCGTAATGGTCACCGATCCTCTTGATATTGCATACCATCTCGAAAAGGCGCTCTACCTCGCAACCAACGGCAGACCCGGTCCCGTATGGCTCGACATTCCGCTCGACGTACAGGGCGCACAGATTGAAACCGATGAGCTCCGTCATTTCAATGCGGCAATCGAATGTCCTTGGCAGGTACCCGAGGTCACCGACGAGGTTGCAAAAACCATTCTCGAAAAAATCAAAAACGCAAAGGCTCCTCTCGTTCTTGCAGGTACGGGTATCCGTCTCGGCGGAGCTGAAGAAAAGCTTTTGAAGCTTTTGGATAAGTTGCAGATTCCCGTGGTTACCGCGTGGAACGCAAACGATACGGTTGCACACGACAGCCCCTACTTTGCGGGAATGCCCGGCACCGTCGGCACGCGCCCCGGCAACTTTGCAATCCAGCAGTGTGACCTGCTCCTCAGCCTTGGTTGCCGTCTGAACATCCGAATGATCGGCTATACGCACTATGATTTTGCCAAGAATGCCTATAAGATCATCGTCGATATCGATCCCCGCGAGCTTGTCAAACCGACCGTTCGCCCCGATATGCCGGTCAATGCCGACGTCAGCGATCTGCTCGACAAGCTCCTTTCCGAGGACTATACCCCCGTTCCCTCTCACGCAAAATGGCTCGCTTGGTGCCGCGATCTCGTAAAGAAATATCCCGCGGCGTGTGACGAGTACCGCCACGACGATGCGCCCATCAACCCCTATATTTTCATTGACAAGCTCTTTGATCACCTCACGCCCGACGACCGTATCATCTGCGGTAACGGAAGTGCGTGCGTCGTAACCTTCCAGGCAGGAAAGATCAAGCAGGGACAGAGAATGTTTACGAATTCGGGTTGCGCGGCAATGGGTTATGGACTTCCCGCGGCACTCGGTGTGGCAATTTCGGACAATTCGAAGCGCACCATCTGCATCGACGGAGACGGAAGCGTCATGATGAACATTCAGGAGCTTGCCACCATCGCGTATAACAAGCTCAATATGAAGCTCCTGATCATCAACAACAACGGCTATCATTCGATCCGTCAAACGCAGACCAATCTCTTTAAGCCGCCCTTTATCGGTATTGATGGTACAAGCGGCATCTGCTTCCCCGACTTCGCAAAGCTCTCCGACGCGTTCGGACTTGCGTACTATACCTTTGATTCGGAGAAAAACGCAGACGAGGTGCTTGCGGAATTCCTTGCAAGCGAAGGACCCGCCGTCTGCGAAGTTGTGGTCGATCCCACGCAGAACTTCGCACCCAAGTCCTCGTCGAAGGTTCTGCCCGACGGACGCATCGTTTCGCCGTCAATCAACGATATGGCTCCCTTCCTTGACAGAGAGGAATTCCAGAAAATCATCGAAGCGAAATTTTAAGCATAAAAAACAATAAGAAAAAAGCACTTGTAACAATTTTGCTGCAAGTGCTTTTTACTTTTATTCTGCTTTTTTCTTTCGCTTACCGAGATACGTGATCGCGCCAAAGATAAGATGCCAAAGAACGGGTACGACCACGATACCGCACGCGATACCAAGACCGATACCAAGTGTGACGCCGAGGTAGTGCCACGCCGCGGCAAAATCTTTCGCAATAAAATTCGCAATGGTGTAGTAAAGTCCGCTTCCCGGTACGATCGGAATCGAGCAAGGCAGAAGGAAGATGCTAACGGGCGCGCGCTTGATCTTGGCAAAGATCTCCGAAAAAAGCGCAGAAAATGCCGAGGAAAAGGTTGCCGCGGCAAACACGCCTAGACCGAAAAATTCGACCGTGTAATATACGGCAAAGGTCAGCACTCCGCCAAGCGCCGCCAAAGGAAGATATTTTCCCGCCACGCGATAGATCATTGCAAAGCCGATGCTTCCCAAGGCAGACATTACAAGCTGAGTAAAAAAGGGTAAGGTGAAAAAGTCACTCATAGAATGCCACCTCCCACCAGAAACATTGCCAGAAGATAGCCAAAGGCAATCATCAGCGTCGAGAGAATCGCCTGCACCGTCTTCAGCGTTCCCGCAAGAAAGTCCCCGCAAAGCAGATCTCGGAGCGCCGTACTGAAGAAGACGCCGGGAATGAGGATCATAATCGTTCCGATCATAATCATACCCACGTCATCTCCAAGTCCCGCGCGAATGGCAAGGCAGGAAAGAAGACCGCCGACGAAGGATTGCATTGCCGTTTTGGCAAACTGATTGACGCCTTCGAGCGAAATGAGATCGATCAGCGCAAACACAAGTCCGATGACGGCGGCAACAATACCGTCCCGCCAGCTTCCGCCGAAAAAGACGGCAAACGAGCCCGACGCAAGCGCATAGGAAAGAAAATGCAACCACTTGGGGTAGACCTTTTTTTCCTTTGCCTTGCGTATCATTTCGTCGACCTCGGCAAGAGGGGGCGTGGTCCGACAGATATTGCGCGAAATTTCGTTGAAGCGCTCCAGGAGAGAAAGATTGTTTCCCCCTTTCTTGACGCGGCGCACCTGTGAGGAGTATTCGCCGTCAGGCAAACGAATGGCGGCAATAATGACCGACGGAATTGCGAAGATCTCGACGTGAGAAGCGCCGTATGCCACACAAACGCGCTCAATCGTATCCTCGACACGGCGGATCTCCGCACCGCATTTGAGCATTCCCTCTCCGATGTCCAGTGCAAGACAAAGCAAATATTCCGCCGTATGATCGGCAAAGCTTCGATTGTCCGATTCAAAAGCTTGAACATTCTTTGATATCATACAAATTTTCCTTCTTTAAAATCGTTAAAAAACGACCTATTTTTCTCATTATACACCATTTTTTTCAATAAGTCAACAACTCAACAAAAAACCTCGCCGTAGCGAGGTTTTTTGTTTTGAAATTAAGAATCAAGAATATCTGCCGAGTAGAGATGTACCTTCTCTGCTCCATTGGTTGCGAGCCACTCGATGCGAAGCTCCTTTGCTTCAACGTTCAAGGGGATCTTTACGAGCGAGAGGTAGTTGTCCTTTGCGGTAAAGACGGGCTTACCGTCCGCATAGACCACAAAGCTCTTGACGATGGTGTTCGGCACCTTGACGGGCTCGAAGTCCGCGTTCGTATGGATCTTGGTTGCATAACGGCGAACCTTGAAGTCCTTCGAAACCGACATTCTCGAGAAATCGGGGTCGAACTGCAGACGCAGTACGCCAAGCTTCTCTGCCTTCTCGAAGGTGAAGGTCAGGCTCTCACCGAGATTCTGCCAGATACCAACCTCTTCGCCTGCCTTGCGGGGACGCTCCTTACCGTTGAGCAGAAGCGCGCGCTCCTCGTCCGAAACGTTCATCTTCGCGCTCTTGATGAGCTCCGAAACCTCACGGAGCATACGGGGCAGATACACACCGTCGTCCATCAGCTTCTTCTGTACCTCGGATACGTGGCTCTTTGCCACCTCTCTCATCGAGGTACCGTGTGCGATCGCAACTGCCGCCGCCGTACCTGCCGCCTGTCCGATCAGAGAACAGGTGTTCATAACGCGCGTCGAGGACATTGCCATATGCGTAGCACTGATATTTCTTCCTGCGAAGAGCAGATTATCAATATTCTTCGAGTAAAGCGAACGAAGCGGGATACCGTAAAGATCGCTCATATAGATATTTCTTCCCGTATCGTTGTTCTCGTCGTTCTTCATAAAGCCGTAGGGGTTGTGGTCGTCGATCGGCCAACCGCCGTAAGCAACGACGTCGTCGAACTGTCCGCCTGCGACGAGATCCTGCTCCTTCAGGAGGTAATCTCCGACGTAACGGCGGGATTCGCGCTTACCGGGGAGGAAGCCTACCCAATCAAGATCCCAGTTTTCCTTGCCGTGATCGCCCTGGTTCTTGATGTGATCCCAGATACCGTAGATGTTGGCAAGCAGCTCGTCGCGAAGCTCCTCGGTGTCGTGGATACTGTCGACCATACCGCCGAGCTCGTTCCACCAGAGGTTACAGCCGTTCGTGCCGACCTCGTGGTCACGGGGCAGGTTTTCGTCGCTGTTCTCGCCCGAGCTTGCAAAATCGCTCTCGTTTGCAAAGGTCTTTGCAAAGGTGGGAGGCGTGAACTTGACGGGGCGGTCGGTTTCCTTCGCACCAAGCAGGATCGACATACCCATCGTGTGATTGTCGGCAACGTCCTGCGCGAGCGTTTCGCCAAACTCCGACTTTGCCTCGCGTCCGACGCGGTACTCAGCACCCGTCAGCGTTGCGAGAATACTGTCACCCGAGCAGTCGGCAAAGAGCTTTGCCTTGACGGTGACCCAGGTGTAGGTCGTTGCCTGCCAGCCCGTGACAGAAACGATTTTCTCTCCGTCCATCTCGGCGTCGACGCACGAGGTGTTCAGGCAGAGGGTGATGTTTGCGTTCTCACGAAGCATCGAATAGAGGGTTGCGTCCCAGATCGAGTAAACGAGCGTGGGGTTTCCGTAGATCTGGCGCTCCTCGAGCTCGCTGATCATACCGGTTTCTCTGTCGTAGATCGCGTCCTCCGAGGGCTTTCTGCACTTTGCTCCTCTGGGGCACATACGGATCTCGGACGATGCGTTACCGCCGAGCATCGGGCGGTCCTGAATTACGACAACCTTTGCGCCGTGTCTTGCCGCAGCGAGGGCTGCAAACGATCCCGAAAGACCGCCACCGACGACACACAGATCGCACTCTAAGATTTTCTTCTTCAATGTTGCGTTCATTTTCTTTCTCCTTTTTATATGTTCATGAGATTATTTCTGAATTTATTTTACCATCTTCTCTTGACAAATACAATGTAATAAATTATAATAAAAATATAATTTTTTATAGTAATTCAGGAGAAAGAATGAATCTTCAACTAATTTTTTCCAACAGATTTTCGGGCAGAAGTGAATTTGAGGTCAGCGAGGGAGTACGCGCGTGGGATATGATGCTTGTCATCACCAAGGGGAAGATCGGGTGCCGTATCGGTGGGCAAGAGCTCCTTGTGGGCGAGAACGAAATTCTTTACATTCCAGCCAACACCGAATTTTTCCGCTGGATTATCGAGCCGATCGACTTCTTTCAGTTTGTCTATCACACCGATCCCGCAAGTCCGATCTGTGCGCAAATGTCGGCGGGAAAGCTGAATATTCCAAAACAGAATATCGCAGCTATGGCGGAAAATTACGCGCTGATCCATCATTTTCCCGACCACAAAGCGCTTTTCTTGCATATGATAGAACGAATTGCCACCGAGCACTATATTCATAGGCAGAGTGAACGGCACGGCGCCGATGGCTATTCCGAGGATATTCTCTACGTGCTCCGCTATATGAACGACCATCTTGCGGAAAAGATCGACCTTGACGCGCTTGCCAACGAGGTATATCTGAGCCACGTCGGACTCATATGGAAATTCAAAAATCAGCTCCACACCACCCCCTCGCGCTATCTCATCAAGCTTCGGGTGCATTACGCAAAGCAGCTCCTCCTCGAGGGTGCGCTCCGCGTGGGAGAGATCGCCGCGCTCTGCGGATATTCAAACGCCTATTATTTTGCCAACGCCTTCCGCAAGGAGGTTGGCGTCAGCCCCTCCGAATTTCGAAGAAAGCACGCGCGTACGGCACTCGAACAGAAAGAATAAGCCCCTCTTCGCTCACAGGACTCTTAAAATATCCTATTATTATATAAAAGAAATTTCATTTCTCTCTTGACATTCGGAAAAGAAAGTGCTATAATCGGTTGGTATGTAATTTTATCTTTTGGAGGTTTACGATATGCAAACACTTTTGAGCTTATCGGTTGCAATGTTTGCGGGACTGATGCTTTCCCGTCTTGCAAAGGTGTTTAAGCTCCCCGCCGTCACGGCATATTTGGTTGCCGGTATTCTCATCGGTCCGTACTGTCTGGGTCAGCTCGGTGTTCCGGGACTTGGATTTATGAGCATGGCAGACGTCAAGTCCTATTCGATCATCGCCGACGTTGCACTCGGATTTATTGCCTTTGCCATCGGAAATGAATTCCGTTTGGGACAGCTGAAAAAAACGGGTAAGCAGGCAACCATCATCGGTATCGTGCAAGCCGTCGTTGCGACGCTGCTGGTCGACGCCGTTCTCATCGGCATTCATCTGGCAATGCCCGACAAGCTTCCCTTGCCTGCCGCGATCGTGCTCGGCGCTGTCGCTTCGGCAACCGCACCCGCCGCAACGCTGATGGTCGTCCGTCAGTACAAAGCAAAAGGTCCTCTGACCGATATTCTCCTTCCCGTCGTCGCGCTCGACGATGCCGTCGGACTTGTGCTCTTCGCTGTTTCCTTCGGTATTTCCAAGGCGCTCATTTCGGGAAGAGTGGATATTCTTTCGGTTCTGGTTGAGCCGATCCTCGAGGTCGTTCTCTCGCTGGCGCTCGGTCTTGTGATGGGCTTCCTCTTTACCTTCTTCGAAAAATTCTTCCATTCGAGATCCAAGCGTCTTTCGATGTCGGTGGCATTCGTGTTCCTGACGGTGGCGCTATCGATGCTCAAGTTTGAGATCGGCGGCATTCACATTGCATTCTCTTCTCTGCTAGTTTGTATGATGCTCGGAACAATCTTCTGTAACATCTGTGATTTCTCCGCAGAGCTGATGGACCGTCTCGACCGTTGGACCGCGCCCTTGCTCATTCTCTTCTTCGTCATCAGCGGTGCCGAGCTGGAGCTTGCGGTATTCAAGGATTTCGCAATCGTTCTCATTGGTCTTGTTTATATCCTTGCCCGTTCGGCAGGAAAATACTCGGGTGCATATCTGAGTGCAAAAGCAACGCAATGCGACAAAAATATCGTCCGCTATCTCGGAATTACGCTTCTGCCGCAGGCGGGCGTTGCACTCGGTATGGCAATTAAGGCAGAACAGCTTGGACCCGAAGGACATATCGTGGCAAATATTACCCTCTTTGCCGTACTGATCTATGAGCTGATCGGACCGATGCTGACGAAGATCTCGCTCCAGAAGGCAGGAGAAATTTCGCCCGAAGGCAGAACCAGTGCCCGTACGCTGATGCACCTTCCGCACTTGCATCTGCCCCATCTCCACCACAACGAAAATCAGAATAACGAAAAAGAATAAATTTCCATAAAAAGAAAAACACTCTCTCGAGTGTTTTTCTTTTTTATTTTTTCTTTCCAAGCTTTGATTCCTTCAAAAAGATTGCAATACATTTGAGGATGATGCTTTTGATCTTCGGATCAAGGCTTCCCCATGCTTTGACGAGCTTGACCTTATCTGCCGTCAACTCGGTGAGCGTCGTTGCGTTTGTTGCAACTAACACCTCGTACACCGAATCGACCACCTTTTCTCGCTCCTCCATACTCAAGCCGTCGAGCCACGAACGAAGCGTGGTATCGATCAGGCGGCTTTCGTTGGTGATCGCATCCAGATAAATGAATTTTCCACCGAGAACCTCCCACGAGCATCCGTCGTGTTGCATCAGTCCCGTGGCGTGACTTTTGATTACGTCGTAACTCTCTTCGTGCTCCAAGAGCATTCCCACCACCGAGGATTCGGGAACGATGGTGCGGATTTTACCGCGAAGATTTTGATGATCAATGCCCTCAATAAAGGCGCGGTCAAAGCCGGGACCGTCGTTATTGTAGACCAAAAGAATCCTTTCCTGCAACTTGGGAGAGCATTTGACCGCCGCATAGACGGCAAGATTTCCGCCTTTGCTGTGTCCGCCAACGAAAAACTGTTCGGTCAGATAGGGCGCGATCCTCTCAAGATACGCCACCGCCTCAATCTGCGCGGGCACGGGCTGCAAAAAGCTCATATTAAAATCCTCTTTCCAGCCAACGAGCGTATCGTCGGTTCCTCTGTATGCCACGTACGCGGGTGCTTTAGGCGGAAAAAAGGTCACCGCTGAAAACTGCATCTGTGTTTTTTGGTCAATATGGTTAGTATATGCTAACATTTTAACGTTTGCATAGCGCGCGCACTTCGCCACCTTTGCCGCAAGACTGAGAATGGCGGAAGGAACGATCTTTCCAAGGTAAGCAACCTCTCCCTTATGCTTCTTCAGATATTGCCGAACAGCATCACGCAAGGTGATCGGCTTGTCGTTAAGTTGCTCGGAAACAATCCCGTCAAACGCCACGTAGCTCAGCTGTGTAAAAATTAAGTTGTCGACCTCATTCAGCGGTACCTCCGAAAAAGAAAGATCTCCGCGCCAATCCAGATAATCAAATAAAGTACCCATAACTTCTCCTTATTTATCTCCCAAAGAAGTCAGTTCTGTTTTTGCACGCTCTTATATTCGTCGTGAAAACGGTAATAGGGACAACCAGACGTATTTTTTCCCAAAAAATCTACCATCTCGTCCTGATCCAATCGTTGATTGCAAACGTAGGCATCCAGGTATTCGTCGTAATCGTAAAATTCACAGCTCTCACAGCTCCCTACAGTTTTTTGGGGAGCTTTTTTCTTGCGAAATCTTTCTGAGTAGTTAGTCATTTTTAACTCCTTCTGATCATCCCTGCAAATATTTCAAACGATCCAATGCATTTTGCAAAATGATCTGCGCCGACAGCGTGTCAATGACGGTTTTTCTCTTTTTTCCGCGGGTATTGGTTTCGTTCAAATAGCGAGCCGCGGTCATTGTTGTCATTCGTTCGTCAAACATTGCAACGGGAAGCGACAAGCGATCCTCGAGCATCGAAGCAAATTTTCGGCAGCGCGATGCTCTTCCCCCTTCGCTTCCGTCCATATTAACAGGAAGACCAACAATAATCGAAGAAACCCCCTGCTCTTTGGCAATTTCCGCCACAGCATCTGCCGTTTTTTCAATACCGCCGGGACTGATATATCCAATGCCCGAAGCCAACAATCTTGACGGATCACAAACCGCAAGACCGGTTCTTGTATCTCCAAAATCTACTCCTAAAATCTTTCCCTTTGTTCCGGAAATCTTTTCCAAATTGTTCATTTTTTGTTCCGTTTCTTTTTGTAGTTAGTTTATACTAATATTTTTGGTAAGTTCAAGTAATTTTGCCTTTTCGTTTTGCGTAGGATCGTCAATCACAAGACGCAAAAGCTCTTCTAATATCAAACCGATCTCGCGTCCCGCATAGCCGAGCGCCATCAGATCTCTGCCCGAAATCTTCAAATCCGAAATTTTAGTGGGCGCTTTGCTCTCTTTTACCCAATCTAAGGCTTCCTTGGGAGAATTTTCCCACAAAATTGATGCGCGACAAGCATCCTCGGCGTAACTTCCGCATAGTGCGATCAGGCGTCTTGCTTCCAAGGGGGTCGAAATTTTTTTTGTCGCGCCTCTAGCCACCGCAAGGGCTCCCGTGATCTGTTTTTTGGAATACCGAAGCATTTCCAAAATTTTTCTTGCCTCTTCTTCGTCGCATTCCGAGAAGAAAAAGCCAAGCTTTCCCGTATCGGTGGCAGTCATTTGCGGCAGAAGCTCTAAAAGCTTGTTGGACGGTAAATATTCTCCGAAAACAAAGAAAGAAACACCCGTTTCAATCATTTTTTGTAAGGACAATGTAGGTTCTTTACTCAACAGAAGCTTTAATAGCTCGACGGCAATCCGTTCCTTTGCTATTTTGGTTAGTCCATACTTACTTTCAGTACATCCCGCCAACGTTTTTTCTTCAATAGCAAAGCCGAGCTGTGCCGAAAATCGAAACGCACGTAAAATACGGAGCGCATCTTCGTCAAATCGCACCTCCGGATTTCCTACTGCACGAAGAATTTTTTTCTCAAGGTCCTCTCTACCGCCAAAGGGATCGATAAGACCGATCTTTGGATGATACGCCATCGCGTTGATGGTAAAATCTCTGCGGGCAAGATCCTCTTCGATGCGTCCGGTAAAGGTCACTCCGTCGGGATGTCTTGCATCGCTATACAAGCCGTCAATGCGGAAGGTCGTGATTTCAATAGGCTCTGCGTCCTCCATAACGGTGACGGTTCCGTGCTTCAGTCCCGTTGTGATCACACGATGGTCGGCAAAGATCTCCACCGTTTTTTGCGGCAGCGCCGACGTTGCCAAATCATAATCGTTCGGGGAAAGTCCAAGCAAAAGATCTCTAAGTGACCCGCCAACCAAATATGCGTCCTCTCCCGCCTGCTCCATTCTTTTTATTAATCGTAAAATACGGTCGGAAATGATGATATTTTTTTCTGTTTTTTGCATCAAAATCTCCTCCCTACGCTATTTCTGTTTCTATTATATCCTTTTTTTTGCTATCTGTCAAGACACCGAAAAACAAAGACATAAATATATATAAAAATTGGAAGAAAATTTAAAAAATCCTTGCAATTTTTTTTGAATTATGCTATAATATAGTATAGATAATTTTCATTTTTTCATATGATTTACTTAAGATATTTTATAATCTGGAACGGAGTGATTTTATGTCTTATCTTGACGACCTTTCCGCCATTTGGCAGATGGTAAAAGAATCGTTTCTAACGAAATACGCGTCCTCGACGGTAGACCTTTGGTTTGGAGATATGGCCGTCGAATCCTTTGAAAATAACGTAATTACGTTATCGACGCCCTCGGAATTTAAATACAAGCATATCTGTGAAAAGTTTATGGACACTCTACGCGATGGATTTTCCACGCAGTTTGGTTTTGAGGTTGAGATTAACGTCATATTTACCGGAACGCCTTCCTCCCCCGAGCAGACGGCAAGTCCGGCAAAAACCGAGGATTTTTCTTCCGAGGCTCAAAAGGAAGAGCAGCGCCCTCAGGGAATTCTTCCCCCGAACTATAAATTTGAATACACCTTTGAAAATTTCATCGTTGGAAATTCCAACAAATTTGCGCACGCCGCTTGTCTTGCCGTAGCAACAAGACCCGCGTCTGATTACAATCCTCTGTTTATCTACGGACCGAGTGGACTTGGTAAAACCCACCTGATGAGCGCAATCGTCAATGAGATTAAGCGAAGACAACCTGACATTCGTGTACTCTACGTGAAGGGTGACGATTTTACCAACCAGATGATTGAAAGTTTGGCAAAGAAGGAAATGCACAAGTTCCACGAACGCTATCGCAACTGTGATATTCTTTTACTTGACGATATTCAGTTCATTGCAGGAAAGAACGCAACACAGGAAGAATTTTTCCACACCTTTAATACACTGTATGAAGAAAGAAAGCAGATCATTCTGACCTCTGACCGTCCACCCAAGGATATTCCAACGCTCGAAGACCGACTCAAGACCCGTTTTGAATGGGGACTTCTTGCTGACATTCAGCCGCCAGATTTGGAGCTTCGTATTGCAATTATCAAGAAAAAAGCAGAGCAGGTTTCGATCGATATTCCCGATGAGGTTCTAACCTTCCTTGCAGAAAATCTTCGTTCAAATATCCGACAAATCGAGGGTGCGATCAAAAAGCTGAGTGCACTGAGCTTTCTCTCGGGACAAAAGATCTCCATGGATCTTGCCAAAGGTTGTCTTTCCGAACTTCTCGGTGGTGCCGAGCCTGTCAACGTAACCATTGAAAAAATCTTTGGTGCAGTTCAGGAAAAATTTAATGTCACAAAGATCGAGCTCATCGGAAAAAAGAGAACGAAGGAAATTGCAAGTGCGCGCCACGTTGCTATTTTTCTGATTCGTGAGATCACCGATATGTCTTTCCCGAGCATCGCAAAGATCTTTGACCGCGACTATGCAACAATTCACGCATCCTTTGAGCAAATCGACCGTCGGTATACCTCAGATTCGATGTTCAAAATTGAGATCGACGAATTGATGAAGGATATTACAGGCGTATAATTTTTCCAACAAAACAAAGTGGCTTTTCTACGACCTTTCCCATGCTTTTCCACACTGTATTTTTTCTCTGTTTTTTCCATAAGAGAGAATTGGAAAAGTAAAAAAAGCAAAAGAAAACAAGACATTTCGCTATTGAAAAGTTTTTTGACGTCTATGGGAAAGAGATACGATCTCTCTACGACAAATTAAAACTTTTCCACAAAAAAGTGCTTAAAACTTTTCCATAATTAAGCGAGAGACATATTCAAAAAACGTCACTTGGATAAAACACATTTCGAACGCAATCAACCTTTTAATTTTCCACGTTTTTTTCCATTCAATTTCCTTTCTCAACAGATAAGATCTCACAAAATAAAACATCAAAAAAACCTTGCACAGTAAGGTTTTGACGACTTTTCCACAATTTCCGCAAATCATAATAATACTACTGTTACTATTTCTTTTATTTATTATTTATTTTTATTTTATTAAAAGGGCAGAAAAAATAAAATCTGCCAAAAAGGAGATTTCTTATGAAAATTATTTTTAACCGTTCCGCCATCAGCGCCGCCGTTGCTCCCCTTATGTGTGCCGTTTCGGGCAAATCTACCCTTAGCACCATCGAAGGTATTCTGATTGAAGCGAAAGCGCCCGATACCTGTGTGATGACGACCTTTGACTTAGACAAAGGCGTTCGTATTACCGTCGAGGCGAAGGTCATTGAGGAAGGCTCCTATATTATTAATGCCCAGAAATTCAATCAGACGCTTCGCGTAATGGAGGGGGAAGAGATTACTCTGACGGTCGACGAAAAGCTCGTTGCCTGCATCTTCAGCGGACGTTCTTCTCATAAGATGAGTGCTCTTGCAGGCTCTGATTTTCCGAATATCCCCGATCTTGTCAGTGACAGAAGCTTTATTATCGGTCAGTCGGTTGTAAAGAAAATGATGAATCAGGTTTCCTTTGCAATGGGAGTGAATGATCAGAGAACGGTTCTCAACGGTACCTTCTTTAAGATTACTGATGATTCGATTATGATGGTTGCCTGCGATAGCTTTAAGCTGGCAAAGTGTGCAAAGACCACCGAGCTTGTCAATAAGAATACCAACGGAAACGAGCATCTCGAATATAAATTTATCGTTCCCGTTAAGACCATGAATGAGCTTTCCCGTCTACTTTCGGACGACGAGGATGCTGTGATGCAGATCTACGTAACCAGAAAGCATATCGTTTTCCTCATTGGCGAGCTGATTTTCTTCTCGCGTCTGGTAGACGGAGAATATATCGATTATGATCGAATTATTATGTCCTCTCACAAGATTTCCGTGACGCTTGACCGCCGTGAGTTGATCTCGGCACTTGAGCGTGCGGCGCTTGTTACCGAAGAAAAGATCGCGGGAAGCGTTCGTTCTCATGTAAAATTGGACGTTGTGGGTGACGTATTGAAGATTTCTGCCGTTTCTTCGGCAGGAAGCACTTACGATGAGCTCTTTATCGAGCACACGGGTGACGATCTTTTGATCGCCTTTAATAACCGTTTCCTAATTGATAGTGTCAAGGCGTGCAGTGATGAAAAGATTATTCTTTCGATGTCCTCTCCGCTGACCAGTATGAACATTCAGCCTGCTGTGGAGGAAGAGGGAGAAGAAGAGATCTTTATGCTTCTGCCCGTCAGAATGAAAGACTAAATCACAATGTACTGTAAAAAAATTTCGGTTCGAAATTTTCGTAATATTTCTGAAGCCGAAGTGACGTTTTCTGAAGGAGTGAATATTCTTTTGGGAGAAAACGCGCAAGGGAAAACCAATTTGCTAGAAGCAATCTTTTATCCGTCGGTGGGTCGAAGCTTTCGTGGAGCACATACGCCTGAAATGATCGGCTTTGGTGAGAACTTTGCGGAAATTATTCTCGATTTTCACGACGTTCACCGAGATCAATCGATCAAGGTCAAGATTTTTCGCGATAAACAGCGGCAGATTGAAAAAAATGGCGTAAAAATGGAAAAGCTTTCGGAGATTGTCGGGAGTTTTCGTGCGGTGCTTTTTTGTCCCGAACATCTATCGATGATCAAGGACGGTCCCGCACAGAGAAGAAGCTATATGGATATGGCAATCAGCCGAATGTATCCAATGTATATTCATTCTCTACAGACCTATCATCATCTTTTGCAACAGAGAAATGCGCTGATCAAATCGGCGTTTTCGGATCGGAAAACCTTTGATGCGACGGTAGAGCTTTGGAGTGAACAGCTCGCACACGAGGCAGCAATTATTTCCGAGATGCGCTTGAAATTTATTCGTCGCGTTTCGGGTTACGTTGCCGAATGCTTTGCTGAAATGACGGGAGAGCGAGAGCGTCCGACTGTGGTGTTTGACGGCTCGTCGGGACAGCCCGAGGAAGAATATCTTGACCGAAAGCTAACCGAGGAAAAATATTATTCTCTTTTAATGTCCTCTCACGACCGCGAAATTAACGCAGGAGCGACGTTGTGGGGAATTCATAAGGATGACCTTGATATTCGTCTAAACGGTAAAAGCGCAAGAATTTACGGCTCTCAAGGACAGCAAAGATCCTTGGCTCTTGCTCTCAAACTTGCCGAAGGTGAAATTTGCCGCGATGAGTTTGGAGATTATCCCGTATTTCTCTTTGACGACGTGCTCTCGGAGCTGGATCAGTCGCGGCGAGAATATTTGCTTTATAAAATTAAGGATAAGCAGGTCATTTTAACGAGCTGTGAGCCGAGCTTGCTTTCCGAGAGAAGCGATGTTCGTCGGATTATTGTTTCGGACGGAACCTATACGGTTCCCATCGAATCATAGGGAGAATACAATGTTTTTACACGTAGGAAATCATAAAAATATCAGAATGAAGGACGTTGTTGGTATTTTTGATATGGACAACGCAACGCTCTCCTCGGTGACGAGAAAATTTCTCAGCGAGAAGCAAAAGCAGCTGCTTGTGGAGATTGCTGCGGTGGAGCTTCCGAAATCTTTCATTTTATTTGAGGAAAACGGACTTTATAAAATTTGTTTTTCTCCTCTCTCTTCCTCTGCTCTGCGGGGAAGAATGAATCTTTTTAACTGACTAAAACGTTTTTGAAAATTTTAAAGGACGGTAATAAAAAACATGGAAAACAACACGAACCAGGTGTATGACGAAAACCAAATACAAGTGCTTGAAGGTCTGGAAGCGGTCAGAAAGCGTCCCGGTATGTATATTGGAACGACCTCAATCCGCGGACTGCACCATCTGGTCTATGAGATCGTGGATAACTCGATTGACGAGGCTCTGGCGGGATACTGTGATAAAATTACGGTAACCATCAATCCAGACAACAGTATTACGGTCGAGGATAACGGACGCGGTATTCCTGCGGCAATTCATCCCAAGCAAGGAATTCCCACGCCTGAGGTCGTTTATACGATCCTGCACGCGGGCGGAAAATTCGGTGGCGGCGGATATAAGATTGCGGGCGGTTTGCACGGTGTCGGTGCGTCGGTCGTTAATGCGCTTTCCGAATGGGTAGAGCTTGACGACTGCTACGAGGGTAGACGCTACACCGAGCGCTTTGAAAAGGGACGTGTGGCAAGACCGTTTCGCGACGAGGGAGAATATCCCGAGCGTCCGCACGGTGTCAAGGTAACCTTTAAGCCCGATCCCACCATTTTTGAAGAAACCGTCTATGAATATGAAATTCTCGCGGGCCGTATGCGTGAGCAGGCATTCCTCAACGGCGGTATCCGTATTGTTCTTCGTGATATCCGTCCCGAAGAGCCGATCGAGAATGAATATCACTTTGAGGGAGGTATCCGTACCTTTGTCAGCTATCTGAATGAGCACAAGGCGTGCGAGTTGATCCACCCCGAGGTCATTTATATGAAGGGAGAAAAGGGCTCGAGCGTTGCGGAAATCGCAATTCAGTATAACGACACCTACAACGAAACCCTGATGACCTTCGCCAACAATATGAACACGATTGAAGGCGGTATGCATGAAACCGGCTTTAAATCGGGTCTTACCAAGGTTCTGAACGATTACGCCCGCAAGGCGGGAATTCTCAAGGACAGCGATAAAAATCTGTCGGGTGAGGACGTTCGTGAAGGACTTTGTGCAATCGTCAGCGTCAAGCTCGAAAACGCACAGTTTGAAAGCCAAACCAAGGCAAAGCTCGGAAACTCCGAGATCCGTACCTTGGTAGAAAATACGATGACGGCAAAGCTTGCAGAATATTTTGAGGAAAATCCGTCGGTGGCTCGTGCCATTCTCGATAAAGCGCTTGCAGCTTCCCGTGCCAGAGAGGCAGCAAGAAAGGCAAGAGAGCTGACCCGCCGCAAAGGACTTCTTGAGGGCTCTTCCCTGCCCGGCAAGCTTCGTGACTGTAACGAGCGCAACGCGGAATTTACCGAGCTCTATCTTGTAGAGGGAGACTCTGCAGGTGGTTCGGCAACGCAGGGTCGAAATTCCAAATTCCAAGCAATCCTTCCTTTGCGCGGTAAAGTTCTGAACGTAGAAAAGAGCCGCCTCGATAAGGTTTATTCCAATCAGTCGCTTATCCCGATCATTCAGGCACTCGGATGCGGTATCGGTGAGGATTTCGATATTACCAAGCTTCGCTACGGCAAAGTCATTATTATGGCCGATGCCGACGTCGACGGTTCTCATATCCGAATTCTTCTTTTGACCTTCTTCTTCCGTCATATGCGCCAGCTGATCGACGACGGTCATATTTATCTCGCTCAGCCGCCGCTCTACCGTGTATATAAGAGAACGGGCAAGTCGAAGGAATATTACGCATTTTCGGATGCCGAGAGAGATAAATATATTGCCGAGCTTGGCGGTGTGAACGTCGAAGCCGACCGCTACAAGGGTCTTGGTGAGATGGACGCCGAACAGCTGTGGGAAACGACGATGGACCCCGAAAAGCGTACGCTCCTGAAGGTTACGACCGAGGACGCCATCGCGTGTGACGAAATGTTCACGCTTCTGATGGGCGACAAGGTAGAGCCTCGCCGTGAATTTATCGAACAGAACGCAAAGTTTGCTGAGAATTTGGATATTTAAGTTGCTTTTCTTTTGGAAAAGAAAAGTAACCAAAAGAAAACAACAAAAAAATACCTCTTTTAAAGTTTTTGAAGATTTTTAAGAAACTTTTTTCAAAAAGTTTCTTACATGGGGTTTGGGGCGACGCCCCAAGTAATCATCATAAGGTAGGTAAAAAAATTGGAACACGAAAATATAGAATTCAGAGATCAAAAAATCGTTGACGTGGAAATGAAGAAGGAAGTTGAAAAATCCTTCATCGAATACTCTATGTCGGTTATCGCCGCACGTGCACTTCCCGACGTTCGCGACGGTCTTAAGCCGGGTCAGCGACGCATTATGTACGCAATGTACGAGGATCACCTGACCAATGACAAGCCCTTCCGCAAGTCTGCAACGACGGTCGGTAACGTGCTTGGACGTTACCATCCGCACGGTGACTCTGCCGTGTATGACACGATGGTTCGTATGGCGCAGGATTTCTCGCTTCGCTATCCTCTCGTAGAGGGCCACGGAAACTTTGGTTCGGTTGACGGCGACGGCGCGGCTGCTTACCGTTATACCGAGGCAAGAATGTCAAAGATTGCCGATGAGCTTCTGGCAGACATTGAAAAGGACGTTGTTGATTTTCAGCCGAACTTTGATAACCGTTTGAAGGAGCCTAAGGTTCTTCCGTCGCGCTTCCCGAACCTGCTGGTCAACGGCTCGGTCGGTATTGCGGTCGGTATGGCAACCAACATTCCTCCCCACAACCTTGGAGAGGTCATTGACGCGACCATCTACCGTATGGACAATCCCGAATGTACCGTGCCCGAGCTGATGGAATACGTCAAGGGTCCCGATTTTCCGACCTATGCGACCATCTATGGTGTCAACGGCATCATTCAGGCATATACGACGGGTAAGGGACATATCAAGGTACGTGCAAAGGCGGAGATCGAAGAGGATAAGCACCGCATTATTATCACCGAAATCCCCTATCAGGTGAACAAGAGCGTGCTCTGTGAATCGATTGCCGCACTGGCAAGAGAAAAGCGCGTAGAGGGCATTACCGATATGCGCGACGAGTCGGGCAGAGACGGTATGCGCATTGTGATCGAATACCGCAGAGATGCCAACGGACAGGTCATTCTCAATCAGCTTTATAAATATTCTCAGCTCGAGGACACCTGCGCGATCAATATGCTCGCACTCGTGAACAATGAGCCGAAGATCCTTTCTCTCCCGCAGATCCTCGATGTGTATATTGACCACCAGAAGTCGGTCATCTACCGCCGCGTACAGTACGAGCTGGAGAAGGCAAAGGCAAGAGCACATATTTTTGAGGGTTATCATATTGCCCTTGACAATATCGACCGCATCGTGGAGATTATGAAGACCTCGAAGTCGATTCCCGAGGCAAAGGAACGCCTGATGGCGGAATTCTTTACCGTAACCTACAAGGACGGCTACGAAAATGAGCTTGGCAATATCCGTCAGCTCTCCGAGACGCAGGCACAGGCGATCGTCGAAATGACGCTTGGTAAGCTGACAGGTCTTGAGAGAGATAAGATCGAGGACGAGCTTGCAAGACTTCATGCGCTCATCATTGAGCTTGAGGGTATTCTTGCCGACGAAGCAAAGATTATGCAGATCATCAAGGATGAAATGAACGAGATCAAGCGCAAGTATGGTGATGTAAGAAGAACCGAAATCGTTGCGGCAACCGACGATATTGAGCTTGAGGATCTCATTGAAAAGCACAACTGTGTCATTACCGTGACCAACGCGGGCTATATCAAGCGTTTGCCTGCCGACACCTATTCCGCACAGCACAGAGGCGGTAAGGGTATTATCGGTATGAATACCAAGGAAAACGATTTCGTGGAAAAGGTGATGGCAGTACACAGCCATTCCTATCTGATGATGTTCACGAACAAGGGTAAGGTTCACACAAGAAAGGCATACCAGATCCCCGAAGCATCGAGAACCGCAAAGGGAACGAATATCGTCAATATCATCGAAATGCTCCCCGAGGAGAAGATCACTGCAATGATTAGCGTGGAGGGATTCAACGAGGGTGAATTTTTGACGATGGTCACCAAGAAGGGTGTCATCAAGCGTACGCTGCTCTCAGCATATGAATATCAGCGCAAGGGCGGTAAGATCGCTCTGAGCCTTGACGAGGACGACGAGCTTGTCTTCGTGATGCATACGCACGGTGAGTGCGATATCGTGCTTGCAACCAAGCAAGGCAGCGCGGTTCGTTATACCGAAGCAAACGTTCGTCCGATGGGAAGAACGGCGCGCGGTGTTCGCGGTATCAAGCTCCGCGGCGACGACTACGTGACGGGTGTTGCGATCGTCGAAGAGGGCAAGAACCTTGTGACCATTACCGAAAATGGATTCGGTAAGCGCACCGACTTTGAGGACTTCCGCGAGATGAAGACGCGTGGCGGTTACGGTGTCACCTGCCACAAGCTGACCGAAAAGACGGGACTGCTCTGCGGCATTCGTACGGTTTCCGACGAGGATGACCTGATGATGATCACCGACAGCGGTACGATCATTCGTACGCCCGCTTCGGATATTCCTACCTATTCGAGAACGGCAGGCGGTGTTATTGTAATGCGCCTTGGCGAGGGTCAGACGCTGATTAACTTTACGGCAGTTGCCCGTGAGGAAGAGGAAGAAGAGATCGTTGATGCGGTTGAAGAAACGGTAGAGACGACCGAGGCTACCCAAGAATAACAAAAAAACGGGGGAACTCTGAAAAAAGAATTCCCCCGTCATTTCAAAACAACGAGGTTTGTATGAAAAAAATCATTTGCTTACTTCTCTGCCTTGTACTGATGCTCCCCGCGGTAGTATCCTGTTCCAAGGCGCCCGAATATTCCGAGATCGAGGATCGTCTGAAGGAATTGATTGAGGCATCCTATGAGATCAACGAGATCTTTTTCGGTATGGGACTTCCGACCTACGAGCGTGTATACGACCCGAAATCGACGGTACAGGTTCTGATCAAGCCCGATCCCGAAGATCCTGCGAAGGAGCGCCGTATATATTATTACGAACTGAATGATCCCACCCTTGGACGTGTGATCGCCTTCCGTTCGTCCTATATCAAGCCCTATGAGTATTTGCAGGTGCTCTCTGAGAAGGATGCGACCCGCACACCCTTTTATGAGGAAGACGGCGTATATTGCTATTTGCTGACCGAATACACCGAGCCGAGCTACGATCTGTTTTACGATGACGACGACCCCGTCGATTACGATTACGTTCGCGCCGACACGGGATATTTGAGCATCGAGCAGATCAAGGAGTCCGCCTCTCTCGTTTATTCGGCGGAATATCTCGAGTCGATTTACGAGATGTTGTTTGTCGGCGCGGCAGGCGTGACCGAGGGCTCGCAGATCCTTTCGGCAAGATATATGGAACATACCGATCCTGAAACGGGAGAGGTTTGGTTGATGAAATCCAATACCATTGATCCTCTTGTGACCGAAAAGCGGTTGTACGATTTTTCCACGGCAAAGATCGTTCGTCCGAAGAACGGACAGTACGTGACGGTGGAGATCGAATCCTATTTGGAAAGTACGCCGGACGATCGTCTGACCGTCAAGCTTGGACTTTGCTTGCAAAACGGCGAATGGATGCTTGACAGCGCGACCTATTAATAGAACCGCAAAAATCAAGACCGCAGAGAATTTCTCTGCGGTCTTTTTGTAAACGAAAACCCCGCCATAGTGGCGGGGTTCAATAAAGGTTAACCGGTGAGAAGAAATCCTCCAAATATGATATAATAAGTTCGACCTGCCAGTCAAAACCAAAAAACATATTTGGAGGATTTATCTATGAAAAAGG
>JAGBSP010000065.1 GCA_017631855.1 Clostridia bacterium | reverse complement strand
GAGGGTTCTGTCTATCCGTACCTTTTATCTATAAGCTCATCTATCTTGCCATTCGCTTTGAGCTCTTTCAAAAAGGCGTTCATCTGAGCCTGAAGAGCATTTCCGGCGTCAATTTTCTGGAATCCGAAGCCGATTTCTACGGAGTATGCAGGTACTGTGATGCTCGTGAGGCACTTGTCTGTACGCGCTACCGAATTGAAATTCGGTTTATCAAGCATAATACCGTCAACCTTGCCCCCCTTGAGTGCCACAAGCACATCGGCAAAGGTGTTGAACTCCTTAATGCTTGCATTCGGGAACTGCTCTCTCGAATAACCGCCGTACAGCGATCCTGTAACAACACCGAGCGAAGCACCGTTGAATTGATCGAGGGAGTCGGAATTATCACCGGTGATCATGAAAATCAAATCTTCTTTGTGGTACGGATCGGTAAAATCAAGTGCTTCCCGTCTTTCATCGGTGATCGTGAGTCCGGCGACCGCCAAATCATACATATCGGCACCAAGCCCCGCAAGAACACCGGGGAAAGCCACTCCCTCGATTTCAAGGGTATAACCGTATTCTTTGGCAAATGCTACGATAAAATCTATATCGTAACCCACCAGCTTACCGTTTTTAATATAGCCGAAGGGCGTAGCCTCGTTGCAAGTAACAACTCTTATTGTTCCGTTTGTTCCGGTCAACGCATTAGGATCCGCAAATTCCGTCGGCTCTTTATCTCCAAACCACTTGGCTTGAAGCCTGTCATATTCGCCGTTTTCCTTAATTGCTGCTATAAACTCGTTGAGCTGCTCTCTGAGCTCCCCGTTAGTACCTTTCTTGAACGCGATACCGTAATCGGATGTCTCATATACCTCGTCGAGACGGTCTATGCTCATTCCTTCCCATTTCGCACTGGTATAAAGAGACACATCATTCATGCAAATATCGATCTTACCCTGCGTCAAAGCAAGCATCAGATCCGAAACGGAAGAAAATTCTTTGATATTCGCATCCGGGAAAACATCTTTCGTTATTGTAGCGGCATATGTACCCGTAGTAACACCTACGTTTGCGTTCTTGTAGTCCGCAAGCGTCTTTTCGTCGCTTTGCTTGTGAATAACGAGAACAAGATCCTCCGTGTGAGAAACATCGGAGAAATCAACGCTTTCCCGTCTCTCATCGGTTATGGTAATACCGGACATACCAATGTTGTATTTCTCGGACGCGACACCGGCAAGAATGCCTGCGAACGTCGTATCTTCAAACGCCAGTCGATAACCGTTTTCCCGGCAGAAGCCGATCATGATTTCCACTTCAAAACCGGTATAGCTACCGTTCTTTAAGTAAACAAAGGGTTTTGAGGAGGAGCTGACACCGATGGTCAGCGTTCCGTTTTCACCACTCAAATCATCATAAGATGCGAACTCGGTGGGTTCACTGTCGCCAAACCATTTTTCTTCCAAAGCTTTATGGGTTCCGTCATTTCTGATCTTGGCGATGTACTGATTTATCTTGGCTTGCAGATCCTGAGCCTTGCCCTTTGCAAAGATCATTCCGTAGTCGCTGACATCCATCGGTTCATCGATACGATCAACCTTCTGACCTTCCCAAAGCATTGCAGTATAGATAGATTCATCGGTGGAGAAGGAATCTATCTTCCCGGCGAGGAATGCAGCAATCATATCTGCTTGGTTGTTAAATTCAAGATAAATAGCATCTGGAATCATTTCCGGCAGTTTGATGGCTTGTATTGAGCCGGTCATAACACCGATTTTTTTGCCTGACAAATCGCTAAGCTTCGTTGCAACACCCAAACCGGTGTCGTCTTTATTCGCAGAACCGCATCCTGCCAGGAGGCTTACTACCATAAGAAGCACAAACAGCAAGCATAAAATTCTTTTCATTTTTGCATGTCACCTCATTTCAAAAATTCTTCATACAAAAGCTTTGCGAACTGCGCACTGTTAAATGCCGCAAACTTTTGATACTGATCGGACTTTTCTTCATCTGCATAGTCGCATACACCTTTTATAACAAGTCCTTTAGGTCTTGGTACGGGTGATTCCTTTACTGCATACATTACCGCATAGGACTCCATGTCAAGAGCTGCAGTATTACCGTATTGGGAATGAATTTGTTTTTCTACAACCTCGCTATTTGCAACTACGGTTGAACCACACGCCATAGGTCCGATGTGTACATGGTATTCGTTCTTCGGACTTTCAATCGTGCGCTCTACTGCCTCCAGCATAAACTCATCCGTATTGATAAAGTGCGGCCTTGGAATAAAGCCGACGCCGCCAAAGCTCACACGTGCACGACCGGATGAAACGAATTTACCTGAAGAATAGTCCCATACAATATCAGGAACCACAATGTCGCCATAAATCTGATCCACCGCATTTTTATAGGCAATACCTGCCGCGATTCCAACCATGATAACGTATTTGGGACGAAAAACAGAAATCATCTTCATTGTAAGTACGCCTGCTGCCGTCATTCCCATTTCGTTCTGCCTCGCGGTGATGACCTTATGGGTTTTGCCACCGCGCTCAAAAGCAGCTTCGTAATATTTTTGATCATCGCCTTCCAAAAACAAGGGCTTCCAATCCTTGTATATATGTCGCAATCCCTCTTCTTCGGTTGCTGTTACCGTAATAAGCGCAACGTAATAATCGTATTCCATAATCCTACTCATTGCTCTCGTTTCCATTTCTCTTATTTTTCTCGTTGCGACAAACACTATATAGCAGTTCGCCACGAGGCATTTCTTCGGCTTTCCTTATAAATTCCTGAGTACGAAAATTCGCAAATCGACAGAAAAAGCAACGGTCGTTACATCCGCAACGGCAAGGAATCGTGTCTTTTTCCCATAAGGGGCAAGAATCCATTTCCGATACAATAAGATAGCCGTCTTTCGTATACTTCTTTTCGTTCAAAATCGAGCGCCTCCTTTGCACAAATAAGTCAAGCTTTTACCTTAAAAAGCAGATAATATCCTCTTCCGAATTATAACAAAAAAACTCCCCAAAAAGGGGAGTTTGGCATAGATTGCAGATTTTTGGCGTAGATTG
>JAGBSP010000064.1 GCA_017631855.1 Clostridia bacterium | reverse complement strand
GACCCACGGGACCCATTTATGGGTAGTAAGTAACAATTGCATGGCTGGCAGGCCAATCTAACGCGCACTTGTGCGTAGCCAGTAGTATTAGGGCTATGCCCGAAACTGAAATACCCCCCGTTATACGGGGGGATGTTTATTAATTGATTGTGTTTTGCTTTTTGCGCTTTCTGCGGTAGGAATAAACGGCATATGCGCCAAATCCGACAAGAACGGCACCACCGATCGAGGTAGCTACGATGGCTGCAGTCATACTGCTGGAATCGTCCTCTTCCTCACCTTCTTCGGGGAGAACTGTTCCGCCTGAGGTGCGGAAATCGGTCCACTTTTCGTTCAGGTAGGCTTTGGTAGAAACATCAAGGTCTTTGTAGCAGTTCTGATCGTATGCGGCGGCAAAGTCGAAATTCTCAGGATAGAGAATATTGTATGCTTCTTCACCCATATCCTCTTGATAACCTTCGTCGTTGTAAACGAGAGCGTTGGGAGAAGCATAACAAATATATTCAGCATTGGCAATTGCGATCTCTTGGCTGAGCATAAAGTTGATATAGATCTCGGCAAGCTCTTTGTTCTGGCAACCCTTGGGAACACACATCGCATCAATAAAGAGATTGGTTCTTTCGGGGTAGTAGAACTGAAGATCAACACCATCCGCTTGGTTATCCAGCATTGTCAGATAGTCACCTGCGTAGTACGTACCGATGGCGGCTTCGCCTGATTCCATCATGTTGAAGATCTCATCCATAACGAGCTTTTTGAGAAGCGGTTTTTGCTTTTTCAGCTCGGCAAGTCCCTGATCCCAAGCCGCACGGTCGGTGGTGTTAACGTCAAGACCGAGCTTGTAGAATGCCGTACCAAAGGCATCACGGGGATTGTTGAACTGAACAATCTGCTTTGCGTATTTGGGATTCCACATCAGATCCTAATCTCCCGCATCCTCTTCGTCGACAACGTTGGCATTATAAATCACACCAACCATTCCGTAAGTGTAGGGAACAGAATACTTGTTGTCGGGGTCGTAGTAAAGATTACGGAAATCCTCGGAAATTGCTTCCTCGTAGTTCGGAATATTCGAGAAATCAAGCTCTTCAAGAAGTCCTTCACTCGCCATACGCGCAAGCATATAGTCGGAAGGAATGATTACGTCATAGCTGACCGCACCCTTGGAAACCTTCGCATAAAGGTCTTCGTTCGAGGCGTAGGTCGCGTAGTTGACCTTGACCTTCATTCCAAGAACCTCTTCGCAGTAGCGCTCAAATTCCTCATTGGTATTGAGCGAATCCTCCGAACCGTCGGAAATGTATTCACCCCAGTTGTAAACGTTGAGCGTCATGGTCTTTTCCGAGAAAACACTCAGGACGATACAAACGCTGATAAGAATGGCAAAAACGAGCAAAATACAGACTGCTTTGAGCAGATAGGACTGCTTTCTCTTGGGGAAACGGGAGATCGCGGAAGTCGCTTTTTGAGGCGCTTTGGATTGCTTTCTTTGCTTTTGCGCACGAAGAATTGCGGCTTTGCGCTTTTTCTCTTCTTTTTCCTTCTTTGCTCGGATGCGCTCGTCGCTGTTCTTTTCCAGATTGGAGAGAAGCAAAAGCACGAGGATCACGACAAAGATGATGGCAGAGAGCGCATAGAGATCAAGTCCGACACGGCGCTTGGTCTGTCCATAGATGTATACGGGAAGTGTTTGGAAATCGGATCCCGTCGTAAAGTAACTGATGACGAAATCGTCAAGCGAGAGCGTAAAGGACATAATCAATCCCGTCAAAACTCCGGGGAGAATGGCAGGGAGCTGAACCTTAAAGAAGGATTGAATTGGCGTACAACCAAGGTCGAGCGCCGCCTCGGGAAGTGATTTGTCCATTTGCTTGAACTTTGGTAGGACGTTGAGGATCACGTAGGGAAGACTGAACGTCACGTGCGCGATCAGCATCGTCCAAAATCCGAGCATATCCTTTTTGTGCAGGAGCGTTCCTACAAAAACGAAAAGGAAGAGCATCGAGATACCCGTAATGATTTCGGGGTTCATCATTGGAATGTTCGTTGCGGTCATCAGAGAACGGCGCGCATGCTTGTTCTTCATATGATGAATTCCAAACGCGGCGGCAGTACCGAGTACCGTGGTAACGAGTGCCGAGCAAATGGCAAGAAGCAGGGAGTTTCTCAGAGCATCAAGAATTTCGCTGTTCTTAAAAAGCTCTGCATACCATTTGAGTGAAAATCCGCTGAATACTGCCGTACTCGATCCCGCATTAAAGGAAAAGAAGATCAAAACGGCAATCGGCGCGAACAGAAAGATCATCGTGAGAACGATGAGAAGATTGGAGATCTTTTTCATAATACCATACCTCCTCCCTCATCGCCGTCAGAAAATCGGTTGGCAATGGCAAGACCGACGAGAAGAATAAACATCAGAACCAGCGAGAGTGACGCAGCCATATTGTAGTCACCCGAATAGTAGTTCTGCTCGATCAGGTCACCGATCATCAAGGTATCCTCTCCACCGAGCTTTTGCGAAATATAGAAGGTACTGATCGAAGGAACGAGCACCATCGTAACTCCAGAAATCACGCCCGAAAGGCTCAAGGGGAAGATGACCTTACGCATAACACCCCAACTGTTGCAGCCAAGGTCGCCTGCCGCCTCGACCAAACGGTAATCGATCTTTGTCATCACCGAATAGATCGGAAGAATCATATAGGGCAGGTAATCGTAGACCATACCGAGAACGACCGCGCCTTCGGTACCAAGCATATGGAAGGGCTCGATTCCGAAGTTTCCGAGAAAGGTGTTGATAATACCCGTATCCTGAATGAGTACCATGATCGCATACGTACGGATCAAGAAGTTCATCCACATCGGAACCATCAAAAGCAGGATCATTGCGCGCTGTGTTTTCGGCTTGCAACGGGAAATCGCATACGCAATCGGATATCCGACGAGCAAGCAGATCGCAGTAGCAATCACGGCAAGCTTTAAGGAACGGAAAAAGATCGTCAGATTGGTAGCGGTAAAGAATTTTGCGACGTTCGCAAAGGTAAATCCGCCCTCCGCATCGGTAAAGGCGTAGTATGCAACGAATACCAGAGGCACGAGAACAAATAGGACAGACCACGCAATATGAGGTGCCGCCGCGTATTTCTGCAAAAGAGAGCGATTATCTCTTTTGACGTTCGGTACTTTGGTCGTGTTGGTCATTCTTCCACGTCCTCCGTTGTAACGTCCGAAAGATGCTCGATCTCCTCGGAGAAGGTAGAGTAATCGCCGAACATATTGGAGTATTCCGATTTTTTCATTACGTGGATCGCATCGGGATCAATGGAAAGGCCTACCACAGCATCGTCTTCGACGGCATCGGAGGTTTCGATCATCCACTTGAAGCCGCAGACATCGGTAATGATTTCATAATAATCTCCCTTAAAGGTGATTGAGGTTACCTTACCGGTTAGCATACAACGGTCGAGCGGAACGATATCTACGTCTTCGGGACGAATGACAACGTCAACCGCTTCATTTAACTCAAAGCCCTTATCAAGACACTCAAAGATGTGTCCGGCGAATTTAACCGAATAATCCCCAAGCATCGTACCGTCCAGAATGTTGCTTTCTCCGATAAAGTCGGCAACAAACGCATTTTCGGGTTCGTTATAAATGTCTACGGGCGTTCCGATTTGCTGAATTTTTCCGTCAGCCATAACCACAACGGTATCGGACATCGAAAGCGCCTCTTCTTGATCGTGCGTGACGTAAATAAAGGTAATTCCCGTGCGCTTTTGAATGGACTTCAGTTCCTTTTGCATGTCCTTGCGAAGCTTGAGGTCCAGCGCACCGAGCGGCTCATCCAAAAGAAGAACCTGAGGCTCGTTAATCAGCGCACGAGCAATGGCCACACGCTGTTGCTGACCGCCCGAAAGAAGATTGACGTTTCTTCGCTCAAAACCACGCAGATTGACGAGTTCCAGCATTTTGGAAACGCGAGCGCGAATCTCATCCTTGTTAACTTTTGCAAGCTTTAAACCGAACGCAATGTTATCATATACATTGAGATGAGGGAAGAGCGCATACTTTTGAAAAACCGTGTTGACCGAACGCTTGTAAGGGGGAACGTCGTTAATTCGCTCACCCCCGAAATAGACGTCGCCGACGTCGGGGGACTCAAATCCACCGATAATACGGAGCGTTGTAGTTTTTCCGCAGCCGGAAGGACCGAGCAGGGTAACAAATTCGTGGTCGTTGATGTAGAGATCTACGTTGGAGAGAATTTGCTCTCCGTCAAACGACTTACAAATATTTCTCAATTCTATCAGCTTTTTTTTCATTCCGCATAAATACTCCTTTGATTTAAAATAAATTAAAAACAGATTGAATCGGGGTAGAACTCAACACTCTTTTCGGAGCATTAAATACCACCCTCATCAGCCGATGCGAATATTGTAACAGAAATTGAAGAAAATTGCAATAGATTTTTTAAAAAAATCTTGAAATTTCGTCTTAAAATTCAATTATTTGGAGTTAATCGAGGTTTTTTGAGGAAAAAAGCAGGGAATCTCTCTTTTTCTCCCGAAATCTTCGAAAATCTTCCAAATGCTCGAAAAATGTTTTTCTAATCTTCGGAAAGAAACAGACGAGAAAATAAAGAAATCGAAAAAACGAAAAGAGAAAGTGAAGAGGCGGTGCGAAGCAGAAGATAGATAGAGAGCGTCCATAAAGAAAAAATGCAGACAAAAGAAAGAAGTGAGAGAATCCTTTCGGTGATCGGTAATGGAAGAAACAAAAGAAGAAGTGCGCGGCAAATGCGTCCCCCATCAAATCCCTTGATGGGGAGCAAATTCAGAACGGCATAGGCAAAAGAAGAGAAAATAAATGCGGAAAGAAAGGCAGAGGAGTCGTGACGGAGCAAGAGCAGTGAAAGCGAACCGAAGAAAAGGTTGGATAGCGGACCGCCCAAACAGAGAATGATTTCATCAAAATAAGAGTACAGCCCGCCGCTCGGAGTAAGTCCGGTACCGAAAAGTCCTACCGAGAACTCTTTCATACGGATACGGCAGACGGACGCCGCGAGGAGATGTCCGAGCTCGTGTAAAACTGCGGCAAGCAGCGACGCGAGCGAAAAAAGAGAATGTGTCATCAGAAGAGAGAAAAAGAGAAGAATGGCAAAAAAGCCGACCTTGATTTTCAAGAAAACCTCCCAAGAATGAGATATCAAAGTATATGAAAACAATGGAGAAAATATGGAGAAAAAATTTTTGAAAAAATTTTCAAAAAGGTATTGACATTTCCGAAAAATAGTGTATAATATTATCTGTTGCCGCAAATGCGGTGGCAGACGCGAGAGTGGCGGAACTGGCAGACGCGCACGTTTGAGGGGCGTGTGGTTCACACCGTACGGGTTCAAGTCCCGTTTCTCGCACCAAAAAAAGAAGGTAGGCTATGCCTGCCTTCTTTTTTTGTCGCGAGTGACTGCTTCGTGGAAGCCGTCCGCCGCTATTCTTACGGTATTATTCGCAGAAATGGAATGGCGGCGGGCAACGTTTGCGAAGCAAACTTGCCGTTGAGCGAAGCGAAATATGGTTCACAGTCCCGTTTCCTTCACAATCTCTTTAAAATCCAAAAAAGAAAAATAAAATGTTAAACAGAAAGACCAAGTCGGAAAGACTTGGTCTTTTTTGATTTTATTTTTGAATCAATTTCTGATATTCATCAAAATACATATTTCCCATTTTGCGCAGGGACTCTGCGTTAAAGTGAATTCCGTCGGGCTTTAAAGGGAATTCTCCACACTCAACGATGGCGCAATTCGGCAACTCTTTTGCCAACTCGTGAAGCATTTCGTTGAGCTTTTGATATCCCGCAAGGCGTCCCCAGCGGTCAGAAATATGATTGGAAATTTCTCCGATGACAATCGGAAGATCGGGGCGACCGATGCGGTTTCTGAATTCTGTAAGGATTGTCAAGAAACGTTCGGGATATGCGTCAAAATCTTCCTGAAGACGACAATCACTCTCTCCTTGATGCCAAAGGATACCCTTGAGCTCGGTTTCCTGCATCGCAAATTTCGTCAAAAGCACGGCTTGCTCAAAGAGAGGAGAACCGGGCATCCACAAGGTCAGCTTCGCACCGCCCTTGGCGCAGGGAATCAGACCAACCGACTCTCCGTAGGTCTTTGCATAGGTATCGGCAAAGCTTGCCGAAAGTCCCACGCCGCTGGCAAATTCATCGTCAAGAAGTGCGTCGAGATTGATCGGTTCTTCCATTTTGATCCAATGCATCATTCGGTACATAAAGCAAAGATCGTTGTCGATTTTCTGGACGTCGGAGAGCAGACCTCTGCCCGCCATATTGGATTGTCCCATCAGGACAAAGGAATGTTTGGGGAATTGAAGCTCCATGGTGTTACCTCTTTATTCTTCTGTCTTTGGTTTTAAAAATTTCAAAATATCATATACGTTTTTTGCGGAAACGATTTCGATTCCCTTGATTTTCTCACACGCAGGGAGATTGTGCTGCGGAACGAGTGCGCGGGTAAAGCCAAGTCTTGCCGCCTCTCTGACGCGCCCCTCAACGTTGGCAACACCGCGTACCTCGCCCGAAAGACCGAGCTCTCCGATCGCAATCAGATCGTCGGGAATGACTCTGTCGGTCAGAGAAGAGATGAGCGCTAAGGCAACACCGAGATCGGTGGCGGGCTCGTCCAGATGCATTCCGCCGATGACGTTGAGATAGACGTCGTTGGCAGAAAATTTCAAGCCAAGGCGCTTCTCAAGGACGGCTAAAATCAGATACGCGCGGTTATAATCCATTCCGTTGGCGGTACGACGCGGAGCGGGGAACGCCGTTTGCGTCACGAGTGCCTGAATTTCGGCAACGAGCGGACGCGTACCCTCGATAGTACATACGGCACAGTTGCCCGAGCTACCCACGGGACGGTCAGCAAGCAGCATCTCCGATGGATTGGGTACCTCGCGAAGTCCCATATCGGTCATTTCAAATACGCCGATCTCGTTGGTTGAGCCAAAACGGTTTTTTGCGGCGCGGATGATGCGATAGGATTGACGACGGTCACCCTCAAAATTCAGAACGGCATCTACCATATGTTCCAATACCTTCGGACCTGCAATTCCACCCTCTTTGTTGACGTGACCGACGAGGATCACCGAGATTCCTTCGGATTTTGCCTTGGCAATAAACGCCATTGCCACCTCTTTGACGTTGGAAATGCTTCCGGGTGCCGAGGTGATATGGTCGGAATAGAGGGTTTGTACCGAGTCGGCAATGATGACGTCCGGCTTGATTTTTTTTGCCTCTTCCAAAATATGCTCTAAATTGGTTTCGGTCAAAATATAAAGCTTGGAGCCGTGCACCTTCAAGCGCTCTGCACGGAGCTTGATCTGTCCGCGCGATTCTTCTCCCGATACGTAAAGCACGGTTTTATCCGCGCCGAGCGTATCGCAGATTTGCAGAAGAAGCGTGGATTTTCCGATACCCGGCTCTCCCGAAAGGAGTACGACCGATCCGGAAACCAAACCGCCGCCAAGCACACGGTCAAGCTCAGAGAGTCCCGTACCCGAACGAAGATAATCGACGGCTTCAAGCTCAGAAAAAGGAGATGCGTGGTTTTCTCCGCTTCGGACGATGGAAGGGCGCTGAACGGTTGCGGCAGAAGAAGCTTCTTTTTCTACCACGTCCTCCACAAAGCTATTCCATGAATTGCATTTCGGGCACTTGCCGAGCCACTTTGGACTTTCATATTCACATTCGGAACAAACGTAAACGGTTTTGACGCCTTTCATTGGTACCTCCGAGATTTCATTCTTATTTTACATTATACAATATAAAGCAAGAAAAATCAAGAACTTACGTATGATTTTTTAGGGTACCGTTCAAATAATTTACGATGCTCAAATAAATTGAAAATGCAAGCTTTTTTTGATATTCTTCGCCTGAGAGATTGCTACATTCTTCGGGATTAGAGAGAAATCCGCATTCGATCAGGACGGCAGGGCAGGTAAGACGGTCAAGTAGATAAATATTTTTTCCTGCAGGCTTGATTTTTCGGGTGTTATCGGGGATCAGAAGATCACGCGTGACGGCTTGTATCTCTGCGGCAAGCGCTTGCGAGGAAGGGTTGTTTTGTGAATAATAGACCTGAAGTCCCGAATATTTTGCTTCGGGAAACGCATTCATATGGATGCTGATCAGGATAGCATCGTCATACTGTTCGGCAATCTTTCTGCGGGCGGCAAGATCCTGCACCTTTTTTTGACCGAAATAATCGGAGTTTTTATCATAAAGTAAAATGTCCTCGGAACGGGTAAGCACCGTGTCGATTCCTTCGGCGCGAAGCCATTCGTCAAGAAGCAAGGCGATTTTTAAATTCAGATCTTTTTCGTAAACTCCGTTGACGCCAATCGTACCGCCGTCCTCGCCACCGTGACCTGCGTCGATCACAACGATCGGACGTGAAATGGTGATGCAAGAATTTTCAATCACCTCTTCGCTTGGTGGCGAAAGGAAGCGACCGAGCGATATTAACAAACTGAGTAATAACAGAAACACCGTAAGGAAAAGGAAAAAATGGGAAAGATATCTTCGTTTGTCGGAAATACAAGCTTTCATTCTTATTCTCCTGTGAAAATATGCGTCTTTGAAGAAAAATATATGAGAATTTATGCGCAAAAATCACAAATTTGAGGGAATAAGGTTGAGATTTTTTTATTGGTATGAAAATTTTTAAAAGAATTCAAAAATGCAAGAAAAAACGGTTGACATTTTTTGCGAAATTTGATATAATATTTGTTAATCATAGTGTTGATGATGCTTGATGATGAAATAAGAAGACAAAAAACAAGGGAGGTTTGAATTTTTATGGATTACAGCTCGAAATTTTTACCCGAGGCGCTGACCTTTGACGACGTTCTGTTGGTGCCTGCAAAAAGTGACGTTCTTCCCGCAGACGTTTCGCTGAAGACTCGCTTGACCAACAAGATCACGCTCAATATTCCCGTGATGAGTGCGGCAATGGATACGGTTACCGAATCTAATCTTGCTATTGCGATCGCGCGTGAGGGTGGTGCAGGAACCATTCATAAGAATATGTCGATCGCCGATCAGGCAGATCAGGTCGATCGCGTAAAGAGAAGCGAGAACGGTGTTATTACCAATCCGATTTTCCTCGGTGCGGATAACTACGTTTACGAAGCAGAGCAGCTGATGCGTAAGTTCAAAATCTCTGGTGTGCCGATCTGCGACGATCAGAAGAGAGTCATCGGTATTATTACCAACCGCGACATGCGCTTCCTGACCGATTTCGGCGGTCGAATTGCTGACGTTATGACGAAGGAAAATCTCGTAACGGCTCCCTCGGGAACGACGCTTCCCGAAGCGCAGGAAATTCTTCGCAAGCGCAAGATCGAAAAACTTCCGCTCGTTGATGAAAACAACGTTCTTACGGGTCTTATTACCATCAAGGATATTGAAAAAGCGTTCAAATATCCGAATTCCGCCAAGGACGCACGCGGCAGACTTCTTTGCGGTGCGGCAATCGGCGTAACGAAGGACGCTATCGACCGTGCAGGCGAGCTTCTCGCTGCAGGCGCAGACTATCTTGTTCTCGACTCGGCACATGGTCATTCGCAGGGAATTATGAACAAGATTTACGAAGTCAAGAACGCATTCCCCGAGTGCCAGCTGATTGCGGGCAACATTGCTACGGGTGAGGCAGCAGAGGATCTGATCCGCGCAGGCGCTGACGCAATTAAGGTTGGTATCGGCCCCGGATCGATTTGTACGACGCGTGTCGTTGCAGGTATCGGTGTTCCTCAGGTTACGGCAATTTGCAACGCGGCAGAGGTTGCGGACAAGTATAACATTCCTGTGATTGCAGACGGCGGTTTGAAGTATAGTGGCGATATCGTTAAGGCTCTTGCGGCAGGCGCATGTGCCGTAATGATCGGTTCGATGTTTGCAGGCTGTGAGGAAAGCCCCGGAAGCGAAGAGCTCTATCAGGGAAGACGCTTTAAGGTTTACCGTGGTATGGGTTCGCTTGCCGCAATGGAAAGCGGATCGAAGGACCGTTATTTCCAGGAAGGAAACAAGAAGCTCGTTCCCGAAGGAGTTGAGGGACGCGTACCTTTCAAGGGCGCTTTGGCAGATACCATCTATCAGCTGATGGGCGGTCTTCGTTCGGGTATGGGATACTGCGGAACGCCTGATATTGAGGCTCTCCGTCACAATGCGAAGTTCGTTCGCATCACCGGTGCAGGACTTAAGGAATCTCATCCTCACGATATCAATATCACCAAGGAAGCACCCAACTACTCGACGATGGGTTAATTTAAATTATAAAAAACAGACACGGCGGTTGCTGTGTCTGTTTTTTTGTAAAAAGAAGAAAAAAAGAAGAAAAAGCGTGAATTTTCTATATACAAAAAATCATTTTTATGATATAATTAAAATAAGTATATTTATTGATAAAGTGGAGAGAAACCATGGAAAAAAATAAGAAGAATTTTTATGAAAAAAACAATCGATCCAAATCGCATCGCCCGATGGAGGCATCCAACCAGCCTTCGGAAGAAACAATGGGAGAAGGGATGGTAATCGGACGCAACGCCGTTCGTGAGCTTCTCAAATCGGGACGTGATATCGATAAGATTTTCGTTCAGCGCGGAGAGCGCGAGGGATCGATCGTTGTGCTTGTTGCCGAAGCGATTGAACGCCATATTCCCGTCATCGAAACCGATCGCGCAAAACTGGATAAAATGTCTAGCTTTGCCGTGCATCAAGGAATTTTAGCAATGGCGGCGGAAAAGGAATACTGTACGGTGGAGGATCTGTTGAGTATCGCTGCCGAGCGTGGCGAAAAGCCGTTCCTTTTGATCGCAGATGGCATTACGGATCCGCACAATCTCGGCGCGTTGATCCGTTGTGCTGAAGGCGTTGGCGCCCACGGACTGATTATTCCCAAGCGTCGTGCTGTGGGGTTGACGCCTGCCGTGACCAAGGCGTCGTGCGGTGCAATTGAACACTTGGCAGTCGCAAAAGTTACAAATCTTGCCGCAACGATTGACAGCTTGAAAAAAGAGGGAATTTGGATTTTTGCAGCGGAAGCTGGCGGAAGCTCGTATTACGAAACCGACTTCGACTGTCCTTGCGCTTTGGTAATGGGAAGCGAAGGCGAGGGTGTGTCGCATCTGATCAAACAAAAAGCTGATTTCATTGTTTCAATTCCAATGTACGGAAAGGTAAACTCCTTTAACGTATCTACCGCGGCAGCAGTGTTGCTTGCCGAAATCTCCAGACAACATAGAAAAAAATAACCTGCTGATTGATAAAATCAACAAGTATTTAGGAGTGCAAAATGAAGCAAGAGCAAACGATTGATGACATTTTGAAAATGTTAAAGGATTCTGTGAGTGCAGAATCGACGTTGAGCCAAACAACAGATGTTTCCGAAAATATAGCATCTCCTTTGTCCGAAGAAATGCTGAAGGTACAGCTTCAAAAGCAGTATGGAGATTCCTCTGTGGCAGATGAAAAGCGGGAAGACGATCCGTATGCGTTGGACGATGGATTTTTGCAGGAAGCGATAGAGGTGGCCGACGAAAGTGAAGATTTTGAGGCATTGGACGTTCTTGATGAGACAGAAGAATTCACAGACTCCGCAGAGCTTGAAAAAAAGCCAATGTCCGATTTTTCGGAAGGCATAGATGCACCCGAGGAAATGATTGACGAGAATGATCTTCCTCCGTGGGAAGAATTATCTACTTTAAAAGATGACGCAGAGCCCACCGAGGATTTCTCGGAAGAAGCTTTGTTTGTGACGGAAGAAATAAAAAATGTCCCCTTGCTTGCATTGGATTACGTCAACGAAGATGAGGAAGAATTGACGTATGAAATTCTTCCCAAATTGGCAGAAGAAGAGCAGGGCGCTTTGATCTTGCGCAACTACTCGACCGAGCCCGTCCCCGTGAATGAGAAAATGGACGATTTGAAAGAGAGTGAAGCTTCGGCAGAAGACAATCTTCTTTCAGGTTTGACGTATGCGACACCGGCTCTGAATCCAACGTTGGAGGTGGAAGAAGAATCTGCATACGACTTGATGTGTCAGTTTGGCTGCGAGGATGAGTGGAAAGAAAATGAAATTCCCAAGGAAGAATTGCAAGCCGAGGAAGAAGAGACGGAATACAAAAGCTATGCACAAACCGAAAAAGTGCTTGCCTCGTATCGAAAGAAAAAAATCCAGGAGATCGTTCGGTTGTGCGGTGTCGTTATTGGCTCGATTCTTTTGTTCTTTTACGAAACGCTTCCAATGTTTGGCGTGCCATTTACAGGACTGATGGATTATCACGAATACATCGGTGCGTATCTTTTGATTGGATTTCAAATTCTTTTGATCTGTACGGTGATTTTTGGAAAGCGTATGGCGCAGGGGGCACTTCGTCTTTTTAGCTTGCGACCGAATTTCTATTCCTTGGTGGCACTTGCGATCATTTGTACGGGTGTGTATGATGTGATTGTTTTATTTACCGTGCGCGATTGGATTGTTCCGTTCCATTTTATCAGCTCACTTTTGCTCGTATTGCTTGCGGTGGGTGAATACTTGATGCTCTCTAGAGAAATCAAAGCATTTTCCGTCGTTTCATTTGATCCCGAACGCAAAAAATATACCTTGCGCCATCACGATCAAGAGGATCCATGTGTGCAAAAAATGAAGCGCGGCGGATTATCTGAAGACTCAAAGGTTGCTGTTCCTGAGGTTTGCGAATTTCCGCATAAATTTTTTGCGTCTATTAGAAACGAAGAGTTCTTTGGAACTTCTACGGTGTCGTTCTTACTGATTCCGTCCTTGCTTTTAGCAATTCTTTCCGCCGTCGTTACAATTCTTTTACATTTGGAAATTTCTGTTACACTTTTGACGGCAATGTCGGTACTTATGGCAATGCTTCCGATGAGCGGGATCCTTGCCGTATGTTTTCCGCTTTGGATCTCATCGGAGCGATTGTGGAAACGTCAAACGACACTGATGGGTCGGAACATGCTCGAAGAGATCGCAGATATCGATGTGCTTGTGTTTGAAGACGTTCATTTGTTTCGCCAATGTACGACAACGGATACGGGAATTTCCTTTTATGAGAAATCGCAAACGGCAACGATTTTGGGGTGCTTGGAGTGTTTATACGCAACGATTGGTGGACCGCTTGCCGGTGCGTTTTCCAACATTCCAGAAGAATATCGCTTTGATGAGTTGCGTATCCGCCGTTTGATCAAAGGCGGCGTAGAAGTACTTGTGGATCGAAAGCATATTCTTCTTGTGGGGGATGTGTCGTTTATGAATCGTTACGGCTTGAGTTTCCCTGCGGCGGAAGAAAAAACGGGGCGAACCACGGTATATATCTCCTTGAATGGAAAAATTTCTGCCAAAATGAGTGTTCGTTATCAGCCGGAGCCGATTTTTGAAATGCTCGCCGAGCGAATGGATCAAAATGGTATTCAGTGTGTGATCAAAACCTTTGATCCTATGATCAGCGCGGCAATGGTGTCCGCGCAGAGAAGCTTTGGAAACGCACCGATCAGCGTTGTTCACCAAACTCTTTCGGAGTTGAATACTTCACAGGAAAGTAAAAATTCAGAGCCGAATACCACGGCGGTGCTTGCTGTGGCATCACGCTTTAAATTGGTAGAAGCAGTGATTTGGAGCAAAATGCTTTTGAGAATTCATCGAACCAATCGATGCATTCTGAGTGTCTTGAGTATCCTTGGGGTCGTGGCGATGACTCTTTTGATTGGATTAGAACAAATGCATAAAATTAATCAGTATTGGTTTGTTCTTTGGGGGGCGATCGCAAACGTAATAATTGTATTAACAACCCTTTTGATGATACCGAAGAAAAAATATTTTTCTGTGGATGCTTGCCATGCCGAGTGGCAAAAGAAACAGAAAAGTAATGCAAAGAAATAAGAGAAAAAAGGAAACCCAAAAAGTGCTATGAACAAAAACGTGAGCAATATTTTAAAAGCCGTATCCAAGCCAGGCAGATATTCGGGCGGGGAATACGGTCAGATCATCAAGGATAAAAGTAAGGTGAAGGCACGGTTTGCCTTCTGTTTTCCCGATACGTATGAGATCGGTATGTCCAATCTCGGCGTGCGCATTCTTTACGGCGTTTTGAACCGTGAAGAGGATGTGTGGTGTGAACGCGTGTATGATCCGTGGCTGGATATGCAGGAGAAGATGCGGGAGCATCACTTGCCGCTTTGCGCGTGTGAGAGCGGAGATCCCCTCTCGGAATTTGATATGATCGGATTTACTCTGCAATACGAAATGAGCTATACCAACGTATTGAATATGTTGGATTTGGCAGGTCTTCCGTTGCGTCAGAGTGAGCGTGACGACAGTATGCCGATCGTGATCGGCGGCGGTCCTTGCGCCTATAATCCGGAACCCGTAGCCGATTTCTTTGATCTCTTCAATATTGGCGAGGGAGAAGAGATGCTTCCCGAGCTTTGCCGTCTTTACATTCAAATGAAAGAGGAGGGTAGATATACCAAGGCGGAGTATCTGCACGAGGCTGCTCGTTCGATTGAGGGAATTTACGTTCCTTCCTTGTATCAGGTATCCTATAACGAAGACGGAACCATCAAAGAATATACCCCGATCTACGATGATATTCCCACGACGATCCATAAGAGGATCATCAAGGATATGGATACGGCGTATTTCCCGGAAAAAGTGGTAATGCCCTATATCGAAACGGTACACGACCGAGTAATGCTTGAGGTATTCCGAGGTTGTATTCGCGGTTGCCGCTTCTGTCAGGCGGGAATGATCTACCGTCCCGTCCGTGAAAAATCTCCCGAGGTACTCAACGAGCAGGCAAAATGCTTGTTTGAGGCGACGGGATACGATGAAATTTCGCTCACCTCGCTTTCCATCAGCGACTACACACAGCTCGAAGAGCTTTGTAATCTGCTGTTGGAGTGGACGGACGAAAATATGGTCAGCCTGTCCTTGCCCTCACTTCGTGTCGATAGCTTTACCAAGGAGCTGATGGATAAGATTGCTACCGTGCGTTCTTCGTCCTTGACCTTTGCTCCCGAAGCGGGAACACAGCGTTTGCGTGATGTCATCAATAAAAACGTATTGGAAGAGGATCTTCTTCGTGCAGTCAAGGTGGCATTTGAGGCGGGAAAGAACACCGTCAAGCTTTACTTTATGTCGGGACTTCCTACAGAAACGCTGGACGATATTGCGGGAATTGCCGAGCTTGCTTCGCACGTAATCGATGCGTACTATCAAACGCCGAACCGCAACCGTGCCAAGAAGCCGCAGGTAACGATCAGTGTTTCCTGCTTTATCCCCAAGCCATTTACGCCCTTCCAATGGGAGGCGCAGGATACCTTTGATCAGCTTGCCGAAAAGCAGGAATATCTCGGTAGCAAGATCACCGATAAAAAGATTCGATACACGCATCACGACGCGAAGGTCAGCCGTATTGAAGCAGTGCTTGCCAGAGGTGACCGCCGTTTGGCACCTGCGCTTGAGCTTGCTTGCAAGGAAGGCTTTTGCTTTGATTCCTGGGACGAGTGCTTTGATTATGACCGATGGATTTCGGTGCTGGAACGTACGGGAATTGATCCTGCATTTTACGCTAACCGCGTGTGGGGACTTGACGAGGTATTGCCGTGGGATATTATTGACTGCGGCGTAAGCAAGGAATTCTTGCGCAAAGAGCGTGATCGCGCGTATGCCGAAGCAACGACGCCCAACTGCCGCGAAAAGTGCAGCGGTTGCGGAGCAAATAAAATGGGAGGTGAGCGCACGTGCTGTCCCAAAGCGAAAAATTAAGCAAATTAGAAGAAAAAAAGAGAATTCTTGCGTTGCCCGAGCTTGAGCGTCCGAGAACGGTGCGCCTCAAATTCCGCAAGGTAGGAAGCCTTCAGTATATTTCCCATCTCGATCTTCAGCGTACCTTTATGAGAGTGCTTACGCGTGCTTGTCTGCCCGTATGGTACACTAAGGGCTTTAATCCGCACGCAAAGCTCGTTTTCTCGACGCCCTTGAGTGTGGGTGCTCAGAGCGAATATGAATTTTTGGATCTTCGTATTGACCGAGAAATGTCCACCGAAGAGATTATGAAGCGACTCAACAGAGAACTCACCGAGGAGCTTCAGATTACCGAAGCATATCTCCCGAAGAGTGATTTTTCGGAGATCGCGTGGGCAACCTATGAAATTGAAATTTGTACCGAACATGCTTCCGAGGCGCTTGCGGAACAAATGACAAAGGTGCTCACCACTGCTCCGCTGTTGCTGACAAAGCGTACGAAGGCGGGCGAGAAAGAAATCGACATTGTTCCGCTGATTCACGAAATAAAAATCAGATTCAACGAAAACGATGCTACAATTGGAATTTCTGCTACGCTGAGCGCAACGACGGGAGAATTTCTGAACCCCGAGATGCTGATTACGGCACTCAAACGAGAGTGCAGTATAATGTCGGGAGATCCGATGAAGGAATGGTATACCATTCTGCGCACCTCGGTGATGAAAGCAGATTTTACAAGATTCAGATAAGGAGCAGGCAATGAATCGGTACACGATAGGAATTGATTTTGGAACCCTTTCGGGCAGAGCCGTATTGATGGATGTTCAGACGGGTGAGGTTTTGGCTTCTTCGGTATATACCTATCCTCACGCCGTGATCGATGAGAAATTAAACGGTAAAATTCTGCCGATCAACACGGCGCTTCAGCATCCCGAGGACTATCTTGGTGTGCTTCAAACCGCAATTCGCTCGGTTTTGCGTGAGGCGGACGTTTCTCCGGAAGAGGTGATCGGGCTCGGGTATGACTTTACGGGTTGTACGATGCTTCCTGTCGATAAAAATGCCACGCCGCTTTGCTTTTTTGAACAATACCAAAACGAGCCGAATGCCTACGTCAAGCTTTGGAAGCATAATGCTTGTCAAAAGGAAGCCGACGATTGCACGAAAATTGCCGTCGAGCGCAACGAGCCGTGGCTAGACGGCTACGGCGGAAAAATTTCGGCGGAGTGGATGATTCCCAAGATTTTGCAGATTCTTCGGGAGTCTCCCAAGGTGTATCACGATACGGAACGCTTCCTCGAAGCCGCCGATTGGCTGACGTGGATTCTGACAGACCAAGAGGTGCACAGTATTCCGTTTGCGGGATACAAGGCACTTTGGAATGAGGTTGACGGATATCCCACGGAAGAATATTTTGCCTCTCTCGATCTCGAAATGAAAAACATTGTAGGCACAAAGCTTTCTAAGACGTTGATCGGCTTGGACGGAGTGGCGGGAAAACTTTCCCAAAAAGGCGCGGAGTTGACGGGACTTCCCGTTGGTACACCGATTTCGGTGCCTCTGCTTGACGCGCACGCGTCGATGCCTGCGGTGGGATTGACCGATGAGGGATCGATGATGCTGATTCTCGGAACCTCCTCTGTGCTGATGCTTCAAACCAAGGAAAAGAAGAAAATATCCGGAATTTGCGGCTCGGTGCTGGGCGGCGTCATTCCGGGACTGTATATGCACGAGGCGGGATCTGCGTGCTGTGGCGACCACTTTGATTGGTTTGTCAAAAATTCTGTTCCTGCGGCTTACGAAATCGAAGCTCAGGAAAATGGAATCGGAATTCATCAGCTTCTCACCGAAAAGGCAAGCAAGCTTGCGGTGGGGGAGAGCGGACTTCTGGCGCTCGATTGGTTTAACGGAAACCGCTGTGTTTTGTCCGATTCGGATCTGAAGGGAATGATTCTCGGAATGACGCTTCGTACGCGTCCTGAGGAGATTTATCGTGCCTTGATCGAAGCCACGGCGTACGGTACGCGCGTGATCGTTGATAATTTTGTGGCGCACGAAATGAGGGTGGACCGTATCGTTGCTTCGGGTGGAATTGCCGAAAAGAACGAGATGCTCGTGCAGATCTATGCCGACGTGCTTGGAAGACCGATTACCGTGTCGGATGCTACTATGTCGGCGTCGCGCGGCAGTGCGCTTTACGCGGCAGTCGCGGGGGGCGCTTATGAAGATATCCGTGAAGCGGTGCGTGCGCTTGCGGTGACGACGGGAAAGACCTATCATCCCATCGAAGAAAACGTGAAGCGATACGACACCTTGTACGAGGAGTATCTGAGGCTACACGATTATTTTGGCAGAGGAGAAAACGACGTTATGCACAGACTTTCGACGATTGCCAAGCAAGCGGCGGGGAACTAATCCGCCCCGATCAGCATATACTGAACAGTAGATTACTCTTAGGAGAAGAAAGAATAGAATGAATCAAAAGGATTTAAAGATCGTCGTGATCTACGGAGGTGTTTCCTCGGAGCGAGAGGTGTCCTTGCGAAGCGGCAAAGCCGTGTTTGATGCGCTTGTCCGCCAAGGATATCGAAATACAAGCCTCTTCGATCTGACAGAGCACAATCTTGCAGAGCTTTTCACAATCCCGATGGACGTCGCCTATCTCGCATTACACGGATGGGGTGGGGAAGACGGGCGAATTCAAGGCGTGCTGGATCTGATGGGTGTGCCGTACACAGGTTCGTCGGTCGAAGCAAGTGCCATTTGTATGAATAAGATTCGAACCAAAGAAATTCTTCGATTTGCGGGACTTCCGACACCGAGATTTGTGACGCTCAGACGCGCCGATTGCAAGGATCTGACGGTAACCAAAGAAGAGCTTTTGCGGTGTGTCGACTTGCCGATGGTAGTAAAATCTCCCTCGCAGGGCTCGAGCGTTGGCGTTTACATCATCAAAAAAGAGGAAGAGCTTCTTGTGGCCATTCAAAAAATCTTTGCTCTGGGAGATGATCTTCTTGCGGAAGAATTTGTGGACGGTGTGGAATTGACGCTTCCGATTCTCGGAAACAATGAGCTGACAGTACTTCCCGTGATTGAAATCACCTCGGAGAACGAGTTTTACGATTATGAGGCAAAATATACCGCAGGAATGTGCCACCATATTCTTCCTGCCAGAATTTCCGAAACGGCACGTGCGAAGATTGAAAAAATCGGAAGCGAGGCATATCGCGTGCTTGGCTGTCGCGGACTTGCAAGAATTGACTTTATTTTGTCCCGAGATGACGAGCCGATGATCATTGAAATTAACACCTTGCCCGGAATGACCGAAATGAGCCTTTTCCCAGACTCGGCAAGATCGGTCGGTATTTCCTTTGAGGAATTGACCGAGCGAATCGTTTTTTTGGCTTATGAGGCTTATGAACAGAAAGGAAATTGAACCGTGATAAATAACGAAAGATTCGTATCAGGGATTCGGCGTCGAAGCTGGGCTGAAATTGATCTGGAACGGGCAGAGCAAAATTATTTGGCGTTGAAAGAGAATATCTCTCCCAAATGTAAAATTTGTTGTGTTATCAAAGCAAACGCATACGGTCACGGTGCCGTTCCAATGGCAAAGCTATACGAGAAGCTTGGTGCGGACTATCTTGCCGTTTCCAATATCGAAGAAGCATTGCAGCTTCGAGAGAATAGAATTGCGCTTCCGATTCTCATTCTTGGATATACTCCTGAGGAGTGTGCCTCCATTCTGGCAGAGCACAAGATTACACAATGCGTTTATTCTTATGACTATGGAACGCGTCTTGCCGATGCCGCAAAAAGGGCAGGGGTACAACTGAAAATTCATATCAAGTTAGATACCGGTATGGGACGAATTGGCTTTCTTTATCGAAAGAACGGTGCGGATGAACTGAATCAAGTGATTGAAATTTGCCAGCGAAAAGAGTTTTTCCCCGAAGGAATTTTTACACATTTTGCAACGGCAGATGATCCGAGTGAGGAAGGAGAAGAATTTACGGAGGAACAAAGGTTACTCTTTGAGCAATCGGTTGAATATCTTGCAGGACAAGGTCTTACCTTTGATATCCGCCACTGCGCCAATAGTGCGGCGACGCTTAAAAATAGCGCTCCGTCCTTTAACATGGTTCGTTTGGGCATCGTGCTTTATGGGCTTGCTTCCCAATTACCGGGAGCTACCGAGCTTTCTCCCGTGATGACGCTGAAGAGCGTGATTTCTCATATCAAGGAGCTGGAGGTGGGAGAAAGTGTCGGATACGGACGAAGATTTTTGGCTGCCGAGCGAAGGAGAATTGCCACCGTGCCGATCGGCTACGGCGATGGATTTTGGAGAGCCAATCGACGCACTTGTGGTGGAATGCTCGTGAAGGGGGAATATGCACCCATCGTTGGAAACGTTTGTATGGATCAAACGATGCTCGACGTGACCGATCTTCCATGTAATGTGGGCGACGAGGTGACCGTGTTCGGCGCGGACGAACGGTGCTCGGCAGAAGCGATCGCGAAACGAAACGAAACAATTTCCTACGAAATTGTTTGCTCGCTCAACCAACGTGTTCCCAGATGCTTCCTCAAAAACGGAAGTATCGAGGAATGGCAGGATCCGATTTATCACAGTGATTTGGATATGTAAATAGCTTTTCCAACCAATGAGAGATTTTTTGAAAGTCGAATCTCTGTTTGTTATGTTTACAACAAGCGTTTTTTTGTGATATAATGAATTTACAAAAGTACTTTTGAATAATTTTAAAGGTGGATAAAAAATATGCCGCTTGGAAAAAACATTGCTTATTTTAGAAAAGAAAAAGGATTGACACAAGCCGAATTGGGAGTTTTGCTCGGTGTATCGAATCAAGCAGTTTCAAAATGGGAAACCGAACAGACGATGCCAGATGTAATGCTTTTGCCTAATCTTGCGAAAGTGCTTGATGTAAGTATTGATGCATTATACGGTGATTTCACAACTGAGAAACATCAAGAAATTGGTATAAATGTATCGGAAGATGACCGAAGAATTTTAACGATTTCGGTTCCAACAAACGGTGTTGATGTAAAAACCAGATTACCCGTTGTTGCGATTCAATCGATATTCGGAAATGCTTTGTTAAAAGATTGTTTGCCTGAGGAAGAAATTGAAGCATTGCTATCTATGCTCGAAAATGATACCAGAGGAACTTTATTGAACGTAGATTCCGGCGAATGCAAGGTGACGATTTCTGTAGAAGAGGCTTGACGATATGAAAATCAGATATTACGTCAAGGGAATTCTCGAAGAAGAAAGTTTTGAACAGGGAATCGTTTTATTTGTCGGGGTCGATAAGATCAGTATGTTTAATTTGATTTCCATAGATGATAAATTTTTGGAGCCTTGCATAGAAAAAAGATTTTCTCTTTCCAACGGCAGACAAATTCGTATTAAGATCAGTCAATCTGAATTGTTTGAGAATACCTATTTGAAAATGCAACAATTTGAAGGAATGAAAATTGTTGAGGTTGTCGCAGATGATGTGAAACTCGAAATTGAATATTAAGCTATAAATAATTATTACTGATATGGAAACGGTGAATCGAAAGCCTTCCCCAGCGGGGGAAGGTGGCACGCGAAGCGTGACGGATGAGGTGTTCCTAAAACGAATTTAACTAAAAAAGCACTTGTGAAGTTCTTTCACAAGTGCTTTTTTGGTTTGGCTTTTCTTACTTCTTCAGAGCAATAGCAGCTTCTGCCTTTGCTACGATGTTCTCGGTGGTCAGACCGTACATCTCGAGCAGGGGCGGAACCTTGCCCGAATGACCGTACTGATCTTCAACGCCAACGCGGACGACGGGAACAGGACAGCCCTCACAAACAACCTCGGAAACAGCAGATCCGAGACCGCCGATGATCGAGTGCTCCTCAGCAGTAACGATCGCACCCGTCTCAGCCGCTGCCTTGAGAATGATCTCGCGGTCAATGGGCTTGATGGTGTGAATGTTGATGACACGAGCCGAAATTCCGCGTTCCGCGAGAACCTTTGCGGCATCGATTGCCATATGAACCATCAGACCGGTTGCAACGATGGTAACGTCCTTACCGTCAACCATCTGTACACCCTTGCCGATCTCAAAGTTATACGTGTCCTTATCGAACAGCGTGGGAACGGCAAAGCGGCCGAATCTCATATAGACGGGCCCCTGGAACTTGATTGCCGCTTCCACGGCAGCTCTTGCTTCGGTAGCGTCAGCGGGGTTGATGATGGTCATACCGGGAATGGTACGCATCAGAGCGATATCCTCGTTACACTGGTGGGTAGCACCGTCCTCACCGACGGTGATACCTGCGTGGGTTGCACCGATTTTAACGTTGAGGTGAGGATAACCGATCGAGTTACGGATCGGCTCGAAGGCACGTCCTGCCGCAAACATTGCGAAGGACGATGCGAATACAACGGTTCCCGTGGTAGCGATACCTGCCGCTACGCTGATCATATTACCTTCAGCGATACCGCAGTCAAAGAAACGCTCGGGGAACTTCTTCTTAAACGTGCCCGTCTTGGTAGCAGCCGCAAGGTCTGCATCAAGCACTACGAAATCATATTTGTCGCCAAACTCAGCAAGCGCGTTGCCGTAGGCTTCTCTTGTTGCTAATTTTTCTGCCATGATGTGAATCCTCCTTACATCGTTGCCTTGATCTCGGCAACAGCGGTTGCATACTGCTCGTCGTTCGGAGCAGCGCCGTGCCAGCCGACCTGATTTTCCATAAAGGAAACGCCCTTACCCTTGGTGGTCTTTGCGATAATCGCCGTGGGCTGTCCCTTGACCGTCTTTGCCTCTGCAAAAGCGGCAGCAATCTGCTCGAAATCGTGACCGTCGATCATAATGACGTGGAAGCCAAATGCCTTGAGCTTCGAGTCAAAGGGAGTGGGGTTCATAACCTCTGCAACGGGACCGTCGATCTGAAGGCCGTTCCAGTCAAAGATCGCGCAGATGTTGTCGAGCTTGTAGTGAGCCGCAAACATTGCAGCCTCCCAAATCTGACCTTCCTCGCTCTCACCGTCGCCGATGATCGCATAGGTGCGGTAAGATTTTTCATTGATTTTTGCAGACAGAGCCATACCGCAAGCGGCAGAGAAGCCAAGTCCGAGCGAGCCGGTCGTCATATCAACACCGGGCGTGCCCTTCATGTCGGGGTGTCCCTGCAGGAAGGAATCTACCTGACGGAGCTTCTTCAGCTCTTCGCGGGGGAAATATCCCTTTTCAGCAAGTACTGCATAGAGTGCGGGAGCGGTGTGTCCCTTGGAAAGAACCAGACGATCTCTGTCTGCCCACTTCGGATCGGCGGGATTGACGTTCATTTCCTCGTAGTAGAGGTAGGTAATGATGTCAGTGATCGAGAGCGATCCACCGGGATGTCCCGAGTTTGCAGCGTGAACCTCTTCCAGAATATCCAAACGGATCTGGGCAGCGGTCTGCTTCAATTGGTTGAGTTTTGTTTGTTCCATAAAATAGACCATACCTTTCGTAAGTATTTTATATTATTTTTTATAGAAAGCGTAAATTAGATCTTGACGAAGCCGAGCTTTTTCTGTACCTTGCCAAGCGTTCTACGAGCGTAGTAGGATGCTTCCTCCGCACCCTTTTTCATCTGTGCCTCAAGACCTGCCTTGTCCGCGAGGATTTCTTTGAATTTTGCCTGAACGGGAGCAAGGGCATCGGCACAAACTTCTCCGACCGCCATCTTGAAGTCACCGTAGCCGCGTCCGTCGAACTCACGCTCGATCTCTTCAAAGGTCTTGTCGGTAAAGCAAGAGTAGATGGTCATCAGGTTGTTGATGCCGTCCTTGCCATCGGCAAAACGAACGCAGGTGTCGGAATCGGTGACGGCACGCTTGAATTTGCGAATAATTGTGTCGCGGTCGTCGAGAATATAAACGACAGCGTTGGTGTTTTCGTCGGATTTGGACATCTTCTTGGTCGGCTCGGCAAGCGACATAATCTTCTTGCCCGACGATGCCATAATCGGCTCGGGAACGGTAAATGTTCCGGGGTGAATTTGGTTGAAGCGCTCTGCAATGTCGCGACACAGCTCAACGTGCTGCTTCTGGTCAATTCCTACGGGAACGACGTCGGTCTGGTAGAGCAGAATGTCGGCAGCCATCAGCGTCGGGTAGGTAAACAGACCCGCATTGATATTGTCGGCGTGCTTCGAGCTCTTATCCTTAAACTGGGTCATACGCGAAAGCTCACCGAACATCGTAAAGCAGTTGAGAATCCAAGCAAGCTCTGCGTGCTCGTGTACGTGCGACTGCACGTAAAGCGTATTCTTTTCGGGATCAAGACCGCAAGCCATATAGAGGGCGAGCGTTTCGTAAGTACGGCAGCGAAGATCTGCGGGCGTCTGTCGAACGGTAATTGCATGCTCGTCCACCACGCAGTAGAAGCATTTATACTTTTCCGAATACAGGGAAAAGTTGCGGATCGCGCCAAGATAGTTTCCAATAGTTAAGTTTCCGCTGGGCTGAACACCCGAAAAAGAAACAAGTTGATCGTTAAACATTTGTATCAAACCTCATAAAATCATAATCATTTTACATTATAGCACGGATTTTCAAAAAAGTCAATTGACTTTTGCACGATTTTATGATATTATTATAATAAATCTATTAGTTTTTTTGGATAGGGAGAAAAAATATGGTCAGACACGTGGTGATGTGGAAATTCAAAAACGAAGCCGAAGGGATGTCGAAGATCGAAAATATGGAGGCGGTACGCGAACAGCTGTACGCGCTTTTGCCGAGCATTCCCGAAATCAAGCGAATGGAGATCGGTATCGACGTCAAGGGAACCGACGCTTCGATGGATCTGATGCTCCTGACCGAATTTGATAGCTTGGATACCTTAAAGATTTATGCGGAGCACCCCGAGCACGTAAAGGTTGCTTCTTTTGTAAGAAACGTGGTCGAGAGCCGTGTCGTTCTCGATTGCGAGATTTGAGGAGGAAAAAATGATTACGATCGAACGAAGCTCCGTAATGAACTTTGAAAATGCCATTCGCGGTGCCAGAAACCCGATGAATAGCTGGGATAGAATGGATAGCTTTTACGACGAAAAGGGACAGTTTGTCTTTGGCCCGAATGATCTCGATCTTGCCAAGCGCTTAGCTCGTGCAGGGAGCGATCACCGCAAATATCTCCGCCAGATCTTTGTGACGGTAGATATCACCGCGCCGCTGTATTGGTGGAAGGAGTTTGATACTTATAAGGTTGGCACCGTAGCAAATTCTTGCAGTACGATGCATAAAATTCATACAAAGCCGTTTGGAAGAGAGGATTTTTCTTGTGATCGCTTGGATGAGGAAGGTCTTGCCGCACTTGATGCGCTGATCGCGTATCTCGAAGCGGAGCGCCAAAAATTCTGCGAAAACAAGGAAAACCGTCAGCCGTGGCACAATATGATTCAGTTGCTGCCTTCCTCTTATAATCAAATGAGAACCGTGACGATGAACTACGAAAATCTCATTAATATGTACTACGCAAGAAAGACGCACAAGCTTGCCGAATGGCATACGATGTGTGATTGGATCAAATCGCTTCCGTATGCGGAAGATTTGATTTTGATCAAGGAAAAAAACGAATAATTTCTCCCCGAAAATCTGCCGATCCGCAAAAGTGTTTGTGGATCGGCTTTTTGTGAAAAAAAGGACGAAAAAATTCAAGAAATTCGGGAAAAACTATTGACTTTTTTTTGAAAGAAAATTATAATAATAATGTATTTTCTTTATAATACGAAAAATATATCTTTTTACGGAGGTTCATTGGTTATGAACAGAGTTTACAATTTTTCGGCGGGTCCGTCTATGCTTCCCTTGGAAGTTCTCCAAAAAGCTGCATCTGAGCTGGTTTGCTACGGCGAATCCGGAATGTCGGTTATGGAGATGTCCCACCGATCTCCGGATTACGAAGCAATTATTAATGAAGCAGAAGCAATGCTGCGGAAGCTGATGAATATTCCCGATAACTATAAGGTACTTTTCCTGCAGGGCGGCGCATCCACGCAGTTTGCGGCAGTTCCGCTCAACCTGATCGGCAGAACCGGTAAGGCAGATTACGTCGTTTCGGGTCAGTTCTCGGGTAAGGCGTTCAAGGAAGCGCAGAAGATGGGCTATGACGTTAAGTGCATCGCTACCACGAAGGAAGATAATTTCGATCACATTCCCGTCGTAACCAAGGATATGATCCGTCCCGATGCGGCATATCTGCATGTTTGCTTCAACAACACCATCTACGGAACGAAGTATTCCTACATCCCCGAAACGGGCGATATCCCGCTGGTTGCTGATATGTCTTCCTGCATCATTTCCGAGCCGGTTGACGTATCGAAGTTCGGTGTAATCTATGCAGGTGCGCAGAAGAATATGGCACCCGCAGGTCTGACGCTCGTCATCGTTCGCGAGGATCTTCTCGAGTATGCAGACGAAAAGATGCCCACAATGCTTGAGTGGAAGACGATGGCAGAGAACGGCTCGATGTACAACACTCCTCCTTGCTACACGATCTATATGGCAAAGCTCGTTTACGAGTGGATCCTTTCGATCGGCGGTCTTGAGGTAATGAAGGAAATGAACGTGAAGAAGGCAGCTCTTCTTTATGATTACCTTGACAGCCAGGATTATTACATCGCACCCGTAAAGAAGGACAGCCGTTCGATGATGAACGTTACCTTTGTGACGGGCAACGCAGATCTCGATAAGAAGTTTGCAAGCGAAGCCGCAAAGGCAGGCCTGAAGAATCTCAAGGGTCACCGTTCGGTTGGCGGTATGAGAGCTTCGATTTACAACGCAATGCCTTACGAGGGTGTAGAAGCACTTGTTGCATTTATGAAGAAGTTTGCCGAAGAGAATCCTAAGGCATAAGAAATGAGGAAAAAACCATGAAAAATATTCTTTGTTTGAATAAAATTGCTGCGATCGGTACCGATAAGCTCGATCGCGCAGAATACAACGTAGGAACCGACGTACAGAATCCCGATGCGATTCTCGTTCGTTCCGCCGCAATGCACGATATGACCTTTGGCCCCGAGCTTCAGGCAATCGGTCGTGCGGGTGCAGGTGTCAACAATATTCCCGTTGACCGTTGCTCGAAAGAGGGTATCGTCGTTTTCAATACCCCCGGTGCAAATGCAAACGGAGTGAAGGAATTGGCAGTTTGCGCGCTGATGCTTGCTTCGCGTGACGTCGTTGGCGGCGTTAAGTGGGCAGAGTCCTTGGCAGGAACCGAGGGCGTTGCAAAGGCAGTTGAGGACGGTAAGAAGAAGTTTGCAGGCGTTGAAGTGATGGGCAAGACGCTTGGCGTAATCGGTCTTGGTGCCATCGGCGGTATGGTAGCAAACATTGCCGTTCGTCTTGGTATGAAGGTTGTTGGTTGCGACCCCTTCCTGAGCGTTGATGCGGCTTGGAATATCAACCATAACGTCGTAAAGGCAGCTTCCTACGAGGAAGTATTTAAGGTTGCGGATTATATCACGCTTCACGTTCCGTCCACCCCTCAGACCAAGGGTATGATCAATGCAGAGTCCTTGGCAGGAATGAAGGACGGCATCAGAATTATCAATCTGGCACGCGCTGATCTTGTCAATTCGGTAGACATCAAAGCGGCACTTGCTTCGGGTAAGGTTGCTTCTTACGTCACCGATTTCCCGACCGAGGATACGGTTGGCGTTCCCGGTATCGTAACCATTCCTCACCTTGGCGCATCGACCGCAGAGTCTGAGGACAACTGCGCAGTGATGGCTGTCATGGAGATCGACGAGTTCCTTCGTTACGGTAACATCAAGAACAGTGTCAACTTCCCGAACGTTTCAATGCCGATGAGCGGCGATAAGAGACTTTGCGTCTTCCACGCAAATATTCCCAATATGCTCTCGCAGATCACCGCAGTATTGGCTGAGGCGGGTGTGAACATTGAGAATATGATCAACAAGTCCAAGGGCGACAACGCATATACGATGGTCGACGTCACGGGTGACGTTTCGGCTAACGCAGTAGCAAAGCTGAACGCCGTGGACGGCATCGTTAAGGTCAGAGTTATTTGAAGATAAGATAAAAAGAACCCTTCGGTTTTTCCGAAGGGTTCTTTTTATTTGTGAAGTCGTTTTAAAATTTCATCGCGAAGCTTTTTGATTTGATGATTGGGAACGGAAAAGAAAAGGATTTCGTCCTTTGTCAGATCTGTCCACACGGAAGAAACGACGTCTTTCGGCTTATCGTCGGGGGAATAAGTAGTGATGGATTCTATGGAAAAATCATAAGGGGAAAGTGCCGTACGATATTGGTCCGCGAGCGCTTCGTCGGGGAAACAAAGACGAAGCTTGTTTCCAAGAAACGATTGAAAATCGGACAGAGCTTTGCAAACCACCTCAATGGCAGTTTCGGAATGGGTGCTGTCGACGATTACCGTGGGGGACACCGAAACGATTTCGAATTTCGCCGGAATTTTCGTCTGTCGGAGACCATCGAATATTTGCTCCTGCGAGAGTGTATAGCCGTGTCGTGAAAGCATGTTAATTACTTCGAGCACAACGGTTGCGTTGGTAACTTGGAATTTTCCGCAAAGTCCCAACTTGTAATTTTCGTCTTTGTAAGAAAATTCGCTTCCTCCTAAGGAAAGACGGGAAATGCTCAGCTCGGATTTTGTTGGGATCGTCAAACGGCAGTTGATTGATGCACAGGTTTCCGAGATCACGCGGTAAGCATTTTGGTCTTGCGGAGCGCTGACGATTTCTTGAATTCCGTGAACGATATAGGAGCGAATGTCGTGGATTTCTTTTTGATTTTCACTTGGAATCGTTCCGCAGATTGCCGCAGCAAAAGGAGCGGGCATAGAACGCGTGGGGTCTGAGGAAGAAGCATCACTTTCAATAATGCAAAACGCGCAACGGTGCTCGCGGAAGGCAAGCAAAGCCGCGCTCAAAAGCAACTCAGATTGCGAAAGTGAGAGCGGTGCTTTCGGTGCTTCGTTCGCATCCTCGGAAGTTTCTTTCGTTCTTGCCAGATTGACGTCTTTCAGCGCTTGGACAACACGCTCGACGTACGAGGCGAATTCCTCGGGAGAGAGCTGCTGCGCATTGATACGAATATTCGTACGTCCATCCTCATACATAGGAAGAGAAATAGAACCGATGACGTATTCGGATTTTTGAAACGCCGAAAGCAACAATTCGGCGCAAACCGTTTTTCCGTTGCTTCCCGTAACGCGAAGGTATTTTAATCCTCGTTGCGGAGCATCTAGTGCTTCCCAAAGCAAGGGCAGGAGGGTAGAATCTTTGGATTCGATGGACGCTTGCTGCAAATATTTTACAGCATTGTGATAGGTCATAGTAACTCCGGTTTCTGTCGTAACAACAAAGGTTAAAAATGGAAGGTGTGTTTGGGGGTACTACCGCAGAAGAATTCCTTTGCGGCGTTGTATTTTTCGTTGGCTTTTCTTGCTTCTTCGGACGTCGGATCAAAGTTCTTTTTCCGAATTGCGCGAAGCATAATATTTTTCGGTGTTTCGTCGGGATCGATCAGCTCGAGTGCCGTTGTGGTGTAGCCAAAGGTTTCGAGCTTGCAAAGACGAATTGCGTCGGTAGCGGCATCGCAGAGCTTTTGACGAAGCATCGAATAATCGGAAATAAAGGAGAGCGTCGGGCAGTCGATATGATGGTTGAGCTCGTGATGACAGCAGGGGGTGGAAAGAATGACGTCTGTGTTCCAAGAAACCGCCTTGTCCAAGACGAAATCGGTCGCAATATCACAGGCGTGGAGCGAAATGACGAGCGACGGCGGTGTGGGGGATTCGTATTCGCGAACATCCCCGCAAAGGAACTCCAAGCCTTCAAAATTAAGTGCTTTCGCTACCGCATTACAGTGCGCAACCACGTCCGGCTTGAGATCAACTCCCGTCATAGAAACACGAAAATTCTTGATGTTTGCAAAATAGTGATATACGGCAAACGAAAGATAGCTTTTTCCGCAGCAAAGATCGCAAATGCGAATTTCATTCCGCGGAAGCTTATCCTCTACATCACGGATGAGCTCTAAAAATCGGTTGATCTGTCGAAATTTTGCTTGCTTTCGATCAAAGACACGTCCATTGCCATCCGCTACGCCCAAATGCTTCAAAAATGGCTCTGAGCCGTTTAAAATGTACTGTTTTTCACGATTATTAGAAGTGGGAAGTACGGTGTTTTCGGCGGTGGTCGGAACCGAGCAAAGCTTTCTCTCCAGCTTATCCGCGCCAAGGAGTACCGTTTTTCCCGAAGAAGAGCATTTGTACTCGCATTCTCCGTCCGAGCAGATCAGATTGAATTGTGAAAAGCCCTCGGCAAGCGCGTTAAGCGCCGAGGGCGTCGTTTCATTCAGTTCGAAATTCTTGTGTGTGACCTTATTGTCTTTATGAAAATATTCCGCTTGCAATATAGAAGCGCGGCTGCTTTTTTTGAGTGTCAAAACAACTTTTTGCAGAGATTTATCTTGAGGTTTTGAGAGCACTGCTTTTTTTAAGCGCTGGAGCTTCGCCGCGGTAACGGTTAATTCTGTGATTTTTTGTAATTCCGGCGTGATGTTCATTCCTTTTCCTCATTGGTGGCTTCAGTGGTTTCGGTTGTCGGTGCTTTGACACTTTTTTTGAAAGAAAATTTGCTTTCTTTTCCTTGGCTCAATCGCTTGATGTTTTCCCAATGCTTGACAACGACGAGAAGCGTCATCAGCGCGGCACACCATACGTAAGGCGCACCGCCGTAGAAGAAACGGTCGATTCTGTCGAGGATGATAGGGTAAAGCAACATACACATCACAGAACCCAAAGAAATGTATTTCGATATCAGAACGATGATCGCAAACATCACGAAAAGAATCAAGAATACAAAGGGATTACACATTAAAATAGTAACAGCGGCGGTTACGACGCCCTTGCCACCCTTGAAACGATAATAAATGGGAAACATATGTCCGATAATACAGAAAAGACCTGCGATATAGGCGCCCATTTGACCAAGCAGTGCATAGCCGATCAAGCAAGAAATCATTGCCTTCAAGGCATCGCCGAGAAGCGTTAGTCCTGCGGCTTTTTTTCCGTAAGTACGCATCATATTGGTCATACCCGCATTTTTGCTTCCGAAATCGCGAATGTCCTGACGGTATTGCTTATCAGAAATAATAATCGCGAAATTTAAACTTCCAAGAAGGTAAGCGCAAATTATGGTAGCAAGATAACATAAAACCGTCACAATAAGTCTCGTGGTGCTATCCATTCCACTGAGATTAGAAAATATAAGTCCTTGGGACAAGAAATCCTGCATAGAAAACCTCTCCGTATGTACGAAATTATATATTTTATTATAGCATAAAAAAACGATGGGTTCAAGAGTTTTTTTGAAAAATCAAAAAGAAAACCGCACGCACCTTAAGTGCGTGCCGTTTTGATCATTCTTTAGAGTCTTTTTTGAGCGATTTTCTTGAGCCGTCAGGGTATTGAATGACGGTATTGTCAAGCATTGCGCCAAAGGAAAGTCGGATCTCGTTGATATATTCCTGACGAAGTGCCGCTTGTTCGGCTTTTTCTTCTTCGGTAAGCGCCCGTTCCTTCGAGAGGCGCGCCAATTCATTGATGCGATTCAGCTTTTCCTTTTCCATAAATCATCCTCTTTTTCATTTTTTATTCTTACAGGGAGCAGTATAGCATATCTTCAAAAAGATTGCAATAGCATTCTCAAAAAAAGTAGAAAAAAGAAAATAATTTTTGAAGAATATAAAAAAAGTTCTTGAATTTATAATAGAGATATGATATAATTTATAATAGAAAAAGTATGGATACTTTCAAATCTTTCGGAAAGAGGTGGATTTCGTTGACTGATTTTTTGAGCAGGCTTTGGAACTACGTAAGTCTTTACATCGTATCCTCGGTAAAAACGATGGGGATTTTGGATGTTGTAGATATACTGTTACTTTCTGTCGTTTTATTTTTTGTCTATCGTTTTATTCGAGACCGTCGTGCAGGAAAGCTTTTAATTGGACTTGGATGCGTTTTGGCACTTTCTTTGTTGGGTGATGCTTTGGAGTTGCCCGCGACGAGATTTATTTTCAGCGACTTTCGACAGATCGGAGTCATCGCGATCCTGATCCTGTTTCAACCCGAGCTTCGCAGTGCGTTGGAAAAAGTGGGCGGAACTCCTTTGACGGGATTCCGTAGTATTACGGCAGATTCGAGAGATTCTGCGATGATCAATGCGGAGATTGAGGCAATATGTACGGCAGCGGGCGATCTTTCACGCGACAAAGTCGGTGCGTTGATCGTCATCGAGCGGTCGACGAAGTTGGGAGAATATATCAAATCGGGTGTAACGATTGACGCGGTGATTTCGCCCTATATCTTGAAAAACATTTTCTTCAACAATGCGCCCTTGCATGATGGCGCCGTGATCATCCGTTCCGGAAGAATTTGCGCGGCGGGATGCTTCTTGCCGTTGTCGACCAACGACGATATTAATAAGGATCTTGGAACAAGACATCGTGCGGCAATCGGTTTGTCTGAGATCAGTGACGCACTTGTGATCGTCGTGTCTGAGGAAACGGGAACGATATCTTTGGCGGTTGACGGAAAGTTGGAACGGAATTATAATTATAATTCTTTGAAGCAAGCGTTGAATAATCGTTTAGCACCGTACGGACAAAGCGATGTTTCCAAAAAAAATCGAAAGGGAAAAAATCGCTCTCAGACGATTGATTCGGAATAATACGGAGGATATAATGTCGAAACGTAAACGAAACGAATCTTCCCGCAACGATGAAATGTACGTTGCGAAAAAGAACGGAAAATTTCATATTTTTGCTGCTATTTTGTGTGTGTTGATCGCTTTTGTGATTTGGTTGTATGCATCGAATCTCGAAAAAAAGCAGAAAGAAGAGACCGGTCTTAACGTGGTTGCTCAAGCATCATCCGTTGTTTTGCCAACCGTGTCGCTTTGAATATCGGAGATGACGATGATAGAAGAAAAAAGCATAGGCTTTTTAATCAATGGGATATCCTTATCTCCCGATGTTGATGAAAATGAAGCGTGCAGTATTGCCGCAACCGAAATGAAGCGTGCAGGGATTTCCCCTGCACGACTTCGTTTTGATATCTATAAGCGTTCGGTAGATGCACGAAGAAAAGATCGCGTACGTCTAGTATATTCGATATCCGTTCGCTCTAAAAACGGAGAAAAAATAGAGCCTCCGATCCGTTCGCGCTATGGAATTACACCGTTATATGATAGGGAAATTCAAGCTGAATCTGGAAGTGAGAAGAGTCCGTATTCGCCGCTGATCGTCGGTATGGGACCTGCGGGACTGTTTTGTGCTTTGTTGTTAGCTGAGCGTGGATATTCTCCGACGATCATTGATCGAGGGGACTCTATTGCACAAAGAAGCCGTGCACACGGGCGCTTTGTGCAAGAAGGAATTTTAGATACCGAATCGAACATTCAGTTTGGCGCAGGTGGGGCAGGAACATATTCCGACGGAAAGCTTTTGACCAGAGTGAACGATCCAAGAGTAGCGTATGTGCTTTCAAGGTTTTGCGAATTCGGAGCACCGGAAGAGATTATGATCTCTGCAAAGCCGCATATCGGCACAGACCGCCTGATGGAGGTCGTGGACCGGATGCTTTCTCGAATTGAAGAATTGGGCGGTCGAGTGCTCTATCGTTGTCGCTTGGACGGGATTTCCGAAATGGCAGACGGCAGTATCGTAGCGAAAACGACCAAAGGCGAAATTCACAGCTCTGCTCTTGTGCTAGCACCGGGGCATAGTGCGAGAGATACGTATGCGATGCTGATGCAAAACGGATATGCGATTGAAGCAAAGCCTTTTTCGGTCGGTGTTCGTATCGAGCATTTACAATCAAAAATCGATGAGGCACTTTACGGCTCGTGGGCAGGGCATCCAAGAATTGGACGCGGAGAATATCATCTTTCGGATACGACGTCTGGGCGCGGTGTTTATACCTTCTGTATGTGTCCGGGCGGCCAGGTGGTCGCGGCGGCATCTGAAGAGGGTGGTGTTGTTGTCAACGGAATGAGTGTCTATGCGCGTGACGGAAAAAATGCGAACTCTGCGGTTTGTGTTTCTGTGCGCCCCGAGGATTACGGAGCAACGCCCGAACTGGCAATCGCGTTTCAGCGAAATCTGGAAAAAGCCGCTTTTTTAGCAGGTGGCTCGGATTATTACGCACCGATACAAACCGTGGGCGATTTTTTGCAGGGAAAACAGGGAAGCGAGCCGACAACCGTATTGCCTACGTATCGTGACGGACGCGTCAGGTGCGTGTCGATGGATCGGATCTTACCGTCTTTTGTTACTGAAGAATTGCGCCGAGGACTTCATAGCTTTGATCGAAAGCTTCTGGGCTTTGCGCATTCCGAAGCAGTACTTTCGGGCGTAGAAACGCGTACCTCGGCACCCGTTCGTATCCTAAGGGATGATCAAATGAGAGCTTTGGGACATACCAACGTTTATCCTTGTGGAGAAGGTGCGGGTTATGCGGGCGGTATTACTAGTGCGGCGCTTGACGGAATTCGGGTTGCTGAGCGCTTGATAGAGCGTTTTCAACCCAATGAAAAGGATTTTTGTTAAATTAGAGATATTTTTAGATAGATTGAGGTAAATCCATGAAGGAAATGAAACGCAAGAAGGTGTGGAAAGAAAAATATGCCTTTGGAGAGGAAGATCATGATAAAGCCGTTCGCGCCATAGCGTCGAAACTTGGTGTATCGGAATGGTTTGCGGTCTTGCTTTACAATCGAGGCTATCACACTCCTGAGGAAGCTGAGCGCTTCTTAAAATTGGAGCAGGAAAATTTTCACGACCCTTATCTTCTTGCCGATATGGATCGGGCGGTTGAAAGAATTTTTCGTGCCGTCGAAGATCATGAGAAAATTTATATTTACGGAGATTACGACGTAGACGGAGTTACCTCGGTTACGGCGCTGTATCTCTATCTTCGTGAGCTTGGATGCGACGTTGGAATTAAAATTCCCAAGCGTGAAGGGGAAGGATATGGTGTTTCTTGTGCTGCAATCGATGCTTTGGCATCGGAAGGTACAACTTTGATTATTACGGTAGATACCGGAATTACCGCAAATGATGAGGTACTTTATGCCAAAGAGCTTGGTGTCGATTTTGTTATTACCGATCACCACGAATGTCGGACGGAGTTGCCCCAAGCCTGCGCGGTAGTCAACCCTCACCGTCCCGATTGTCCGTATCCTTTCAAGGAATTAGCGGGGGTCGGTGTAGTCTTTAAGCTTCTTTGCGCTTGTGAGATCAAACGTTGCCGCGATATGGAACGTCCTATCATAGACGGCATTCGTCGGGTGTGTATGAATTATGCAGACCTAACTGCCATCGGTACGATTGCCGACGTTATGCCCGTGATTGACGAAAACAGAATGATCATTAGTTTGGGATTAAAATTGATGGAGAATACCTCCCGTCAAGGATTGCGAGCTTTGATCGAAGCCTCCTCTCGGCGGGGAAGTGACGATACGCCAAAAAAGATCACATCGGGATTGATCGGCTTCGGTGTTGCGCCGAGAATTAATGCGGCGGGACGTATTGGAGATGCAACGGTAGCGGTTCGACTTCTTTTGGAGGAGGATGAGGAACGCGCACAGATCGCGGCAGAAGAGCTTTGCGAGATCAACAGACACCGTCAGGCAGAAGAAAATGAGATCTCGATTGAAGCATATCAGAAGATCGAGAACTCATTTGATCCCGAAAACGATCTTGTGATCGTTCTTGACAGCAACCATTGGCATCAAGGGATTATTGGAATTGTAGCTTCGAGAATTACCGAAAAATACGGTTTGCCTTCGATTTTGATTTCGTTTGATCCTCTCACCGAGGAAGATCATCCGTTGGATGACGGAAAGGGCTCTGGTCGAAGCATTAAGGGAATGAACCTTGTGGAAGCACTCAACTATTGCGATGATCTTTTGCTAAAATACGGCGGGCACGAGTTGGCGGCGGGATTGACCATTAAGCGAGCCAACCTAGAGAAATTCCGTCAAAAGATCAATGAATATGCAAAAAATCATTTAAATGAGGACATTTTTCGTATTTGTATTGATGCTGATTGTGCCATTCGTATGAAAAATGTGACGATGCAGCTTGCAAAGGAGCTTCTTTTGCTCGAGCCCTTTGGCACGGGCAATCTTGCTCCCATCTTTATGATGCGTGATGTCACCGTAAAAAAGATGACGTCGATCGGTTCCGGAAAACATACGCGGCTTTTGCTGGAGCAGGATGGTGTTTGTATGACTGCCCTTTATTTCGGGGTAGCGCTCGAAGAGCTCGGTTTTACTTTGGGCGACGTGATCGATGTGCTGTTTCACATTGATATCAACGACTATAAAAACGTACAAAGCGTGCAAATGATTTTGCAGGATGCACGAATTGCAGAGCGGTATTCAGATGAATTGGATCGTCAGAAGAATCGCTATGCCGAGGTGCATAGCGGAGCTCTATTTTCAGTCGCTGAGGAGATTTTACCGGAGCGATCCGATTTTGCACGTGTTTATAAAACACTTCGCCATGAATCGCGCGCGGGAATTTGTTTTTTGAACGTGCGGGATATGCTGCGTTTGATCAACGCAGTTCCAGGGGAAGAGCCGATGAATTACGTGAAATTAAAATACATTCTTCGCGTATTTCATGAGCTTCAGCTTTGTGAGGTAGAAGAAATACAACCGGATGTATATCAGTTCCGCATTTTCTTTAACGCTTCCAAAACCAATATTGAAAAATCATCTATTTTGAAAAAACTGAAAAGCCAGTGCGCAGATCTCCACTAAGATTGGCTTTTTGGTGCAGGAAAGGCAGTATTTCTATGTCTAATGAGATTTCTTCTCGATGTAAAAAATTATATAATCTTTTATCGGCATCGGGAAAATCATACGATCTTGAAAAGATCAAAGAGGCGTGTGAGTATGCGGCAAAGCTTCACGAGGGACAGTTTCGTGTAAGCGGAGAGCCCTATATCTCACATCCGATCGCTGTAGCCGAGATCGTGGCTGGTCTTGGTCTTGATACCAACTCGATTTGTGCTGCACTTTTGCACGATACGGTAGAGGATTGTTCGGATAAAACCGACTTAAATGAGTTGGAGGCTCGCTTTGGAAAAGAAGTAGCTATGCTTGTCGACGGCTTAACGAAGCTTGTGGTGTTGAATGTCGAGGACAAGGAAGAAGCACACATCGAAAATATTCGTAAGATGCTTCTTGCGATGTCGAAGGATGTTCGCGTGATCTTTATCAAGCTTTGCGACCGTTTGCATAATATGAGAACTTTGGGCGTAAAGGCAGATCCGAAACGCCGTACTACTGCACTCGAAACCATGCACGTCTATGCGCCGCTGGCACATCGCCTTGGTATGCAGAAGATCAAGCAGGAGCTGGAAAATCTCTGTATTTCTTATCTCGACCCAATCGGCTATGAGGAAATTCAGTCTTATATCGAGGAAAAATACGGCGAAACGATGGGCTTTATCGAAAACGTTCGTCATTCCGTCGAAAACAAGCTCAAGGAAAATAATATTCATTTTACCTTGGAAGGTCGAATCAAATCGGTTTACAGTATTTACCGAAAGATGTTCAATCAAAACAAGAGCTTTGATCAGATCTATGACTTTTACGCGTTGCGTATCATCGTAGATACCGAGCTTGAGTGCTATACTGCGCTCGGTTTAATTCATGAGCAGTTTAAATCAGTTCCCGGACGCTTTAAGGACTATATTTCCACGCCAAAACCGAATATGTACCAATCGTTGCATACGACGGTTATCGGACGCGACGGTATTCCGTTCGAGGTTCAGATTCGTACGTGGAATATGCATCACGTGGCAGAATACGGTATTGCGGCGCATTGGAAGTATAAAACGGGTGAGAAATCCAAGGAGGAGATTGATAAGAAACTGGAGTGGATCTCTCGTTTGGTAGAAACTGAGGATGAAACCAAGGATCCCGATGAATTTCTTAACGCCCTCAAAACCGATATTTTCCACGATGAAACCTTCGTGTTTACGCCGAAGGGGGATGTAATAGCACTCCCGCAGGGATCTACCGTGATCGACTTTGCGTATTCGATCCATTCGGGAGTTGGAAACTCTATGATCGGCGCAAAGATCAACGGAATGATTGTTCCGATCGACCGTTCCCCCGAAACGGGCGATATTGTAGAAATTCTGACATCTTCTGCTTCGAAGGGTCCTAGCCGTGACTGGCTGACCATCGTAAAAACCAGTGAAGCAAGAACCAAGATCAGAAGTTGGTTCAAGAAGGAAAAGAGATCGGATAATATTGTCGCGGGCAAAGCAATGATCGAAGCGGAATTCCGAAAATTTGCCAAAGCTACGACCGAAGCAAAGCGAAACGAGATGGTTGCCGCTGTTGGAAAACGTCTTGGATTTATGAGTGCAGAGGATCTTTATAATACGCTTGGTTATGGCGGAATTTCGATGGGGAAGCTTTCGGGAAAGCTTCGTGATGAATACGAACGAAATCTGGAAGCGCTTGAGACAGAGTCAGCAGAGCCCATTACCGTGGAACAGATCAAGACGGTTACCAATCCCAAAACAGTTCGTTCGGGCGGCGGTATCGTCGTTGATGGCGCACATGGGTGCCAAGTCAAATTTGCCCGTTGTTGTAACCCGTTGCCGGGTGATGAGGTGGTTGGATTTATTACCAAGGGCTTTGGGATTTCGATCCACAAAACAGACTGTCCGAACGTGATACAAGGAAAAGAAAATCCAGAAAATTCTTCGCGTTGGGTAGAGGCACATTGGGAGAAGGGCGATTCTTCGTTAGACCAAAGTATGTACGAGGCTCAGATCACTCTATATGTCCGCGATCGCCTCGGTATCGTTGCGGACGTATCTGTGGCACTTTCCGAAATGCGAGTCTTTTTGCTTCAGATCAATACGGCTGCGGGAGCGTCAATTGAGGAATCGATCATTAACTTGAAGATCAGTTGTAAAAACGTGGAGCATTATCATTCTATCGTTGCGAGATTGCGTGCGATCAGCGGTGTTCTTGACGTTGCAAGAGGATTTTCGTAATAAATACCATAGGTGTGGAGGATCAGTATGATTGCAGTCATTCAGAGAGTAAATAAGGCAAAGGTGTATGCGGACGGAGTTCTTTCGGGCGCTTGCGACGCAGGTCTTTGCGTGCTTTTGGGCGTTGCTGCGGGAGATACCGAGCGAGATGCGGACGCGCTAGCTGAAAAAATTGTCAATCTTCGCATTTTTTGCGATGAAAATGAAAAAATGAATCTTTCCTTGAAGGATGTTGACGGAGAAATGCTGATCGTTTCTAATTTTACGCTTCTTGCTTCCTATAAAAAGGGAAAGCGTCCCGACTACATGGGGGCGGCGGCACCGGGGGAAGCAAATCGACTATATCAGTATTTTTCAGAGCTTTGCAAACGTGAGCTTCGTCAGGTTGGTTGCGGTGTGTTTGGCGCCCATATGGAAATCGAAATGGTGTGCGACGGTCCCGTAACAATCACGGTGGACAGTCGGGTATTGCTAGCAGGAAAATAAGACGAGAAAAAAGCGAAGGATGAGAGTATGAAAATCGTATTGGAATCGCCTATCAATAAATATTACGTGCAAACGCTTGCAATGATCTTTTTTCCAGGCGAGCGCTTTGGTCAAAAAGACACAGAAGAAGCAGGAATAGATGAGCCCATATTATACGTTCGCTCGGAAGAGAACGAGGGAACGGTGAGTGCGGTAGCACGAATCGATTGGAAAGGTGAGAGCTGTCAGCGGGAATATGTCGCCGAGCAGAATGATTACAGAACGGCAGAGCGCACTTTAAAGCTTGCCGTCGGAGGTGCTGTCTTGGCAGCGCTTGGTGAGCATATCGGATACCGTCCCGCATGGGGAATGATGATCGGGGTTCGTCCGTCCAAGGTGGCATCAGAGCTCTTGGATGCGGGGATCAGTAAAACCCGTGTGAAAAAAATTCTGAACACCGATTATCTGGTAATTCCTAAAAAAGCGGCGCTGGCTACGGATATTGCCTTGACCGAAAAACGCATTGTTGGCGAGCCTTCGGCAAAAGATTGCAGTGTATATATATCGATCCCGTTTTGTCCTTCACGCTGTACCTATTGTTCCTTTGTATCGTATACGTCCAAAAGACTTCTTGGTTTGATCCCACAATATCTGATCCGTCTCAAGGAGGATATTCGATCGAATTTTGAAACGATTAATCGCCTTGGTTTGCGTGTTCGTACAATTTATATCGGCGGAGGCACTCCGACAATTTTGAACGAAGAACAGATAAAAGATCTGCTATCATATATTGCAACCTTGACAGATGTAAGCACGTTGCAGGAATATACGATGGAAGCAGGACGTCCCGATACGATTACCCAAGAAAAACTTTTGATTGCCAAAGAATACGGCGTTACACGTGTCAGCGTGAACCCGCAAAGTCTTTGCGATGATGTTTTGTGCGGTATTGGCAGGAACCATTCGGTGGAAGAATTTTTCCGTGCGTTTGAAGACGCAAGATGTGCAAAAATTTCGACGGTCAATGTTGATCTGATCGCTGGATTGCCAGGGGATAATTTCCGCCGTTTTTCGTCAACAATGGATCAGATATTACAGATAGCTCCCGAAAATATTACCGTACATACTTTTTGCGTCAAAAAATCAGCAGAGATTTTGCGACTGAACTCCGATATTTATTCGATTCGTGGTGGCGACGCAGGAAAATGTGTTGATTATTCTCAAATTCGTACACATCAAGCGGGATATATCCCATACTATATGTATAGGCAGAAGAATACGGTGGGAAACTATGAAAACGTTGGATTTTCCTTGCCGGGATACGAAGGTCTTTACAATATTTATATGATGGAGGAGATCCATTCGATTTTTGCTGCAGGTGCTGGTGCCGTAACTAAACTGGTAGATCGCACGGGACTTTCCGACGAAGCAAGAAATATTGAGCGACTTTTCCATCAGAAATATCCTTATGAATATTTGGAAGAGGATCGAAGCACTGCCTTTGCTCAAACGGCTGAAAAATTTTATCAGAAGCACGGAATGCTTTAAGCGATTTTTCGACCGAAGGATTGCTCCGAGGATTCCGTCGAAAGGAGTACGATGGAGGAGCATAAAAAAAACGATCTTCAGTTGTGGATCGACTCCTGCGAAGCTGATTTTGAAATTCGTTTAAACGAACTCGCGACGCAGGCATTAGAGAATAAACACGTACGTTTGTTTCGCCTTTCCGGACCAACGTGTTCCGGAAAAACCACTTTGGCAAATTTACTGAAAAAAAGGTTCTTGGCAAAGGGAAAGCATTTGCATTTGATTTCAATCGATGATTTCTTCTATGATAAGGCTTTGTTGCATCAAAGAACGGGGAGCGAAAAAACAGAAGAACTTGACTATGATTCTGCCGAAACAATTGATTGGATAGAGCTTTCTCGCTTTCTACGGGAGATCTTTTCGGAGCAAGAGAGCCACTGTCCGATCTTCAGCTTTCGGGAAGGAAAACGAATCGGTTACCGTACGGTTGCTAGTCGAGAAGAGGACGTGTTCCTTTTTGAAGGAATTCAGGCGTTCTATCCCGAATTTACCGAGCTACTCGATAAGGTAGGTTATGAATCTGTTGGTCTTTATATTATGCCGATGCGCTCGCTTGAGGTAAATGGGGAAGTGATTAAGCCAAACGAGCTTCGTCTGCTTCGCCGTTTGGTGCGTGACTATAATTTTCGCAATTCGCCTCCCGAAAACACACTAGCTCTTTGGGCAAGTGTACGAAGAAATGAGGAAGCAAACATTTTTCCGTATGCTTCAGCGGCAGAGTATTGGATCGATTCTACGATGGAGTATGAGCTTGGTGTTCTCAAGCCGTATTTGGATCGCATCTTGCCTACCGTATCTAAAGAAGGACCTTATTGGAATACAGCAGAAACGATTTTGCGCCAAATGAAGGACGTTTGCCCGATTCCAAGCTCAATGATTTCGGAAGGATCTCTTTACCAAGAATTTATTTAATAGATTTTGAATACTTGCATCTTCCGCCGTACATAGCGGGGAGGAATACTCATTTTTTCCTGCGAATACAATACAGTAATGGGTATTTGTGTGCGGAGAGGAGATGGCAAGGATTTTGATAAAGAAACATTTTACACGCAGACGGAACGCCGATGGCTTTATGTCAGGCGTTCTTGTTCTTTCACTCTCGACGGTTATTGTAAAGGTCATTGGACTTGCCTATAAAATTCCAATGATCGCATATCTCGGCGCGGAGGGAATGGGATATTTTAACTCCGCCTATGAAATCTATGCTATGCTCTGCGTAATGGCAACGGCAGGACTTCCTGTGGCACTTTCTTTATTGATTTCTGCTAACCGAGAACGCGGTATGGGAGAAACCGTTCGGCGGATCGACCGCTCCGCTACAGCAATTTTTCTGCTATTTGGACTGATAGGAACGCTGTTTTTGCTGTTCTTTGCTAAGCCGATGGCAAGAGTCATTGGAAATGAGCAGGCATTTTTTTGCATTTTGGCAATTGCACCTGCCATGTTTTTTGTTTGCCTATCCTCCTCAATCCGAGGATATTTTCAAGGCTTTCATCAAATGCTTCCTACGGCAATCTCTCAATTGATTGAAGCACTGGGAAAGTTGATCTTTGGCATTTGGTTTGCATCCATTGCGCTAAAACGAGGACGGGAGCTTCCTGTGGTGGCGGCGTTTGCTATTCTTGGACTTTCGTTTGGCACGCTTCTGTCTGCTCTATATTTACTGATTAGGAAAAAAATTTCCAAAAATCTTCTTCGCATTGAAACGAGGAAAGAAGAATATCCGCCGAGCAGAGACGGACTCTCCGCGTTGTTTCGCATTGCTATTCCGATGACGCTTGCATCCGCCATTCTTAGCCTAACGCGCCTAGTGGATATGGCGTGGATTATGCGTCGGTTGCAGGATATCGGACGTTCTGTTTCGGAGGCAAATGAAATTTACGGTGCGTATACAACCTTAGCGGTTCCCGTATTCAGCCTGATTCCTTCTCTGATCGCGCCCATTTCGATGGCGCTTATTCCACAGCTTTCAGCGGCGATTGAACGAAAAAACAAGGATGAACAGGCGGCGCTTTCCGATCGGGCATTTCGACTTACGAGTTTACTTGCCATGCCCGCATCGATGGGAATTGCAGTATATTCCAAACCGATTCTCGGTATTTTATTTTCCAAAGAAACCGAAGCTATAACGATTGCTGCGCCTTTACTTTCCGTTTTGGGATTTTCTATCCTATTTTCGGGATTGATTACTACTACAAATGCTGTACTGCAGTCTTACCGTCAATCGGGGAAACCGATGATTTCTATGTCGGTTGGCGCGGTGATTAAAATTGTTACAGCATATGTATTGATCGGTCATCCCTCAATCGGCATTTACGGAGCGCCAATCAGTACGCTTCTTTGCGATCTTACGGTGACGTTGATCAATTTGAGTTTTCTTGGAAGAGTTATTCCGAAAAGCCATCGTTCGGAGGGTGTTTGGCGAGTTTATTATAAGCCGATGATCGCATCTTTTTTGGCGATCCTTGCTTCTGTTGCGGTATATTTGCCGATCCGAAGTTTCAGTTACGGTACTACGGTAGCATTTTTTGTGGCACTGCTCGTTGTGGGAATCGTTTACACCGTGCTTGCGGTATTGTTTCGAATCGTTACCGCGGAAGATATTGCGCCTCTTCCTATGGGAGAAAAGTTACTTTCGTTTTGGCGGTTATATCATACAGAAAAAAGAAAAGGAAATACAGAATTATGACAGTAAAAGAAAAAATTGAAATGCTCATCTCGAAAAAACAATATGATTTTGAAGATCTTGTCGTTCTCGTTGAAGTACTTCGCTCAGAAGATGGTTGTCCGTGGGATCGTGAGCAGGATCATCATAGCATTCGTAAGGATTTGATTGAGGAAACCTATGAGGTGATCGAGGCAATCGATACCGACGATCCTGTTCTCTTAAGAGAGGAACTCGGAGATCTTCTTTTGCAGGTGATATTTCATGCGGAAATTGAAACAGAACAGAATTCATTTGATATCCACGACGTTGCCAATGACGTTTGCACAAAGCTGATTCACCGCCATCCTCACGTTTTTGGTGAGGTGCAAGCGGATACCTCGGCGCAGGTGCTTGCCAATTGGGAGGTAATCAAAAGCGCAGAGAAGGAACGAATTACCGTTACCGATAAATTGCGTGCCATTCCGCCGATGTTTCCCGCGCTGATGCGTGCGCAAAAAGTAGGAAAAAAGGCTTCCTGCTTTGATTTTTCTGATGCGGAAGAAGTGTTGAAAAAAATCGAAGAAGAGCTTTCTGAGCTTCGCAAGGCAATGAATGCCGACGATCGGGAGAATATGCAGGAAGAGCTTGGTGATCTTCTTTTGAGTGTAACTTCTTTGGCCAGACATTTGCATATTGACTCGGAAGAAGCGCTTGTTCGGGCGACCGATAAGTTTATAGATCGATTTGATGAGATCGAACAAGCCGTACTTGCACAGGGGAAAGTGATATCTGAAATCTCTACCGAAGAGTTGAATCGAATTTGGGATCAAAATAAACATAAAAAAACACAAAAAAAATGATTTTTTTGGAAAAAAAGCAAAAAAAGCCCTTGATATTATGAAAAAAGTATGATATAATGACATGTGTTAGGGTTTGCCTATAAAAAATTGAAAATAAAAAAGAAAGGGAAAAGACTATGAACAAGACTCAGTTGATCGAAGTTGTCGTTGCTAAGACCGAAATGAAGAAGAAAGAGGCTGAGGCTGCCGTAAATGCAACCTTCGAGGCTATTGCAGAAGCTATGAAGGCTGGCGACAAGGTTCAGTTGATCGGTTTCGGTACGTTTGAAGTGAAGGAAAGAGCAGCAAGAGATGGCCGTAACCCCAAGACCGGTGAGACCATTAAGATCGCAGCTTGCAAGCATCCTACCTTTACTGCTGGTAAGGCTCTGAAGGATTCTGTAAACTAATAGAATCTAAGATAAAGACGGTCAGGGTTTTCTGACCGTCTTTAGCTTTTCTTTAGAAGGGATTTTGTTATGAGATTAGATAAATTTTTAAAGGTTTCTCGGATTATCAAACGCCGCACGGTTGCTAATGACGCTTGCGATACGGAGCACGTGTTTGTGAACGGACGCAGAGCCAAGGCGTCGTATGATGTGAAAGTGGGCGACGTGATTGAAATTACCTTCGGACAAAAAACGGTAAAAATGAAGGTATTGAATGTTCGGGACTCTGTTGGTAAAGCCGAAGCGTCGGATTTGTACGAGATCATCGAATAAACTGCATAAAAAGCGTTATCTCCGCATAAGGATACAGTAAATCCTATGCGGAGGTTTTTTATGAACTTACAAAGTGAACGCCAGACGCACGAATTTTGTGTAAAGATGAGAAAAGATATGAATATTTCAGGCGTTAAAGAGGTTGAAAGCTTTGACGAGACTTGCGTGATGCTTCATACACACGGAGGGACAATGACAGTGGAGGGAAGCGGACTTCGTGTTGGGACGCTCGATCTTCAAAGCGGTATGGTGAGCTTGTCGGGAAAAATTGACGCTGTATATTATTCCATTGAGCAAACCGACAAAAAACACGGCTTTTTAGGCAAGCTTCTGCGATAAAGATAGGATCAGATACGATGGGAATTTCACCGATACGACTTTTTTATCTGTTACTCTCTTCTTTTTTTCTTGGAATAGGACTGGGAATACTTTACGACGTTCACCGCATCATTCGCGTGTTATTTGGCGTACAGTATTCTAAAAAAGCTTTGCCGGAACGCCTTCTTCGTCCAATACCGATCATTGGGCGACCTTTAGGAAAAATTCGGCAGGGGAGAGTAAAAAACATTTCTCTTACGGTTTTGGTTTTTCTGCAAGATGTATTTTTGATGACTGTAGCTGGGGCGGGTATTGTAATTTTAAACTATGCTTGGAACGACGGACGGTTTCGAATATATACTGTTGTAGCTCTTTTTGCAGGTTTTTTAATATATTATTTTACCCTTGGAAAACTTGTGATTTATCTCTCCGAATGTATCGTATTTCTCCTTCGAGCAACTTTTTCGATCTTTTTTTTCATTTTATCCTATCCTTTTGTGAAAACTCTCTCTTTTTTATGGAAAATTATTAAAAGAATGCAATTTAATCTCCAAAAAACTATTGCAAATCAACGAAAAAAAGTGTATAATATACATAAAGAAAAAGAATGCTTCGAGGCAGCTGATCGCGGTTTTCTATAGAGGTATTCTGTTAGGATAAACATAAGAGGAGGGACACGATGCAGAAGAAGTATTTTCAAGGGAGAAAAACAGCCGCTTCTATGCTGATTCAAGTGTTTTTGATCCTCTTATTTGTTTTTTCGGTGGTCTTCTTCCTTTGGAGCCTGATGAAATACAACAAAATTATAGAAGATAAAAAAGAGGATGAAGCATATATTGAACAACTGAATGATGAAATTGAACGGCTGGAATACCTGGTAGACGCGCCGTTGGATGATGCTTATAAAATTCGTATTGCTAGAGAAAAACTCGGAATGTGTTTTCCCGATGAAATTGTTTTTCATAGCGAAGTAGAATAATCACTTTCAAACATAGACGTGCATCAACCCAAAACGGCGGTATACGTTCGTTTGGACGCAGAAATGACGCCGTGATTTTTATCGCGGCGTTTTTTTATTGAAGTATGAGGAATTGGTATATATTTTTGGTATGGTTGCATAATAATGAAGAAGTGTGTGATGCCTGAAATAGGGGAGGGGAAGGCGAAAGTTATGGAAAAGCAAAACGATCTTGCGTCTTATTTGTTTCATCAGGGAACGAATTATACGGCTTATGATTATATGGGATTGCATTTCATAGGAGATAACGCTATTTTTCGCGTTTGGGCACCGAATGCGGAAACCGTTTTTCTCGTCGGAGATTTTTCTGATTGGCAAAATGGTGTGTCCATGACGAGAGTTACCGAGGGGGGCGTTTGGGAAACCAAAATTTCAAAAGATCGCTTGAGTATCGGCTCTTGCTATAAATATAAAATTGTTGCTCATGGAAAGGAATTTTTTAAAGCGGATCCATATGCCTTTCATGCCGAACTTCCGCCTGCGACAGCGAGCGTGATCTCTTCGTTGGACGGTTACGCTTGGCGTGATGATGGATGGATGAAGTATCGAAAATCCAAGCAGGGAAAAATGAAATCTGAGCCGATGAACGTGTACGAGGTTCATCTTGGCTCGTGGAAGCGTCACGCAGATGGTTCTTACTATTCTTATCGGGAAATTGCTTCCGAGCTTGCCCCTTACGTCAAGCAGATGGGATATACACACGTGGAGTTGATGCCTGTGATGGAACATCCCTTTGACGGGTCGTGGGGATATCAGGTCTGCTCGTATTATGCACCGACTGCCCGTTTTGGTACACCGCAGGATTTTATGTCGTTTGTGGATTCAATGCACGAGGCAGGAATTGGTGTTATTCTGGATTGGGTTCCGGCACATTTTCCCAAGGACGAGCACGGACTTTACGAATTTGACGGACAACCGCTTTACGAATATCAGGGATACGATCGTATGGAGCATGCAGGTTGGGGAACTAGGCGCTTTGATGTTGGACGCAACGAGGTAGAGTGCTTTCTAGTTGCCAATGCTGATTTCTGGTTTCGGAAATACCACGTAGATGGCTTGCGCGTCGATGCCGTTGCTTCGATGCTTTATTTAGATTATGATAAACGTCCCGGTGAGTGGGTACCGAATGTTTACGGAGATCACCGTTGTCTTGAGGCAATCGCGTTTTTTCAAAAGCTGAATTCTTATATCAAGCAGGAGTTTCCCGATGTACTGATGATTGCGGAGGAGTCTACCGCTTGGGCAAATATTACAAGCTTTGAAAACGACGGTCTTGGCTTTGATCTGAAATGGAATATGGGATGGATGAACGATACCCTTTCTTATGCAGCGCTCGATCCAATTTACCGTAAATATCATCACGAAAAATTGACTTTTTCACTGACCTATGCTTTTAGTGAAAAATATCTCCTTCCGATCTCTCACGATGAGGTCGTGCACGGAAAAAAATCCTTTCTCGATAAAATGTCGGGCGATTATTGGCAAAAATTTGCAAGTGCACGCGCATTTCTGGGTTATATGATGATCCATCCCGGAAAAAAGCTTCTCTTTATGGGCTCCGAGATCGGACAGTTCAGAGAATGGGATTACTCAGGGCAGCTTGAATGGTTTTTACTCGATTACGAGGCGCACGCAAAACTTCAGTATTATACGGCAGAGCTTAACCATCTCTATTTAAAAACGCCCGCGCTCTGGCAGATTGATGACTCGTGGGACGGATATCAATGGATCGATGCCGATAATCGAAATCAAAGTATCATTTCTTGTCGGAGAATTGATCAGCAAGGACGCGAGATCATTGCGCTGATCAACTTTACACCGGTCGTGCGAGAAGAATTTCTCCTTGGAGTTCCCGATTGTGGGATCTATGAAGAAATTTTCAATTCCGACGGTGAGGAGTTTGGTGGAAGCGGTGTAATCAATGCAGGAGATCTTCCTACCACGGGACATCCATGGAATAATTCCGCAGATTCGGTAAAACTTCGCGTACCGCCGCTGGGAATGCTCATCTTGCGCTGCAAGACAAAGAAAAGGAGCAAGAGAATCGAAAAACAGTGAAATAATTATTACGATAAAATAAATAACGGAGGCAATTATGTTCAGAAAAAAAGAATGTGTCGCAATGCTTTTGGCAGGTGGACAAGGAAGCAGACTTTATGCCTTGACCGAAAAAAACGCAAAACCCGCAGTTCCGTTTGGTGGAAAATATCGTATCATTGATTTTACTCTTTCTAACTGTATCAACTCAGGCTTTGATACTGTAGGTGTTCTTACCCAGTATCAGCCTCTGGTGCTCAATGATTACATAGGAAACGGTTTGCCGTGGGATCTGGACCGTTCCTATGGTGGTGTGAAAATTCTTCCTCCATATCAGGGAAAGAAGGGCGCCGATTGGTATCGTGGAACGGCAAACGCGATCTATCAAAATATGCAATTTATCGATCGCTATGATTCCGAATACGTTCTAATTCTTTCGGGTGACCATATCTATAAGATGGATTACGCAAAGATGCTTGATTATCACAAGAGGGTGAATGCCGATTGTACGATTGCTGTCATTGACGTTCCACTGAAGGAAGCAAGTCGATTTGGTATTATGAGTACAGAAGAGGACGGAAAAATCTATAAATTTTCCGAAAAGCCAAAAAATCCCGACAGTACGAAAGCCTCTATGGGAATTTATATCTTTTCCAAGGAGGTACTCTTCGAATTCTTGACGGCAGATGCCGCCGATCCGGAAAGCTCTAATGACTTTGGAAAGAACGTGATTCCTGCCATGCTCGCGGCAAAGAAAAGAATGTACGCATATCCTTTCAGCGGATATTGGAAGGACGTGGGAACGATTTCTTCTCTTTGGGAAGCAAATATGGATTTGTTGGGTGAAACACCTAAGCTTGATTTGCGGGATGAGGAATGGCGTATTTATTCTCGTCATGAAACTCATGCTCCGCAGTTTGTGGGAGAGAGTGCCGTCGTTGACAACAGCTCGATTACCGAGGGATGTGAAATTTACGGAACGGTTCGAAATTCTGTGCTTGGCGCCGGGGTTTGTGTTCAAAAGGGTGCTGTTGTCAGCAATTCGGTAATTATGGATAACGTGATGATTGAAAAAGACGCAAAAATCAATTACGCAATTATTGATGAAGAAACAACCATCGGCGCTGGTGCTTCGATTGGTTCCGAACAAAAGAAGGCAAAAGGAATTACCGTAATTGCGGCAGGACTTTCAATTCCCGAACATGCAGTGGTCGGTGACAATGAAATGATTTCGGATATTGCACAAATTCAGATGAAGGAGGAAATGTAAGATGGAAGTTGCAGGATTGATTTTCTCGAATATTCACGATTCGTCGATTTCGGAGCTGACCAATATTCGTACCATGGCGTCGGTTCCGTTCGGTTGCCGTTATCGACTAATCGATTTTCCTCTTTCCAACATGGTGCATTCGGGAATTACGAAGATCGGTATTATTACACACAACAACTATCAGTCTTTGATGGATCATCTTGGAACTGGCAAGGACTGGGATCTTGCCCGACGTTCGGGGGGCATTAAAATTCTTCCTCCATTCTTTAATACATACGACAACTCGAACGGTGGTCGTTTGTATAGCTCTCGTTTGGAAGCTTTGATGGGCGTTTCCAGCTTTATTTCACGTTGTACCGAGGACTATATTGTTCTTTCGGATTGCGACGGCATTTGCAATATTGACCTTTCAGATGCGATTGAGCATCACGTGGAAAATAAGGCGGATCTTACGATAATTACTCGCAAGGTTACCGTCGGTGTCGACGATATTCCCGATCGAAGCAAGGTCATTGTTGCTGATGAAAACGGAATGATCACTGATGTAAGTACGTATATCAAGGGCGAGAGTGCTCACGAGATCAGCACGAATATTATGATCGCTAACCGTATGTTTCTTTTGAATGCCATCGGAGATGCGGGTGCTCACGGATATACCGATTTTTATCGAGACATTGTTGCAAAGCGTGCTTCGAAGTCGAGATTTTTCCGTTATCTTTACGAAGGGATTTTTATTCAGATTACGTCGCTTGAAAGCTATTTTTCAAACTCTATGAAGCTTCTTTCTCCCGATGTTCGCAACGGTCTGTTTGACGTAAAACACCGTCCGATTTATACCAAGCTTCGTAATTCTGCTCCTACTCGTTACAGTGAGAACGCACAGGTTTGCAACAGCTACGTTGCAGACGGTTGTGTGATCGAAGGTGTGGTTGAGAATTCTATTCTTTTCCGTGGGGTACACGTAGGAAAAGGAACTGTCGTAAAGAACTGTATTCTTCTGCAGGATACCTTTACGGGAAACAACGTAACGCTTAATTGCGTCATTTCGGATAAAAACGTAGTTATTCGAGATGGAAGAATGTTGTCGGGACACGAGTCTATGCCGTTCTTTATTCCGAAAGGAAGTATGGTTTGAGTCGGAGGAAAAAGATGAAGAAAATTTTATTGATTGGCGCAGAAGCGATGCCATTTGCCGCGACAGGCGGTCTTGGCGACGTTCTCGGTTCTTTGCCATTGGCAGTTTCCAAGGCGGGTGGAGATGAAGTAGACGTTCGTGTGGTGCTTCCGTTATACAGCGCGATTTCACAAGAATGGCGTGATCAGATGACTTTGGAAATAGCGTATGAAGTTGCACTTTCGTGGCGAAGACAATATTGCGGTGTATATCGACTTTGTAAGGATGGAGTAATCTATTACTTTATCGACAACGAATATTACTATAAGCGCGATACCTTGTACGGTTGCTTTGACGACGGAGAGCGGTTTGCTTTTTTCTGCAAAGCGGCGATCGATATGCTCGGTATGATCGGTTTTTACCCCGACGTGATCCACGCTCACGATTGGCAAGCGGCACTGAGTTTGATCTATCTTGACAGAAAGTATCGCCAAAGCGAGGGTTATGCGCACATAAAAACTATCTTTACCATTCATAATATTGAATATCAAGGAAAATATGATTTCTGGATTCTCGGTGACGTATTTGAATTAATCGAGAACGATCGCTCTATTGTGGAATATGACGGATGTATCAATTTGATGAAGGGGGCAATTGTTTCCGCCAATCTTGTTAGCACGGTCAGTCCGCGATATGCGGAAGAAATTTGTACTGCCGAATATGCGCATGGATTGCATCCAATTCTAACCGAAAATCAAGAAAAGCTTTGCGGAATTTTGAACGGAATTGATTATGAATATTACAATCCTACCCAAGATCCGTGTATTGCAAAAAATTTTACGTGGCAGAATCTTGACGAAAAATCAGAGAACAAAATCGCACTTCAAAAAGAAGTAGGACTTCACGTGCGTCCCGACATACCGATGATCTCTGTCATTTCTAGACTCGCATCCCATAAAGGTCTTGACCTTGTTTCAGAAATTGTGTATAATGTAATGAAAGATCAAGACGTTCAATTGGTGGTGCTTGGCAAAGGGGAGAGCCGTTATGAAAGCTTTTTTATGGGCTTACAGGAAACCTTTCCGGATAAGGTCAGAGCGCTGATCACTTACGATCGGGATTTATCAAAACGGATCTATGCTGCAAGTGATATTTTCCTGATGCCATCCAAGAGCGAACCATGCGGTCTTTCTCAAATGATCGCATCGCGTTACGGAGCAATTCCCGTAACGAGAGAAACGGGTGGACTCTACGATTCAATCAAACCCTATTGGGAAGAGAACGGAGAAATTCACGGCAACGGATTTACCTTTGTGAATTACCGTTCCGAAGAGCTTAGAGAAGGTATGCTTGCCGCAATAGAGCTTTGGCGCACCGAAGAAAAACGAATTTCCCTGATCAAACGCATTATGCAAACTGATTTTTCGTGGAATGCTTCGGCAATCCAATATCTTCGCATGTACCTCTCTCTTTAAAATTTAATTGCGCCGCGTGGCGTTACCGAGATCTTCGGTAGAAGAAAGGAACAAAAAAGATGAGCAAACCGCTAACCAAATCCGAAGTAAAGGAAAATATTGAGATCAAGCTTTCCCGCTATTTTGGATGCACCCCAAGCGAAGCATCTCGTGACCAAATGTATAAAACGGTTGCGATGACAATGAAAGATATTTTGACGAAAAAAAGAGGTGACTTTAAACAGGAAGTCAACGCAAAAGGCGCCAAACGCGTGTATTATATGTGCTTGGAATTCCTTTTAGGACGTTCTCTCAAAACGAGTCTGTGCAATCTTGGCTTGGAGGGGATCTATGCCAAGGCGCTAGAGGAATACGGTTTTTCTTTAGAGGATATTTTGGAATGTGAATCGGATGCGGGTCTTGGAAACGGTGGTCTTGGTCGTCTTGCCGCGTGCTTTATGGATTCTCTTTCTTCGTTGGATTATCCTGCTACGGGCTTTTCTATTTGTTATGAATACGGATTTTTCAAGCAGATGCTTGTGGATGGTATGCAGGTGGAGCTTCCCGATATTTGGCTCCCCAGCGGGGAAGTTTGGCTAGTGCCAAGAACCGACAGAATTTATCACGTAAAGATGGGTGGACACGTCAGAGAAAACTGGAAGGACAATCATCTTGAAATTCTGTACGAGGATTGCGAAGATATTGAAGCCGTTCCTTACGATATGATGATTTCGGGAGCGGACTCTCAGGCGGTCAGCCAGCTTCGCTTGTGGCGAGCCAGAGATACGCATAATTTTAATATGGGTCTCTTTACGCAGGGACAGTACACCAAGGCAATGGAAGAGAGCACGAATGCGGAAATCATTTCTAAGGTACTGTATCCTTCGGATAATCATATTGAGGGAAAGTTGCTTCGTCTTGCACAACAATATTTTCTTGTGTCGGCATCCTGTCAGAGCATTGTCCGCGATCATATGGCGGTTTACGGAACGCTGGATAACCTTGCGGATAAGGTGGCAATTCATATCAACGATACTCACCCCGCACTCTGCATTCCCGAGTTAATGCGAATTCTGATCGACGATTATTTTTATTCTTGGGATCGCGCATGGGATACCGTGGTAAAGATCTGCTCCTATACCAATCACACCGTTATGCCCGAAGCTCTGGAAACCTGGAACGAGGATCTTTTCCGTTTGAAACTGCCCAGAATTTATATGATTGTCAAGGAAATCAACGAGCGTTTTTGTCGCGAAGCATGGAAAGAGTTTCCCGGAAACTGGAATCGCATTTCCAAGATGAGTGTTGTCGGCTACGGACAAATTCGTATGGCGAATCTCTGTGCGGTGGGATGTCACTCGATTAACGGTGTTTCTAAGCTTCATTCCGAAATTCTGGTGAAATCTATTTTCAAAGATTTTTATGCAATGTATCCCGATCGCTTCTGTAACGTAACGAACGGTATTGCACATCGCCGCTGGCTGTGCTATTCCAATCCTCACCTGGCAAACTTGCTCGACGATACCATTGGTAGCGCATACCGTCACAACCCAGAAGAATTACGTGAATTTGCAAAGTTTGCGGACGATGCTCAGGTTTTATCTGAGATCCGTCGGATTAAGCATGAAAATAAAATCGAGTTTTCCAATCTTGTGTATAAAAAGACGGGCAGAGCATTGGATACGCATTCGGTATACGATGTTCATATCAAGCGATTGCACGAATACAAGCGTCAGCTTCTCAACGTGCTCAATATCATCGGTCTTTATCTTGATATTAAAGAAAATCCCAACAAGGATTTTCAGCCTCAAACCTTTATCTTCGGTGCAAAGGCTGCTCCCGGATATTATATGGCCAAAAATATTATCAAGCTGATCTATTGTTTGGGACGAGAGATCGACAGTGATCCCGTCGTACGGGAAAAACTGTCGGTGATATTTATGGAGGATTATAAGGTAACTCTTGCTGAAGCTTTAATTCCTGCGGCAGAGATCAGCGAACAAATCTCTCTGGCGGGCAAGGAAGCTAGTGGCACAGGTTGTATGAAGCTGATGATCAACGGTGCGATGACAATCGGAACGCTGGACGGAGCGAATATTGAAATGCTCGCGGCGGTGGGCAAGGAAAATATGTATATCTTTGGTCTGACAAGTGCTGAGGTGGACGATCTTTGGCTCAGAGGCTATAATTGCGCCGAATATTACACGGGCAATGAGCGCTTGCAGAAAATTATTCAGGCACTCAATGTTGGATTTGCGGGAGAATCCTTCTCCGAGATTGCAAACTATCTGCTCACAGGACCCGGAATTGCTGATCCGTATATGTGTCTTGCCGACTTTGAGTCTTACCGCACAACACACGAGCGCGCAATCAAGGATTACGCCGACAAAGAAAAATGGAACCGTATGTCTCTGATGAATATTGCTTCGGCAGGATATTTTGCTGCTGACCGATCCATTCGCGAATATGCGGAAAACATTTGGAATTTGGAGCGCTTGACAGGACGCACGAAATAAAAACAAGGATAATTGAATGCTTACGAAACTTACCGTATCGGCTATGCCGAGAATTTTGAAAAGCGTTGACGGAAACGATGCGACCGAACGGGGCGCGTTTTCTGTCGACGAGATCATTGACTTTACCGTAGAAGCCCCAAGAAAGTTGGGAGCTTCTGCGGTAGTGCTCCGTATTTGTAAGGATGGGGAGCAAGATAGGGATTTTCCTTTTCTTTTTACAAAAACCAGTGAGGGGATTGACGAATATCGGCTTTCTCTTTCTTGTAAAGAGCTTTGTGGGAAAGAAGAGCAGGGACTTTTCTTTTACGAACTTTTATTTTTGCGAGGCTTTGATACCTTATTTACCTCAACGCATAATCAGGTCGATTTTACGTTGCAATCTCATTCGGAACAGCGCTTTGCTCTTTCGGTCTACCGTTCGGATTACAGTGTTCCTGCGTGGTTTAGTGGACGGATCATGTACCACGTATTTGTCGATCGTTTTTGCCGAGGAGAAGGAGCAGTTACCACGCGAGATGATGTGATTCTCAATAAGGATTGGGAAAACGGAATTCCGCAGTATGCTGAACAAAACGGAGATTCACTTGCGAATAATATGTTCTTTGGTGGAAACCTGTGGGGAATTGCCGAAAAGATTCCCTATCTGAAATCTTTGGGGGTTGGCATTCTCTATCTCAGTCCAATTTTCCGTGCTTATTCCAATCACAAATACGATACGGGCGATTATCTTGAAATCGACGGAATGTTCGGTGGGGAAGAGGCGTTTCGGCATTTATTAAGATGTGCCAGAGAAGCTGATATTCGTATTATTTTAGACGGCGTTTTTAATCATACGGGAAACAACAGCCGCTATTTTGACCGCTTTAGCGAATACGGAGGCAATGGTGCTTACGGAAATCACGATTCTCCGTACCGCGACTGGTATTGCTGGCAAGCGGGGACTGACAAATATGAAACGTGGTGGGGGATTGAAATTCTTCCCAAACTCAATCTTCATAATAAGGAATGCTGCGACTTTTTATCAGGGCGCGGCGGTGTCGCGGAGCACTATATCAAAATGGGCATTGACGGCTGGCGTCTTGATGTTGCGGACGAGCTTTTGGATGAATTTTTGGATCAGCTGCGTCGTACGGTAAAAAATGCTTCGAACGGTCAGGGAATTATCATCGGAGAAGTGTGGGAAAATGCCGCATTGAAAGAAGCTTACGGACGTCGACGTAGATATTTTGGAGGCAATCAGCTCGACAGTGTGATGAACTATCCGTTGAGAAACGGAATTTTGTCCTTTTTGCTGGATGGAGATGCCGTATTTTTAGCGGATATTTTAAAAGAAATCTATGCCACCTATCCCAGAGCCGTTTGCGATTCTTTGATGAATTTGCTTGGTACACACGATACCGAGCGGATTTTAACGGTGCTCGGAGAAGGAAATGATCGCAATTGGGAAGAAAGCAACGAAATCCTATCTACCAAACGATTGAACAAAGAACAATATCAGAGAGGTGTGGCACTTTTAAAAATTGCCGCTGCCATTCAATATACCGTGTACGGTGTTCCGTCCGTGTTCTATGGAGATGAAGCGGGAATAGAAGGCTACCACGACCCGTTCTGCCGACGAACTTATCCTTGGGGCAAAGAAAATGCGGAGCTTTTGAACTTTTATCGAAGACTTGGAGATATCAGAAGCAACCATTCCGCGTTTGACTGTGGAGATTTTTATATCAATCAAGCGGATGGCGGTTTTTTGGCGTATACTCGTACAAAGAATGAAGAAAAAATCACGATACTTGTCAACCGAACGTACGAGGAGCATTTCTTTGAGTTGCCGACGGGAAGCATAGAGCTTTTGTCCGAGCAGGAATATCTTGGAGTTGTTCCCGCAAACAGCGTGTTGATTGTAAAACAAATGACGAAAAAGGAGAAGACCTCGGATGGGATTCATAAAAAAAACGATTAAAAAACTCACAAAAAGTAAAAATCCGGACAGCAAGCAATTTCGATGGGATATGGCACGATCGATTAACAACAAGCATATTCGTTACGTGACCGAGAAAAAGAACGGCGTTGACGAGGTGATCGGTCGAAGCGGCGGATTGAATATTCGTGGAGATGAGATGCTTCTATATGCTTCGGCAGACGTCCTCTTTCGCGCAAAAATTGAGGAGCTCCAAATCTGGGAGCTCCTCTCAAAGGACGGCGTGGTATTAACTGGCCCAGATCTTGAGCACGGCGGAGAGATTCGTACGGTGATAGCGTATTACGTCTATTATAGAAAATAACATCATCCCAAAGGAAAAAATTATGATTCGCACAATTGCAAATGTTATCTGGTTTTTATTCGGAGGATTGATTCTCGGACTTTTATGGTGTTGTGCAGGCTTGATCCTTTGTATTACGGTTATTGGATTTCCTCTTGCTCTTCAGTGCTTTAAGGCAGCAAATCTTTCCTTCTTTCCGTTTGGAAAAAAGGTATCGTCAAATTTTTCAGAGCATCCAATTGCAAACCTGATTTGGCTCTTCATCGGCGGATGGGGAATGGCAATTGCATACTTAATATTCGGATTGATAAACTGTATCACCATCATTGGTATTCCCAACGGTCTGCAATGCTTTAAAATGATGAAGCTTGCATTTTTTCCGTTTGGAGCAAAAATTATCAAAAGATAAACAAAAAAATCCCGTGTTTCTCGGAACACGGGATTTTTATATATTTTAAAATCAAAGCAGGTGGCTAGGAAGAGAAGAACGGGACTGTTTTTTTTCGGACGAAGCTTCTTTTTTGATGGCAAGGAAGCTTTCGGTGCTGAGCACGTGCTCGATCTTGCAAGCATCTTCGTCGGCAACCTCGGGCGAAACGCCGAGCTTAATGAGCCAATTCGTCAGTATCGTGTGCCGCTCGTAGATTTTTTCGGCAATTTCTCTACCTTCGTCGAGGAGCGTAATATAGCCGTTTTGATCCATATCGATCAGTCCGCTTTGACGAAGATTTTTCATCGCAACGCTGATGCTTGGCTTGGTAAATTCCAGCTCGTTGGCAATATCAATGGAACGAACTTGACCGTTTCTTTTTTGTAAGACTAAGATGGTTTCCAAATAGTTTTCTGCAGATTCTTGAATTTTCACAGTTTCCATCCTCACTTTTTGTTTTACAATACTACTTTTTCATATTATATCACACTTATTTCCTTTTTTCAATCTTTTTTTGATATTTTATGCTTTTAATTTAAAAATCTCTTGAAATCCGAGATTATTATTGACAAAAGAAAGAAAATTGTGTTATAATAGAGCAACAGAAATATCAAAACTATGAAGAGGAAGTTGTAATGAAATTTTTAAAAAAGCTGGCAGAAAGACAAACGACCTTTTATACCGAGTCGGCAGTAACGATCGTGGCATTTGGTGATAGCGTTACGCAGGGATGCTTTGAATGCTATGCCGATCGAAACGATGGAATTCATACCGAATTTGATACGAAAGAATGCTATTCGAGAAAATTCGTTCAGATTTTGCAGACGCTTTATCCCAGAGCGCAAATCAATCTGATCAATAGCGGTATCAGCGGAGATTCTACGAAGAAAGCAATCGAACGAATCGATTTCGACGTGCTTCGCTATCAGCCCGATCTTGTCATTTGTTGCTTTGGACTCAACGACGTAACGAAGGGAACTCCCGAGCTTGACGGCTACGGCGAGCGTCTTGGCGAGATTTTCAAGAAGATCAAGGCGACGGGTGCTGAATGCATCTTTATGACGCCCAATATGATCAATAGCTACAGTAGCCGCCGCTTCAAGAATTCGGATGCCTTTATCAATCTTTCCGAGCGTCTGGCAAAGCTGCAGAATGAGGGCGTGATGGATGCATATATGGCAAAGGCAAAAGAAGTAGCTCTTGCCAATGATGTTGTCGTTTGCGACTGCTACGCAAAGTGGAAGAAGATGGCGGAAAACGGAGTCGATACGACCGAGCTTTTGGCAAATCTTCTCAACCACCCGATTCGCGATCTGCATTGGCTGTTTGCCCACTCTCTTGTCGAGACGGTATTCGAAAACTAATCCCAAAAGACAAAGCGCAAAGCGCTTTGTCTTTTTTTATTTCTTTTTTATCTTTTTTTCTTTATTTATGATATTTTATTGACTTTTGAATGGAAATCAAGTATAATTTTAATGATGATATTTTATGAAATCCTAAGGAGTTTAAAATGAAACAAGCAAAGTGGATCTGGGCACACAACGACGACCGTGCGGACGAGTTCGTTCGTTTTTATCAGACTTTCCATACTACCGGAAAATCGGTTTCGATTGATATTTCCTGTGACAGTAATTACGAGCTTTACGTCAACGGAGTGCTCGCCGCATTTGGGCAGTTTTCCGATTATCCGTATTACAAGGTATTTGACCGTGTAGATATTACCAAATTCTGTCGCGAAGGAGAAAATCAACTTCAGCTGCTCGTTTGGTATTACGGTTCCAATGATTTCTTTACTTACTACAAAGGTCTGCCCGGAGTGATCTATGAGATTTCCGAGGGGGATCGAATTCTTACCGCCTCCGATAAAAACACGTTGTGTCGAGTGGCAACCGATTACGTATCGGGACGTCAGAAGCAGATCACCCAACAGCTTGGATTTTCCTATACGTACGACGCAAACGGTTATGACGGCTTCTACAACAAGGACTTTTCCGCGCAGGATTATCAGTCCGCCATCGAGGTGGAGGGACGCCCCGAGGAGCTTCACGCAAGACCGCTCAAAAAAACGGTTCTGAAGCCGTTTGCAAATGCGGTTCTCGTGGATTCCGCCAAGCAGATTTACGATATTGGTGAAGAAACGGTCGGTCATCTCGGCATTCGGTTCCGCGCGGAGAAGGGCGCTAAGGTGACGGTTGCTTACGGCGAGCATCTTGTGACGGCAGAGGACGGCTCCGAGGTGGTTCCTCAGATCATCAAAACGCGCGACTTTTCCATAGAGCTTATCGCCAACGGTGAATGGTTTGAGTTTGCCAACCATATGCGTCGCTTGGGCGGACGCTATTTCCAGATCATCAGCGACGCCAAGGTGGAGATCGACTATATCGGACTCTATCCCGTGGAATATCCCGTCAACGTTCTTCCGTTTGATGCAGGCAATCCTCTGCGCCAGCGGATTTATGATATTTCGGTTCGTACCCTTCGTCTTTGTATGTACGAGCACTATGAGGACTGTCCTTGGAGAGAGCAGTCGCTTTACGGCGTTGACAGCCGAAATCAGATGCTTTGTTGCTATGACGGCTTTGAGGAATACGAATTTGCAAAAGCAAGCCTGATACTGTTCGGCTTGGATCAAAGAGATGACAATATGACGCACATCTGTTCGCCCTCGAACTTCAATTACGTTATTCCGTACTTCTCTCTGGTTTATCCGATGCAGATGAAGGAATACGTTGAGCGTTCGGGCGACCTTGCATTGGCAGAGCGCTTTTATGAGCGGATGCAGGCGCTGGTAAAGGCGTTTACCGACCGTATGGAAAACGGACTGGTTCCCAATTTCTATGAGGATCTCAAAACCTATTGGAATTTCTACGAATGGAGTCCTACTCTGGACGGATATCCAAAGGCAGAGCAGAATAAGGAGTTTGAAATTGTTCTGAACGCACAGCTCTCTATGAGTGTGCAAGCGATGGCGTATTTTGCAGAAAAGCTTGGAAAATCGGAAGAGTCGGCATCGTATGCTTCACTTGCCCAAGTGATAAACAAAAGAATTCACGAGGTCTTTTATTCCGAAGCGCAGGGCTTATATTTGACGCAAGCCGAAAAAGAGAGCTGCTCCGAGCTTGGTAATGCCTACGCAATCCTTTGCGGTGCGGCACCGAGCGGCGTCGCAGAGAAGATTTGCGAGGTTCTTTCTTCCGCGAATGACCTTGTTCCCGCAACGCTCAGTATGAAAGCATTTAAATACGATGCGCTTCTGATGGTGAACGAGGAAAAGTATGCAGAGAACGTGTTGAACGAAATTGATAAAAACTACGCATATATGCTCAATCAAGGAGCAACGTCGTTCTGGGAAACCCTCAAGGGCGCAGAAGATTTTCACAATGCCGGTAGCCTTTGTCACGGTTGGAGTGCCATCCCGATCATTTATTATCATCGATTATTGAAAAAATAACACGGTTTTAGTAACCAAAAATAATAAAAGATGAAGAAAAATAATTGACAATGGTCGTTTCTTATGATATAATAATATCAATAATTTTCTTTAATAATTTAAGAGGTGTTACATGAATCAGAACAAATTGAAGTTTGGCTTTGGAATTGCTGCTATTGTTTTTGCAATTGCTGCGATTGCACTCTTGTTTGTTGGTATTTTTGCGATCAACGCAACCTTGATCAAGGTGATGGTGTTTGTGATTGCGGCTCTTTGCCTTGCGATTGCGGTAGAGCTCGTATTCTTTGGTTGGATGGAAATCGGCGGAGCGCCCAACTACTTTTTGTATGATAGTCAGACCAAGCGCAACATCCCCGTACAGAAGCTGACCTTCCAGACGATTAACGGAAGAATGAACCGCTTTTTGGCGATGTATGCTCCCACCGAAGGAAAGCTTTGGACCGATCGCGCATTGGATGATCCTTATCTGAATATGCAGGACGTTTATAAGCCTGCCGTTGCGTACAAGCTTTTGTACGATCTGGCAGAAAAGGATGCAGAACAGGGCTGGAAATGCTTTGAGCTTGCGTCGGACGAAACGGTGGAATTTATTTGCGTTGCGTTGGAGATGAACAACGATTTGGAAGTGGCAAGCAATCTTCGTCAAATGAAAGCGTCTCAGCCTCTCAATTTGAAATATGTCAGAGATTACATCGTAAAGAACAGAAACTATCTTAAGAGCAAACTGAGTCATTATATTTACGATAATATTCAGTCGTTCTAATGTTTTTATACAAGTACCATGCCATTTACGGGGCATGGTATTTGTGCTTCTCTTGCACCGCAGAGAATCTTGCTTTTTGGGGGAAATTATGTTTGATATACGAATTGCAAATATTCACATCCGTATTGACAATGCCTACGCATACGTATTTCACCTTTGCCGAGAGTATCTTTTTGAAACGGATGAACTTCCTGAGCTTTATATTCGGGTAGAGGATCAAGAAATCGCGGAGGAGATTGCAATCGCAGAACATCCCGTTACCAAGGATTATGCGGAGGCGGTATGTATTTACCGAAAAATCTGTCGCCAGCTTCCCGAGCATTTTCAATCTTTTTTGATGCACTCTGCTGTTATTGAGTACAACGGAGAAGGATATGCCTTTGCTGCGCACAGTGGTACAGGAAAATCAACGCATATCTCACTTTGGAAAAAGCATTTTGGAGAAGAGGTTCGAATTATTAACGGAGATAAACCGATTTTGAGGTTTATGGACGATCGGCTGTATGCCTTTGGAACACCGTGGTGTGGAAAAGAGGGCTGGCATACGAATGCAAGTGTTCCATTAAAAGCAATTTGCTTTTTGGAGCGTTCTTCCGTCAATACCATTCGTAAAATCGAGCCCAAAGAAGCGATCGGAAAAATTTTTCATCAGTTGCTGACTCCCGATGACCTAAAAACGGTAGACGCTTTGTTCCCGTTATTGGATCGAATGCTTCGAGAGGTTCCTTGCTATTTGCTTGGATGCAACATCTCTGAGGAAGCGGCCGGGGTGGCGTATAAAGGAATGAATGGATCATCAACCTAACGAAAGGAATTTGCACTATGAAAATCAAAAGCGGATTTGTTCTCCGAGAATTGGCAGGAGAATACGTAGTTGTTGCGCTTGGTGAGGCAAGCAAAATTTTTAATGGAATTATTAAACTCAACGATAGCGGTCGTTCGATCTGGGAACTTTTGAGCGCCGGTTGCGAACGGGAAGAAGCCATCGAATCGATGCTGAAGGAATATGACGTGGACAGAGCAACCGTGGAAGCTGATTTTGATCGCTTTGTAGAGGTTCTAAAAGGAGCAAACATCCTTGAATAACGGCGAGTTTTATTTATCTGATGCTATTGGGGTCATCGAAGAGGTATTGGAAAGCGGCGGAGAATTTCTTTTGTCCCCCAAAGGAACGAGTATGCTTCCTCTGATCGTTCAGGGGGAAGACCGCGTGGTATTAAAAAAATACGGATCGGTCTCACCCAAGAAATATGATATTGCTTTTTATCGCAGAGCAAACGGTGCGTTTGTTCTTCATCGCATTTTGAAGATAAAAAAGGACGGAACATTTGTGATGTGCGGCGATAATCAAACGCAGTTAGAGTATGGCATTTTGCCTGAACAATTGATCGGTTACGTTTCTCTGATTCATAAAGGAGAACGGACAATTGATCCTACCTCGCTTCGCTACCGATGCTACGTATGTATCTGGTGCTTTCTTCCTTACCGGCATTGCGTTCGCTTTATTCAACGAGTTTTTCGCAGAATAAAACGAAAGCTTTTTCATCGTTTATAACCACAACAGAACTCTGATTTGAATCCATACCGCAAACAGACTTCAGGCTTTTGCGGTATCTTTTTGTAAAAGAGAGGGGAGAGAAATATGATCACGTATTCAGACATTACCGCGAACAAGGACATTGGCGAATATATCAAAGGAGCGGACGCATCTCTGTTGGCACTTGGCTACACGGAACATAGCTTTGCACACGTCGGCAAGGTGGCAAGTACGGTTGAGGATATTTTAACTGCCTTGCGTTTTTCCAAGCATGATATCGAAATTGGAAAAATTGCGGCATATATGCACGACATCGGAAATCTTGTCAATCGCATTGATCATTCGCAGAGCGGAGCACTGATGGCGTTTCGTATTCTTGACCGAATGGGAATGCCACCGGAGGATATTGCAACCATCGTGACCGCGATTGGAAATCACGATGAAGGAACCGGAGTCCCCGTTAATCCGATTGCTGCCGCGCTGATTTTGGCAGACAAATCCGATGTGCGCCGTACCCGCGTTCGAAATCAAGATGTCTCCACCTTTGATATCCATGACCGTGTAAATTATTCGGTTGTATCCTCGAAATTGCATATTTCTCTAGAACGGAAAGAAATTTTACTTTCTTTAACGATTGAAACCGAATACAGCTCGGTGATGGATTATTTTGAAATCTTTCTTGGACGTATGATCCTTTGCCGAAAAGCAGCAGAAACGTTGGGGTTAAAATTCAAATTAACTATCAACGATCAAAAATTACTGTAATCGTAAAAAAATTTAAAAAAGCTATTGACTTTAACGCTTTAATGTGTTATCATAGTAAAGTATTAAAGCGAACGGAGGCTACGTATGGAAAATTTCAACGATCAAGGCTATGAATTGTTGATTCAAGCTCTGATTTCTTTGGAAACCAGAGAAGAATGTGCGGCGTTTTTGGAAGATTTGATGACAAGAAAAGAAATGGATGATATTTCTCAACGCTTGCTCGTCGTAAAAATGCTCTCGGAGCAGGCGGTATATAACAAGATTGTAGAGGAAACCGGTGCAAGTACGGCAACGATCAGTCGCGTGAATCGCGCGTACGTATACGGTACGGGCGGATATGCTAAGGTATTGGAAAAACTCAAAGGGGAAAACAAATGAATGTTTCGGCAAACGTATTAAAAAACGACGAACGTGCGATTTATCAATTGCGTGCACTATATAAAAAATACGGTTATTCACATTACAAGGTCAGTAAATTCGAAGAGTACGATCTTTACTCTCGCCACAAAAACTTTTTGGTCAGTCAAAACGTACTGACCTTCACAGATACGAACGGAAAGCTGTTAGCGCTCAAGCCCGACGTAACTCTGTCCATCATCAAGCATATTCCGCAAAACGACGGAGGAACGCACAAGCTTTGCTATAACGAAAACGTTTACCGTACCTCGGCAGACAGTGACGGTTTTCGAGAAATTATGCAAACGGGACTGGAGTGCATCGGAGAGATTGATCTGTATGCTGAATGCGAGGTTCTGATGTTGGCGATGCGAAGTCTGGAAACGATCAGCGCCGACTATATTCTGGATCTTTCTCATATGGGAATGGTCGAGGGACTTCTCGAAGAGGCGATGGTAGACGAAGAAACCAGAGCTGAAATGATTTCTTTGATCGAAAGCAAAAACGTCAATGCGCTCGTTTCGGTTTGTAAGCAAAGAGGCGTATCGCTCGAGATGCAGTTGAAGCTGAGTCAATTGACGGAAATGTATCTTCCGATTGAGCGAGCGTTGCCTCTGCTTTCCACGTTGATTGTGGGAGAAAAGATGCAAGTGGCGTACGAGAAGCTTTCCAAGATTCATGCGGTGATGCGCGAGTATGGTCTTTCGGATCGTTTGTATCTCGATTTTTCGATCGTGAACGATGCGACCTATTACGATAGCCTGAGCTTTCAGGGATTTATCAACGGAATTTCGGAAAGTGTTCTTTCGGGCGGACGTTACGATCGCTTGATGAAACAGTTGAGCAAAAATATGGGTGCGATTGGCTTTGCCGTGTATCTTGACCGCCTGGAGCGCTTTGAATGGGTAGAAAAGCAATATGATACCGACGTTGTGCTTCTGTATGATGACGACGTAACCTTAGAAATGATTTTGAAGACGCAGAACGAATTGATTACCAACGGATTTTCGGTATTGACTACCAAATCGCCCGATCAAAGCTTGCGTTTCCGTAAACTTTTAAAATTAACCGAGGGAGGATTGCAAACTCTTGAAACCAATGATTAATATTGCGCTTCCCAAGGGACGCTTGGGCGAAAAAGCGTACGGTATGTTTGAAAAGGCAGGATTTGAGTGTCCTTCCATTCGCGAAGAAAGCAGAAAGCTGATCTTTGAAAATACGGAGCTTGGCGTTCGGTATTTTTGGGTCAAACCGTCCGACGTCGTGATTTACGTAGAACGCGGCGCGGCAGATATCGGAATCGCGGGAAAGGATATTATCCTTGAATATTCGCCCGATATTTATGAGCTTGCCGATCTTGGCATCGGAAAATGCCGTATGGCGGTTGCCGCCAAAAAGGATTTTTGCGATCCTCGTGACAGAACGCTTCGGGTAGCCACGAAATTCCCGAACATTGCGCGTTCTTATTACGCATCTCTTAGCCGTGAAATCGATATTATCAAGCTGAACGGTTCGATTGAGCTTGCGCCGATTCTGGGACTTTCCGACGTAATCGTGGACATCGTGGAAACGGGTAAAACCTTGTATGAGAATGATCTTGAACCGAAGAATGATATCGTTTCGATCAGTGCTCGACTGATTGCCAACAAGGTCAGCTATAAGTTTAAAAACGAGAGTATTCGTGCCATCTGCGAGCAGATGAATCGAGTCTTACAGGAAAACAAATAATTTTTGGAGGAAACTATGATTCGTCTGTTTCGTTATAATGAAATCGACAGATCTGAGATCTTTTCGAGAGATATTGCCAGCACAAAAAACGTAGAGGGTGTTGTATCCGAAATCATTTCCGAGGTGAAGTCGAGAGGAGATGCGGCGCTTTACGAGTATTGTGAAAAATTCGACCGTGCAACCTTGAGCTCCTTGGAGGTTTCGGAAGAAGAGATCGAAGCCGCTGTTGCTTCGGTTGAACCCAAATTTTTAGAGATCTTAAAGGAAGCGGCAGAAAATATTTATGCCTTCCATTCCAGACAGGTCAGAAACAATTTTATGATCAATGAAAAGGATGGCGTTGTGATTGGTCAGAAGATCATTCCCATCGAAAAGGTTGGTCTTTACGTTCCGGGCGGTACGGCGGCATATCCTTCGTCGGTATTGATGAACGGAATTCCCGCAAAGATCGCCGGCTGTCACGAGATCGTGATGGTCACGCCTCCCACCAAGGACGGAACGGTCAATCCTGTCATTCTGGCAGCGGCAAAGATTGCAGGTGTCAAGCGGATTTTCAAGGTTGGTGGCGCGCAGGCGGTTGCGGCGTTGGCATACGGTACGGAAACAATTCCAGCAGTCGATAAGATCGTAGGTCCCGGCAATGCGTTTGTAGCAGAAGCAAAGAAGCAGGTCTTTGGCAAGGTTGCCATTGATATGATCGCAGGTCCGAGTGAGATTCTCGTCATTGCAGACAAGACCTGTAACCCCGCATACGTAGCGGCAGATCTGCTTTCTCAGGCAGAGCACGACAAAATGGCAAGCGCCGTTCTCGTGACCGATTCCACCGAATTGGCAGAAAAGGTTGCAGAAGAGCTTGAGATTCAAATTCCGATGCTTTCTCGTGCGGAAATTGCGCGCGCATCGATCGACAACAACGGAAAGATCATTATTACCGACAGTATTTTACAAGCGGTTGAGGTGGCAAACAGCATTGCTCCCGAGCATTTGGAAATCTGTGTGGACGACCCCTTCCGTTATCTGGATAAAATTCAGCACGCAGGCTCGATCTTTATGGGCAAATACTGCCCCGAAGCACTCGGTGACTACTTTGCAGGTCCGAACCACACGCTTCCGACCAGCGGAACAGCAAGATTTTCGAGTCCTTTGTCAGTAGATGATTTTATTAAGAAAACACAGTTTACCTATTATACCGAAGAAGCACTTGGCAAGGTCTGCCGAGACATTGAGTTCTTTGCAAACAAAGAAGGACTCGGCGCACACGCCAAGAGCGCTGTCATTCGATTTGCTGAGGAAAAATAATCGCTATGAGTCGCTTTATGAATCAAAAATTTGCAGCCTTGGAGGCGTATACGCCCGGTGAACAGCCGAAGGATATGCAATATATCAAGCTAAATACCAACGAGTCACCGTTCCCGCCCTCCAAGAGCGTTCTTGACGCGGTGAATTCGAAAGAAGTCGCAAAGCTCAATCTTTATCCCGATCCCGTTTGCTCTACCTTAAAGAAAAAGCTTTCCGAGCTTTATTCGGTCAAACCCGAGAACGTATTTGTTTCCAACGGATCGGACGATATTTTGAATTTTTCCTTTATGGCGTTTTGTAACGATGCGGATCATCCCGTGAAATTTCCTGCCATCTCTTACGGATTTTACCGTGTTTATGCAGAGCTTTACGGAGTTTCTTACGAAGCGATTCCGCTTGCCGAGGATTTTTCTATTCGTGTAGAAGATTATCTTGGGAATAACGCCAACGTTGTGATTGCCAACCCCAATGCGCCGACCGGACTTGCGCTTTCGCACGCGGAGATTGAACAGATCGTTCGCGCCAATCCCGATTTTGTTGTCGTAATCGACGAAGCTTACGTTGATTTCGGTGCGGAATCTTGCGTGGATCTGATCGACCGTTACGACAATCTTTTAGTAGTTCGCACCTATTCAAAATCCCGTTCCATGGCAGGTGCCAGACTTGGTTTTGCCTTTGGCAACGCCGAATTGATTACCGATCTTGAAAAAATCAAGTTTTCTACCAATCCGTATAACATTAACCGTTTGACCTTACGTGCAGGAGAAGCGGCAATCGACGAAGATGCGTATTATATGGAAAACTGTAAAACGATTGCAACTATCAGAGAATGGACGCAGGAAAAGCTGAGAGCGCTTGGCTTCACTTGCACCGACTCTCGTGCGAATTTTATTTTTGCCAAGCACGAACGTGTTGGCGGCAAGGCGTTGTATCTTGCCCTCAAGGAGAGAGGTATTCTGGTACGTCATTTCGATTCTCCCGCAATTTGTGATTACAACCGAATTACGGTAGGAACAAAAGAGCAGATGGAAACGCTTGTGAAAACGATTTCTTCGATCATTACGAAAGAATAAGAGGAATAAATCAATGAGAAATGCAGAAATTATCAGAAAAACAGCAGAAACTGACATTGTACTCGCATTAGAACTCGACGGTGAAGGAAAAGCGGAGATTGATACCGGCTGTGGCTTTTTAGATCATATGCTGACGTTGTTTGCTTCTCACGGTAATATGAATCTTTCGGTGAAGTGCGTGGGCGACGTGAAGGTTGATGACCACCACACCGTAGAGGATATTGGTATTTGCCTCGGTCAGGCATTTTCCAAGGCGATTGGAGATGCACGCGGAATTACGCGATACGGAAGCATGATCCTTCCGATGGATGAGGCGCTGATTCTTTGCGCAATGGATATTTCGGGACGTGATTATCTCGGATACCGTTTGATCATTCCCACCGAAAAGGTCGGTAGCTTTGATACTGAGCTTGTAGAAGAATTTTTCTTGGCATTTGTTCGCCACGCGGGAATCTGCTTGCACTTCCAACAGATGGCAGGTACGAATTCTCACCACATCATCGAGGGCGCTTTTAAGGCGTTTGCTCACGCAATGCACGACGCGGTAAAGCTTGATCCCGAAAAGGCAGGGAAGATTCCCTCAACGAAAGGAATGCTCGTATGATCGCGATCGTTGATTACGGTGTAGGAAATCTTTTTTCGCTCAAAAGCTCTTTTGGTGCCATTGGTGCCGAGATTGTCGTGACCTCAGACCCTGCGGTAATTCAAAATGCGGAGCGCATTATTCTTCCGGGTGTCGGCGCCTTTGCCGATGCGGCGGAAAAGCTGAGAAAAAGCGGTCTGGACCAAGTTATTTTGGAAGAAACAAAGAAGGGAAAGCCTTTGCTGGGAATTTGCCTCGGTATGCAGATGCTCTTTGAAAAGAGCTATGAATACGGCGAGCACGAGGGGCTTGGTTTGATTCCGGGTGCTGTTCGACCGATTGCCGACGTGATTCCAAAGGATTTGAAAATCCCGCACATTGGATGGAATCCGTTGCACCTTCGTGCCCCGAAGGACAAATTGTTTTCCTATTTGAATGAAGGAGATTGCGTTTATTTCGTACACTCTTATTATGCCGCAGACTGTGACGATTACGTCATTGCTACGGCAGAGTACGGTGCCGAATTGACGGCGGCAGTCCGAAACGGAAACGTATGGGGCGCGCAATTTCACCCCGAAAAAAGCGGTAAGATCGGTCTTGCGATCCTGCGCGCATTTTGTGAAATCTAAGGAGAAAGTATGAATATTATCCCTGCTATTGATCTGATCGGCGGAAAAGCCGTTCGTTTGGTCAAGGGCGATTATAATCAAGTAACGGTCTATAGTGATTCGCCCGTGGATGTGGCAAAAAGCTTTGAGGCTCAGGGTGCCAAGCTCTTGCACGTCGTTGATCTCGACGGAGCAAAAGAGGGAAGTACCGCCAATTTTGAAACGATTGCTCAGATTGTAAAGCAAACGTCGCTCTCTGTAGAGGTTGGCGGCGGTATTCGCAATATAGACACGATTAAAAAGTACGTAGAAATCGGAGTTGATCGTGTAATTATCGGCACAGCGGCTGTCACAGATCCTGCATTCTTGGAAGAAGCGGTTAAGACGTACGGAGAACACGTTACCGTCGGCGTAGATATCAAAGACGGGATGGTGGCAATTAAAGGTTGGCTGGAAGTATCTGCGCTTTCCTGCTTTGATTTTTGCCAAAAAATGCAGGAGCTTGGTGTCAAAACGATTATCTGTACCGATATTTCCAAGGATGGAATGATGTCGGGCACCAATCGTGATTTATATCGCGAGCTGAGTGAACGCTTTTCTTTGAATATTATTGCTTCGGGCGGTGTTTCCTCGATGGATGATATTTCCGCGCTGACGGCAATGAAGCTTTACGGAGCAATCGTTGGAAAAGCAATTTATATCGGTGCTGTCAATCTTTCCGATGCCATTCTTGCAGCAAAGGAGACGTTATGATTACAAAAAGAATTATCCCTTGTCTTGACGTTCGCGACGGACGCGTGGTCAAGGGGGTGAATTTTGCGGGATTGAGGGACGTATCCTCGCCCGTTTCCTTGGCAGAATTTTACAGTGAATGCGGTGCAGACGAGCTCGTATTTTACGACATTACGGCGTCTTGTGAGGAACGTTCTCTCTTTACCGATATTCTTCGTCAAACGGCAGAGCGTGTCTTTATTCCGCTCACCGTTGGCGGTGGTATTCGTACTTTGGATGATTTTGATCGCGTACTCAAATGTGGTGCGGACAAGGTCAGTGTGAATTCAGGTGCGATCGCCAATCCTGATTTGATTTATCACGCCGCAAAGAAATACGGTGATCAATGCGTTGTCCTGTCTGTGGATATGAAGCGCGTTGACGGTACTTTTCACGTCTTTGCCAAGGGCGGACGTGAGGATACGGGAATCGAGGCGATTGAATGGATCAAGCGCGGTGTTGAAAACGGCGCGGGAGAGATCGTTGTAAACAGCATCGATACCGACGGTGTAAAGCAAGGATTTGACCTTGAAATGCTGAACGCGGTCTGTCAGGTCGTCAACGTTCCCGTGATTGCATCGGGTGGCGCTGGATGTATGGAGGATTTTGTAACGCTATTCCACACGCTTCCAAAGGTAGATGCAGGACTTGCCGCATCGATCTTCCATTTTGGAGAGGTCGATATCAAAGAATTGAAGCAAAAGCTTGCGAATGAAAATATTAACGTGAGATTGTAAGATAAGACGTAGAGGAGATAAATATGTTGAATATCAATGAACTGAAATTTGATGAAAACGGACTGATTCCTGCCGTTGTGGTGGATGCCGTATCCAAAAAGGTGTTGACGGTGGCATATATGAACCGCGAAAGCCTTGAGATCAGTATGAACGAGGGAACGACCTGCTTTTGGTCACGTTCTCGCAAATGCCTTTGGAGAAAGGGCGAAACGTCGGGAAATCGTCAGCATATCGTCAATATCGTGACCGATTGCGATCGCGATGCGCTGACAGTTACCGTTTATAAGGACGGTCCCGCATGCCATCTCGGCACGGACTCCTGCTTTAACGAGGTCGTTTATGAAAGCGACGAGCGCGAAGCATTTTCCTTGGATGCTCTGATGAAGGTGATTGAGGGCAGAAAGCTTGAAAAGAAAGAGGGATCTTATACGACCTATCTTTTTGAAAAGGGAATTGACAAAATCCTCAAAAAGGTCGGTGAGGAGTGCACCGAGGTTATCATTGCAGGAAAGGCAAACGATAAGGCGGAAACGATCTATGAGATTTCCGATCTTGTATATCACGTCATGGTTCTGATGATCGAAATGGGAATTTCGATCGAAGATATCAAAAACGAGCTTGCTTCTCGTCACGTCATTGATCACAAGGTGAAGCAAGAAAAAATGACGTCATGATTCCACGCTCCAATCTTCACACGCACAGCACCTTTTGCGACGGAAAAAACACTCCGGAAGAAATGGTTCAAGCGGCAATTTCTCTTGGGATGGATAGTCTTGGTTTCTCTGGGCACGCCGAGCTTCCCTTTGAGGATTGCGACAGCTGGTGTATGGTGGGAGACCGTTTGCGCGACTATCGAAAAACGGTTCTTTCGCTAAAAAAGAAATACGCCGACTGTATTGAGGTTGCTTTGGGAATTGAACAGGACTATTTTTCTCCTGCACTCTCAGATTCCTACGATTACGTCATTGGTTCTGTGCATTACGTATGTCCGCATGGATACGCGATGGCTACCGATATCAATCCAGAGGTCTTTTGTCGGGAGCTGACGGAGTATTACGGCGGCGATGCCTTGCGCTTAGCCAAGGATTATTTTGAACTGGTAGCAAACGTTGTCAAGAAAACCAACTGTGATATTGTAGGGCACTTTGATCTTTTGACCAAGTTTAATGAATCTTGTGCGTATTTGGACGAGGATTCTTCTGCCTATCAAACCTTGGCTCTGGAAGCACTGGATGCAGTTCTTGAGGATAATCCTTTGATCGAGCTTAATACAGGCGCTATGGCAAGAGGTCGCAGAAAGGTTCCGTATCCCGCGCCATTCCTCTGTAAAAGAATTGCAGAAAAGAAGGGAAGAATGATTTTTAATGCCGATGCCCATATGGCAGAGAAGCTTTTGTATGGCTTTGAGGATGCGATTGAGTACGCCCGCTTTTGCGGCGCTCGTGAGCTTTGGTATTATAAAGACGGAATTTTCCAAGCAGATTTAATTGTATAATTTATCATTTCAACACAAAAACACCCAATCGTTTTTTTACGGTTGAGTGTTTTTTCTTTTTAATTTTCGCAAAAACTATCCAAGGGGTGATATGATGAAACAAAGATTCATTTCTGCTTTTCTTTGTTTGCTTTCCTGTTTGAGTTGTTTTGAGTTTGTCACATCCGCCGCAGAAGATACCGTATATCACTGGTATTGTGTTAGAAATTCAGAGAATAAGCAACCAATTGCCGATTCGAATATGCGATGGATAGAAAACTATGGCGGATATTATATCGATCACGCGCACGGAAATGATTGTGAGGAAAAGGTTGTATATCTTACCTTTGATGCGGGATATGAAAACGGAAATGTGGAACGAATTTTAGATGTGATGAAAGAAGAAGAGGTCACAGGCGCATTTTTTGTTTTGGGACACTTGATTTCCAAAAATCCGGAGTTGATTTGCCGTATGGAAAAAGAAGGACATCTTGTTTGCAATCATACGGTACGACACAAGGATATGACATCAGTAGATGATAAGAATGCATTTGAAAAAGAGCTACTGGAGCTTGAAATAATGTATCAAAAGGTCACGGGAAAGGAAATGGCAAAATATTACCGTCCACCCGAAGGAACATTTGATAAACGATCATTACAATTCGCTTCCGAGCTTGGATATAAAACTGTCTTTTGGAGTCTGGCTTATGCGGATTGGGATAATGATCGTCAACCAGATCCTCAAAAATCCAAGGAACTATTGCTGCGATATATGCACAATGGAGCGGTCATTCTCCTGCACCCAACGTCAAAAACCAATGCGTTGATCCTTAAGGATCTGATCGGAACACTAAAATTACAAGGATTTCGCTTTGGAAGCTTAAACGAGCTATGTCCGGTTGAGAAGCAATGATGAAACGGATCTTTTCTTTTCTCTTGATCTTTTCCGTATTCTTTATTCCGTTTCGTTTTTCAGCCTCTGCGGAAGAACTATACGGGAAGGTTTATTGCCGTAATACAAAGCAAGCAGGGAAGATTGCTCTCACCTTTGACGACGGTCCTCATCCAAGATACACCCAAGAAATTTTGAAAATTTTAGAAGAATACCACGTTACCGCTACCTTCTTTATCATTGGAGTCAATGCGGTAAATTATCCAAGCGATCTTCAAAAAATCGTTGATTGCGGATGTGAGCTCGGCAATCATACGGATACCCATTGTCGTATCCGAAATCTTACCGAAGAAGAAGTTCGCTTGGAAATAAAGCAATGTGAGGATACCGTATATCAACTTTGTGGGGTACGACCTTGCGTATTTCGTCCGCCCGAGGGATTGATGAACGAATATCTCAAAGCCATCGCAAAAGATATGGGATACAATGTCGTTCTTTGGAGCATTGATACCAAGGATTGGGCACTCACCCCTCCCAAAGAAATTTTAAAGATCGTAAAATCTCAAATTCGCGGAGGGGATATTGTTCTAATGCACGATTACGTATCGGGAGGTAACACCACTTGTAATGCTTTAAGATTGATCATTCCAGAGCTTCTTCGCTGTGGCTATGAATTTGTTACGGTGTCCGAACTAATTCAAGGGGATCACGAATAAATTCGTGATCCCCTATGATCAAATTATTCAAGCTAATCTTGCTGATCTTGGTTTTGATTGGTGATTGTCGCCGTCGTTTCGTACGGCTGAATCATATAGCGGTCAATAATCGGATAGGCTGCGTATGTGGAAATAAATCCAAAGAGTGCAAGAATGTAAACAAATGGCAATACCAACGGAATGGATATTCCAATGGGCAGAAGAAGAATGATTAACACAATATGGAATGCAAGGAATACAACAAATCCAATCAACGCCATAATATTGCGCTTAATTCCAAGAATAGAAAAAATCAGAGCGTTTTTGATAATCTTGAAATTGGAAAGCTCAAAGGTGATCAAAAGATGGTAAAGATAGAATCGCATCACGAGATAGATAATTCCCATCGCAAAAACGGCAAAATACATCAAATCCATACCAAAAGAAACACCTGTGCGATAATAGAAGAAGATAAAATCGAGAATAAGAACCGCGGTAAAGAGAAAATCAAGCAGACCCAAAAGAAAGGCTTGTTTGAAATTTTTCTTGATTGCGTGGAAATAATCCGAAAATACGAAAACCGCATCTCCACGGAAAAGACCGCGCAAAACGTACGTAGAACCAACAGACTGCCATCCCCAGGTCAAAGCAAGGAAAAGTGTTAGTACAATGATCAGCACATTCATCCAAGGACTAAGGACGGGAAGCTCCATCTGAATCGACGAAAGATCCAATGCCGCCGTCAGGCTGGGGGCGTGAATAATTTTTGTAATGCCCGAGATCGGAACGTAGATCGCTTCGGTCACGGTTGGCGTTTTGGTGCCGAGCAGATAGAGTCCGAGAACGGTCAAAATCGGTATGATCTTGAGAAGCATCATCAAATTTAATTGTAAAAGTTGAGAGAATTTTCTCCAAAGAAGCACAAAGAAGAATTTCAACGTAGGCTTTCTGGTTTCTACTTCATAGACGCCCTTGCCATCTCGATTCATGTCAAAGAGCTTAAATTTTTTCTTAAATGATTTTTCGTTATCCAATGTTTTCATTCCTTATCTTTTTTAATTATATGATATAAATCAGTCCACAGTATATGGCTGTTGAGAATACGATGATTCCGGAGGCTGTAATCGTAAAAATCGTTATCGTTCCTAAGGTTTTATCAAAAAACTTGGTACGATTTGATTGATATAAGCAGAGCGCAATTTGATAAGAGTGAAGAAGCAAGCAACTTGTTATCCACACGCGAAAAAGTGCCAACAGAAAAAGCTCTCCGTCATGACAAAAGGAGGACAATTGGGGAAGCGTGGTAAGAAGACAGCCAAGGATCAAGCCTTGATATAAAAGAATGAGATCCGAGGCAAAATAATGAAAAAAGGTAAAAACAGAGAAAAAGGAAAAAGCCAAACAAATCAAGTCCGAAAGTGAGTACCACAAAAGCTTTTCTACCCAATCAATAAGATCGGAACAATGAAGAAACGGCGAAGAAAAATGCTTTATGGCACGCTCGTGTAAGAATAGTGGGGAAAGGTAGCGCGAAAGAAGCGCCCCCAAAAGAACAGAAAAACAGATAACGATGAAATATTGAAGCAAAATCTTGGCGCGTTCGATTTCATACGGATGATTTTTTCTTATTGTTTTCTTGAATTTCCAACGAAATTGATGGATTCTTCTGAGGTGAAACGACATCTTTTTTCCTTCCGCTTTGTTGATCGATTCTACTATCAATGTATGCGGATTTTTCGGAAAAAATTACTAAGAAAGCTTGCCAAGCTCGTCTGCCCGTGCTGTACACGCCTTCATTGCTTCTGAAATTGCTTCGGAGAAGTGGTAATCATTGAGTGTTGCTAACGCGCGCTCGGTAGTTCCGCCCTTAGAAGCTACACGAGAAATCCATTCTTCGGGAGAATCGGGAGAGTTTTTCAGAGTCATCGCCGAGCCGATCACCACGTCGCAAATGGCATCGAGTAAGCCTTCCGAGGAAAGTCCTTGTGCCAATGCTCCTTGATACATCGCCGAAATAAATTGAAATACGTATGCGGGAGAAGAAGACGTAACACCGATAATCGGATTCATATCCTTTTCATCGATCAGGAGAATGCTTCCCGCGGAACGGAAAAGGGAACAGATAAATTCAAAATCGTCTTCTTCTACGGACGGATTTTGACAGATCACCGAAACACCTTGACCGATCAGCATAGGTACGTTCGGCAACACACGAACAACCTTTGCACCATTCAATCGATCCGAAACACTTTGTGAGGAAATTCCTGCACCGATGGAGATATAAAGCTTTTTGTCAAAATCGGTTGCGGTTTTGATCTCAGTCAATACTTCGTCATAATTTTGTGGTTTGACAGACAGTAACACAATATCCGACGCACCGACGGCTTCCGAAATGCTTTGCGCTTTTTCAAAGAGCGCATTGGAAGCCAAACTTTCATATTGTTTCGAATTACGATCAAACAGGAAAACCTGAGAAATGGAAAGTTCGGAGGACAAAACACCTCCGAGAATTGCCTTTGCCATATTACCCACGCCAATCACGGCGATTTTTTTTGAAAAACTTTTATTTTTCATAATTTGAAGTATACCCCAAAAGTAAAAATAAACTTTTTAAATTATAGCATAATAATTTTAACAAAGGATAAATAGTTATCGGTTATTTTTTAAATTCCCCGATGAACTCTCAAAATTTCAAACGCAAATACTGCCGCTGCGGCAGATGTAGATAAGGAACCACCAAAATCCGATCCGTAATCGATTCGAACAATTTGATCGGCTGCATCAAGAAGTGCTCTGGAAATACCACGTTTTTCACCACCTAAAACGATAAGAAGGGGCTTGAAAAGGTTGGCTTCGTACAATGATACAGAGTCGCGAATTCCGGCACAAACAACTCGATATCCTTTTTCTTTCATCAAATTTACAGCTTCCGTAGGCTCGCACACAAAGAGATTCATTCGCTCAGAAGCGCCTGCCGAGGCACGAGCAACCACACCTGCCGCTCCCATCCAGTTTCTCGGAGGAAGAATTAATCCGTCTACCCCCGCGGCAAAAAGCGACCGTACGGCGTATCCGAAATTATACGGATCCTCTACACCGTCCAAAAGGAAATATACACCGTTTTCTTTTAAGACAGCCGATTGTAATTCGGGCAGTTGTCGTGGAGTACATTCAGCAACAACACCACCGTGAGTAGTTCCAATGCTGATTTGTTGGATTTCTTCCGCAGAGACAAATTCGATCTCAAAACCTAACTGCGCGGATTTTGCACGCAAAAAACCGAGCTCAGCTCTCTTAGATTTACATTTTTCACGGTCAAAAAGAATTTTTAAAATCCGTCTTTCATTCGTATTAGCTTCAATCCCTTTGATCAAAGCTGAGATGGAGGTCATACCTTCCAAACGATCGGAAGTAACGAATTTTTCTTCTTCTTTGATTTGTTTGATTTGTTCCATAAAAATTCCTTTGAAAATAAGAATTGGTTCTTGCCGCTTCAATTTTTTCATATATTGATAGGGAATAGACGAAAATCAATAAAGGGGAAGAAGGGATATGGTATGATGTATATTTCGTCGGGGAAAGAAAGGTGTGTCCTTCTTGCCGCATATTTGGTGGAAAACAAAGCCACTGTGCGTGCAGTTGCCGCGCGTTTTGGAATTAGCAAAAGTACGGTACATAAGGATATTACACAAACACTAAAACGAGTAAATAAACCGTTATACGAACAAGCAAAAGAAGTTCTTGATTTTAATAAAAAAGAAAGACATCTTCGCGGTGGCGAAGCCACTAAACAAAAATACCAAAAAAATAAAATCTGATTTTTTGTATAATTTGTATAATTTTAATTATTTTGTATAATAATATTTTCGAGTAAAAAAGGATTTTTCCGCTTCCAAGAGATTGCGTGAAAAACAAGTATAATCAGCATATTCCAAACGCTCCTTGAAATTGGAAAATGCTTGCAGTGTTCCGACATAATTTGACAAACTATGCGACATTGACGGTAATATCGGAATTTCCCGGGAAATGATCTGCTTCATATGAAACTCCGAATCGGTTGATGTGATGTAATTTAGATCCAAAGATAAACGATATGCTTTTGAAGAAAGCATTTGAGTTATGTGCGTTTTGGAATTCGTATGAATATTTCCTTCAAAAGAGGTAAGGACAGGAGAAATTTTCTTTTTAAACAAAAGATAATTCAAATCAGCATCGATCCAAGAATCATCACAAAACAAAGGAATCTTCACAAAGAGAAACGGCGAATGATTGAGAATCAAATGGTCAACCGTTGGATCGTAAAGAATTCCTTCGGAGAGTTGCAAGTTGAGAAAGGATCGAACGATCAAGCCATTAAAGCGCGTATCTCTCAGAGATTGATCAAGAAGTTTTTGACGCTCCTTGATCCAGGATACCGTATGACGGGTTCGATCGAAATCCAAAAGAAAAATAAATTTGCGAATTCCACACTCAGAGAAAAACGAAAAGGTGTCCTTCAGGGAATCTGAATCGAATGCCTGATAAGCAATTACTAAGTAATCAAACGGGAGAAAGGTCACGGGGGAAGCACCTCCAAGGAGAAAATCGATACAGGGGAGCGTATTTTTTGTCAGAAACACAATTATACAAAATGCAAATTTTGTATAATTGTTAAATGGATTTTACGAAGAATTTAATATAGAACCTACTTAAACCTACGATGCATCCCTTAATTGCAAACTCCTTATTTTTTCTGGATTTATCAGTTATATTATATATTTTAACATATCCCGTACTTTCCGTCAAGCAAGCTTTTATAAAATATTTGTGATTTTTTTAAAAAACTATTGATTATTTTTATTTTTCTTGATATAATGTGTGTATCATTTATTATTTTTGGAGGCTTAACACATTATGGCATTGAAAATGAGATTTTTGTACTACTCTGGCAAAGCGAAGATGAAAGCAATGGCTGAGATCGTAAAGACAGAATTTGAGCTTTCTCAAAACCACAACGCGATCGATATCATTCCCCCTGCATATTCTTGCGAAAATGAACGTTTGGTCATTCTTGCTGTTTCCGGCAAGGGCGAGCCTGATGACGTTCTTCGTCGCTTTTGCTTTGAGCTGGACAAGAAGAAGGCTCAGAACGTAGCGCTTTTCATCGACGGTGATGAAAAGATGGCAACCAAGTTGCTTGAGGTTTTGAAGGAAACTGGTACGAATGTAATGGAAAACGTAAAGTACGTAAAGTTTGGCGGACTTCCCTTCCTTGGCGGTAAGGTTACCGAAGAAGAAAAGGCAGACCTCATTGCTTGGGTCAAGGATATCATCGAAAATCTGAAATAATCTGAGTACGGTCGTTTTTTTACAAAAGCGACCGTACTTTTTTTGAAAATCCATTGTAAATATCTCAAAAATATGTTATAATAAAGAGAATATAATTTGATACTATAAAGAAGAGGTGTTCTTTATGAAATATTTAGTTTTAATTCCCGACGGTATGGCAGATGAACCCATCAAGGAACTTGGCAACTTAACGCCGATGCAAAAGGCAAATAAGCCAATGATGGATGCTCTTGCGACAAAATCGATCGTAGGAACTGTTTCTAATGTTCCCGAAGGCATGGTTCCTGAAAGTGACACGGCAAATATGGCAATTCTTTCCTTTGATCCCAAGATCTACTCCAAAGGTCGTTCGCCGCTGGAAGCCGTTAGTATGGGCATTGAAATGCAGTCCGATGAAACGGCATATCGTTGTAACGTGGTAACCTTGAGCGAAGACCAAGATACTTACGAGGATCGTATCATTCTTGACCACAGTGCTGATGAAATCACAACATCCGAAGCAGACCTTTTGATCAAGGCATTAGAAGAAAAGCTTGGAACCGATTATCGCAAATTCTATACGGGTGTCAGCTATCGTCACTGCTTGATCTGGAAAAATGGAAATGATAAATATAATTTTATGCGTCCGCACGATATTCTCGGCAAACGCATCGGAGATTATCTTCCCAAGCTTGAGGACGGCGGCGAAGAATTTTTGAAGCTGATGAAAGAAAGTTACGAAATTCTCAAGGATCACCCCGTAAACCTTGATCGTAAAGCAAGAGGACTCAAGCCTGCAAACTCCGCATGGCTTTGGAGCCCCGGTAAAAAGCCTCAGCTTCCCTCGTTCAAGCAGAAATGGGGATTGAATGCTGCTGTCATTTCCGCCGTAGACCTAATCAAGGGAATCGGTCTTTGCGCTGAAATGGAATCGATTGACGTAGATGGTGCTACCGGTAACGTACATACCAATTACGACGGAAAAGCAAATGCTACGATCGATGCCTTCCGTCGCGGTGTTGAACTTGTTTACGTACACGTAGAAGGTCCGGACGAGTGCGGTCACCGTGCCGAAATTGAAAACAAGGTTACGGCAATTGAACTGATTGATCAAAAGATCCTTGCCCCTGTTTACGACTATCTCAAAGCAAGTGGAGAAGATTTTAAAATTATGATTCTTCCCGATCATCCTACGCCCATCCGTATCAGAACGCACAGTATGGATGCAGTTCCTTTTATGATTTATTCTTCCAAAGAGCAGAAGAATGGAACCCAAGGATTTGACGAAGCGGTAGCACGCACGACGGATCTTTACGTTCCCTACGGATATACTTTGATGGAGCAGTTGATTGAAAAATAAAATTGAGGTTCAAATTTATGTCTAATTATCGTCAAAACAAGACACTTCCCGAAAAAGATAATAGTTCAGAAGCAGAAACAGGCGACAAACCAACTCCCAAAGCACCGATTTCTTCTTCCATCTTGGATACACTTGAGATGTTTGTCTTCGCTCTATGTGTGGTTGTTTTAATCCTGACCTCCGTTTTTCGCCTTTGTACCGTCAGCGGTGCTTCGATGGAAAACACCTTCTACGCAGGCGAAAAATTGATCATTTCCAACTTTTTCTATACTCCGAAACGGGCGGATGTCATTGTTTTTCATCAAACGGGTAAGGATACGGGAGATCTGAATGAACCGCTCGTCAAGCGTGTGATTGCCACAGAGGGAGAAACCGTATCTATTCAGTACCAAAATGATAAAATGATCGTTTCTGTTACCGATTTAAACGGTAATGTTATAGAAATGGAAGAAGATTACGTGAAATACGAAGGAATGCCTATATACGCATCACAAACCGTTACCGTTCCCGAAAATCACGTATTTGTCATGGGAGATAACCGAAACAATTCCAAGGATAGCCGACACCCTCAGGTTGATTTTGTCGATGAGCGCCGAATTCTTGGTAAGGTCGTTTTTCGACTGACACCGTTTTCTCGTATGGGAGTTGTTTCTTAACACAAGGAGGAACTTGTATGCCATCTCAAAATATTCAATGGTTTCCCGGGCATATGGCTCGGACGAGACGGCTGATTACCGAAAACTTAAAAAATGTGGATGCGGTGATCGAGCTTTTGGACGCTCGTATTCCGTACAGCTCAAAAAACCCTGAAATTTCTCGTTTGACAGCAGAAAAGCCTACCATTATCCTGCTGAACAAAGCATCTCTCGCCGATCCTGTGATTACGAGGGAATGGGCACAGCAATTAACCAACGAACATACTGTTTGTATTGAAACTGATTGCGTTAGTGGTCAAGGTCTTTCTCAAATTGCCCCTGCACTTCGCAAGCTGTGCCAAGAAAAGCTTGCTAGGTATGAACAAAAAGGAATGACGGGACGATCCTTGAAGGTGATGGTTCTCGGGATTCCCAACGTAGGCAAATCTTCGCTGATCAACAAACTTTGTGGCAACAAAAAAGCCAAGGTGGAAAATCGCCCCGGTGTCACATTGGATAAACAATGGGTATCCACCAATATTGGAATATTGCTGTTGGATATGCCTGGAATTCTTTGGCCGAAATTTGAGGATCCCATCGTAGGAGAAAATTTAGCAATTACCGGTGCGATCAAGGACGATGTTTTAGATATTGAAACGATTGCGTGTATGCTTTGTCACCGCCTTCGTATCTACTATCCTCAGCTTCTCTGTGAGCGCTATAAATTAGAAACACTTCCCTCTTCGGATGAAATGGATGATTATGACCTTTTATGCCTGATTGGCAAAAAGCGAGGTTTTCTTGTTTCGGGGGGAGAGGTCAATACCGAGCGTACGGCAAATATGCTGATTGACGAATTCCGTGCCGCAAAAATCGGACGAATTTCCTTAGATAAAATCAACGGGTAATCGTTATGGCTGAATTGGATTATCGTTTGGAACAGGAATGGATCGATCGCGGTTTTTCGATGGTTTGCGGAGTGGATGAAGCAGGACGAGGACCTCTTTGTGGCCCCGTGGTTGCCGCCGCGGTCATTCTTCCCACAGGACTCGTCATTGATGGATTGAATGACTCCAAAAAGCTGACCGAAAAAAAGCGTGAGAAGTTATTTGACGTGATCTGCAGAGAGGCGATTGCTTACTCGATTGCTGAAGCAAGTGTAGAAGAAATCAACGAAACAAACATTTTGGAAGCGACGTTACTTGCGATGCGTCGTGCGATCTTATCGCTTCCGATTCCGCCGAGTGCGGCATTGATTGACGGAAACGTTTCTCGTGACTTCCCTCTTCCTGTGCAAGCTGTCATTCACGGAGATGCGATTTCCCCCTCGATTGCAGCGGCATCGATTTTGGCAAAGGTCACCCGTGACCGTCAGTGCGCAGAATTGGATCGGGAGTATCCGCAATATGGAATTTTGAAGCATAAAGGTTATGGAACGAAAGAACATATGGAAGCGCTTCGCACCTATGGTCCTTCGCCGATTCACCGCAAAAAATTCATTCGTTTTTTAGAGGATGAAAAGAAATGAAAACCGTAGAGATCGGTCGTCTTGGTGAATCATACGCGGCGAAATTTTTGAAGAAACAAGGCTACCGCATTTTAGAAAAGAACAAGCATCAATCTCACAACGAGATTGATCTGATTGTGAGTGATAAACTGTATCTTGTTTTTGTCGAGGTCAAGACGAGATCAGTAAGTGAGGATCTCCATCTTACCTATGGCTCTCCCGCATCGGCAGTCGATCGACCAAAACAAAGACGAACCGTGAAAGCGGCACAGGCTTATCTTAATACTTGCAAAGAGCGAGAAAGACAAAAACAACCGCGAATGGACGTCATTGAGGTTTTTCTTGAAAAAGAAACCCATCGTTTATTGAAAATCAATCATATCATCAACGCATTTGGCGTATCGTAACAAAATCAAAAGATTATTGCAAATCATACAGAAAGGCAATTATTATGAAGTTTTACAGTACCAGAGACACAAAAGAAACAAAATTTGAATCAGCACAAGTCATTAAGCAAGGCTTGGCAAACGACGGAGGTTTGTTTGTCCCCGAAGAAATCCCCTCTTTGACGAAAGAAGAAGTTCTTGATCTGTGCAAGAAATCTTATCCCGAGCGAGCAGCTTATATTCTTGGCAAGTTTTTGACCGATTATACGGCAGATGAATTGCTTTCCGATTGTACTGCGGCATACTGTGACTCTTCCTTCCAGGGCGGTGCCGCTCCCCTGAAAAAGGTAACGGACTCTCTCTTTTCTTTAGAGCTTTGGCACGGTCCTACCGCGGCATTCAAAGATATGGCTCTTCAAATTATGCCTCGCCTTTTGTCCCGTGCACTTGTTAAAACGGGAGAGAGCAACACAGCGCTGATCCTTGTGGCTACCTCGGGCGATACCGGAAAGGCTGCCCTTGAGGGATATAAGGATATCGATCGCATTAAGATTATGGTCTTCTATCCTGTGGATGGCGTTAGCAAGGTTCAAAAGCTTCAGATGGCAACACAGACCGGATCGAACGTCAACGTATGTGCCATCAAAGGAAACTTTGACGATGCACAAAACGGCGTAAAGAAGATTTTTTCGGATGCCGCGGCAAAGACAAAGCTTCTCGAAAACGCCTACGTGCTTTCGAGTGCAAACTCCATTAACTGGGGACGTCTGGCACCGCAGATCGTTTATTACATTTCGGCATACTGTGATCTCTTGAACGCAGGTGAAATCACCTACGGAGAAAGTGTCAACGTGTGTGTACCTACGGGTAACTTTGGCAATATTTTTGCGGCATATCTTGCAAAGAAGATGGGCTTGCCGTTGGATAAGCTGGTGTGCGCATCGAACGCCAATAACGTATTGACCGAATTCTTGAGAACGGGAACCTATGACAGAAACCGCGATTTCCACCTTACGATGTCCCCCTCGATGGATATTTTGATTTCCAGCAATCTGGAGCGTCTGCTCTACTTCTCTTCGAATGCGGAACAGACCGCCGGCTATATGGCAGAGCTTGCAAAGAGCGGAAAATATACCGTTTCGGATGAAATCAAAAACGTGATCGACGAAACCTTCGTTGGATATTTTGCAGATGAAGCCGAAACGGCAGATACGCTGAAGAAATTCTACGAAAAAGAAGGTTACCTCGCAGATACGCACACCTCCGTTGCTCTGAGCTGTGCGGAAAAGTATATGGCAGAAACGGGCGATACAAAGAAGATGATCGTCGCTTCGACGGCAAGCCCATACAAGTTTGCTTCTGACGTATACAAGTCGATTACAGGAAAAGATGCTTCGGCAGAAACCGGTGCGCTCGATGATCTTTCGGCGCTGACCTCGACTGATATTACGCTTCCCTTGCGCAATTTGGCAGAGCGAGAGATTCGCTTTAGTAAGGTCATTGACGCCGAGGATATGCTGACAGAGGTTTATCGTTTTATGTAATAAAAAACAAGGAGATTGGGTTGCCACACCTTGTGCGGCAACCCAATTGGCAATTTTTTATTTTCTTTCCTTGAAGGTTGCGCATACCGTATCGGCGCTGGTACAAGCACTGCTCGGACCTACTTCGATCTGCTTTGCCGTACAGTGCGTATCACAGTCGTGATATACACAATTTTTAACATCACAGTTGATCCCTTTGATGTGATCCTTGGGGATAGGGCAACCTTCTTTATTGGTTCTACAATCCATCTTAATTATCCTCCTTTACAAGATTACTATTATTATTCTCAAAAACATCGCATTCATACGCGTTTGCCGTAGCGAAGATAGGAGCTTTTATGGCAATTTTTGTGATTGCGGACCTACACTTGGATACAAAAAGTAATGAAAAATCCATGGAGGTCTTTGGCAACCGATGGAAAAATTACGTCAATAAACTTCAAAAAAATTGGCAATCGATCGTACAAGACAGCGATACAGTGATCGTTCCGGGTGATATCTCCTGGGCATTAAACCTGGAAGCGGCATTGTTCGATTTAAAATGGATCGATGCACTGCCAGGAAAAAAGATTTTGATGAAGGGAAATCACGATTTTTGGTGGAGCACCTCGTCAAAAATGCAAAAATTCTTTTGTGAAAACTGTATAAACACCATCGACATTTTGAACAATAACGCAATTGAGGCAGAAGAGTATATTTTGGCAGGATCTCGTGGATGGTTCACCGATCGATCGATGCAAACTGCTTCGCAAGACGTTGATTATGCAAAGATTATCAACCGAGAGATCATTCGTCTTGGAATGTCGTTGGACGCCGCTCAAAAAATCAGAGCGCAAACAGGAAAAGAAATTCTTGTTTTCTTGCATTTTCCTCCTATTTGGGGAGATTTCCGTTGTGACGAAATTCTATCGCTTTTAAAAAAATATGAAATCAAGCGTTGCTATTTCGGACATATCCATAGCTCTTACCAGATTCCCTCCTCTTTCTTCGAGCAAGATATCCGTTTCCAACTGATTTCGGCAGATTATCTTGATTTTATCCCGCAAATTCTTTGATATTTTCAAAAAAACTATTGACAAATTCAACAAAAATTAGTACAATATATACTGTATGTAAAAAATTATTTTAACATCGGAGGTTTAAACCAAATGAGTTTAACAAAATCTGAACTTATCGAAAAAAACAGATACGAGCTGCAGATCTCGGTCGACAAGGCAACCTTTGACGCCGCTGTTTCCGCCGTATACCGCAAGCAGGTCAAGTCTATCACGGTTCCCGGTTTCAGAAAGGGTAAGGCTCCCCGTTCTATCATCGAAAAGATGTACGGCACGGGCGTTTTCTACGAGGACGCAATCAACGATCTGATTCCCGCTGCTTATACCGACGCCGCAAAGGAATCGGGACTTGATATCGTAGGTCAGCCTGAGTTTGACGTTGTTTCTATTGATGACAACGGTCTTGTTCTCTCCGCTAAGGTTTACGTAAAGCCCGAAGTAGAGATCAAGGACTATGCAGGCATTGAGGTTGAAAAGGACGTTGCTCCCGTAACTGACGAGGAAGTCGAGAAGGAGATCGAAACCGTTCGTGAGAGAAACTCCAGAGAAATCGAAGTTACCGACCGTGCCGCTGAAATGGGTGACACCACGGTCATCGATTTTGAAGGCTTCTGTGACGGTGTTGCATTTGAGGGCGGTAAGGGTACCGACTACGCACTGAAGCTTGGCTCCGGTTCGTTTATCCCCGGCTTTGAAGAGCAGATCGTAGGCAAGAGCATCGACGAGGAATTTGACGTCAACGTTACCTTCCCCACCGAGTACCATGCAGAAGATCTCGCAGGCAAGCCTGCTGTATTCAAGGTAAAGATCCACGCAATTACGCGCGTTGAGCTTCCTACGCTTGACAATGATTTTGCAAAGGATATTTCCGAATTCGATACTTTTGATGAATACAAGGCAGATCTCAAGGCAAAAATTGAGAAGAGACACGAGGCAGCTGCTGAGAACGCAGTTGAGGATAAGCTTGTTGCAACTCTCATCGAGAAGCTTGAGGCTGATATTCCCGAAGCAATGTACGAGGCAGAAACCGAGAACTACGTTCGCGACTACGACACTAGACTTCGTGCACAGGGCTTGGATCTCAAGACCTACTTCAAGTACACGGGTATGAATCTCGACGCTCTCCGTGAGCAGATGAGACCCCAGGCAGAGCGCCAGGTAAAGGCAAGACTTGCTCTCGAAAAGATCGCAGCTCTT
>JAGBSP010000063.1 GCA_017631855.1 Clostridia bacterium | reverse complement strand
CCTTTTTCATAGATAAATCCTCCAAATATGTTTTTTGGTTTTGACTGGCAGGTCGAACTTATTATATCATATTTGGAGGATTTCTTCTCACCGGTTAACCTTTATTGAACCCCGCCACTATGGCGGGGTTTTCGTTTACAACAAAATGCGCAGTCGAAACATTCTCGACTGCGCCATTTTCATTTTTCGGAGCTCGCCTCGGCACTCTCCTTCTTTTCCTTTTTTTCCTTCTTTTCTTTTTTTGCCTTTTCCTTTTCGGCTTTCTTTTCTGCCTTTTCCTTCTCCTCGGCGGCTTCCTTCTCCTTCTTCTCTTCCTCGGGCTCGGGTTCAGGATACGCGGCGTCGATCATTGCCTGCGCAATATCCTTGAGGAATGCAGAGAGCGACAAAAGTCCGCCGACCGTCATCATCATATCCTTCTCGTCACTCACGTCAAGCTCTTCGCGGCGGCAAAGCTCCCCGAGAATTTCGAGCGCATATCCGCGATTTTGCTCCTTGATCGAAAGATACCGGTCGTAGAGCGCCACGAGGTCCTCTCCGCGAAATCCTTCCATCGCATACGCACCGTTCAGAAGGCGCTTGATCTCTCCGATCGAAACGGTGTTCTTGAGCGTATAGATCGTCAGAATCTGCACGATCTGCTCTTTGTTGTATTTCTTTCCCTTGACGGGCGTAATCAATCCGTCCTTGGAATAGTTATTGATCATCGTCTTGGTCAACTGACGGTCGTAATAACGCTCCGAGCCTTCCTTCTGCTTTTCGGAAACCAGATTCAGAATCTGATCCACGTACAGATCGATCGACGGGATCTCCCCCGCGCTCAGATCCTCTTCTCTCAGCGCATCCTTGGCTAAGAGCTCCAACTCCTGCTGATTCATCGTAAGCTCCTTTTTCTGATTTAGTATTCAATACTATTATACACCATTGATAAAAATATGTAAAGTCTTTTTGAAATATTTTTTTGAAAACGAAAAAATCTCTTGTCAAAAAAATCAAGCCGTGTTATAATAAACTTAGAAAATCTCATCTGTGGAGGTCTTTATGGAATCTCAAAATTATGAAAAGCTACTCTCGCAAAAGCCCTGCGGACGCACTCTGTTGCCTCGCCTTTGCTTGATTCTCGGATATCTCGCTTTTTTCAGCGTATGGTTCGTCGCCTTTCTTCGAGCCAATTTCGCCCCCGCGCTTCTTGTACTCGCAATCGCGCTGACCGTGCTTTTGGTTCTCGTTACTTGGAAATACGTACAGGTTGAATACGAATACGCCATTTACAGCGGAAGCTTTTTCGTTGCCAAAATCTACGGCAAAACCAAGCGTAAGGACTTAGTTGAGCTCGACCTCAAGCAAGCGATCCTCATCGCCCCCCGTACGGAAGAATATCTGGCGCAGGCAGACCGTATGAAGCTCGATGGAGTGCTCTGGGCAGTATCCTCACCGAAAGCGGAAAATATCTGGATGATCGTATATCCCCATGGAGAAAAAAACGCCTCTCTGCTCTTCTTTGAAGCCGACGAGGACGCAATCCGCCTGATGCGCCGCGAAAATCCTCGTGCCACCGCAAAAACGAAATAAGAGGAACAGATGTTATGAAGCTTGATTACGAAAACTACCCCGTGATCGCCGCCGTACGGAGCGACGCGGATTTTGAGGTTGCAATCTCTTCCGAGGTGCAGACCGTCTTTTTGCTGAAATCCAACATTATCGAGGTCGAGTCGCTGGCAAAGCGTGCGCACGAGAAAGGAAAGCTTCTCTTTCTTCACGTCGACTTCGTGGACGGACTTTCCAAGGATGCCGCAGGGGTTCGTTATCTCTCCACCAAAGGGATTGACGGCATCATCAGCACGAGAACGGGCGTGATCTCAGCTGCCAAGGAAGTGGGAATTACCTGCATCCAACGCTTTTTTATGGTTGACTCCCGCTCGGTGGACACCGCGCTCGAAGCCCTCAAACAATCAAAGGCAGACCTGATCGAAATCATGCCTGCCCTTGCCTATAAATCAATTACCAAAATGAAGAATTCGGTCGCAACGCCCATTATCGCGGGAGGACTGATCGAATTCAAAGAAGAGGTCTACAGCGCCCTGAGTGCGGGTGCTTCGATGATCTCTACAGGAAAAAAGGAGCTCTGGGTCGACTGATCAGCGCTTCTCTCTCGGACGGAAAAACTGGTAGAGCTGACATGGGATCATTCCATTATAGAGCTTGCGCACCTTGTCGGCGCGTCTGCCGTACAGTCGCTCGAAATTTTCGGCGCTCGTCAGCACGTAAATCTGCCAAGGCTCGAGGGTAGCAAAGGCTTTTCCCATCGCCCGATAGAGCTCTTCGACCTCTCTCTTCGTCATCAAACGCTCGCCGTAAGGAGGATTGCAAACGATCGTCCCCTTGCGGTCGAGCTTTTTTATTTTCGTGGCGTCGGCGAGGAAAAATTTGATGCGGTCTGCCACTCCCGCGCGCTCGGCATTTTCCTTTGCTACCTCAAGCACAGCGGGATCGATATCCGAGGCGTATACCTCAAACTCCGAATCAAAATTGATCTCGGACATTGCTCTCTCCCGCTCTTTCTTCCAAACAGTGGCATCGATTTGCGGAAAGAGTTCCCCCGAAAAGTGGCGGTCAAGTCCGGGAGCTTGCCCCGTCATCATCATTGCCGCCTCAATGGCAATCGTTCCCGAGCCACAGAAGGGATCCCAGAAGAGCACGTCCTCTCTCGGTCTGGCAGTTGCCGCCACCGCCGCCGCCAGCGTTTCTCTGAGCGGTGCTTCGCCCGATACGGGACGGTAGCCTCTCTTGTGAAGCGCTGTGCCCGAAGTATCGATCATCAGCGTTGCCTCATCCTTAAATATGAAAAATTCCACCTGATATTTCACACCCTCTTCGGGAAGCCACGAAAGTCCGTAGCACTCCGAGAGCCTCGCAACAATCGCCTTCTTTACGATACTCTGACAGTCTGGAACCGAAAATAGCCGACTGCGAATGGCGTGTCCCTTGACGGGAAAAGCGTCGTCGCGCCCGATCCAAACTTCCCACGGAAGCGCGCGTACCCCCTCAAAGAGCTCCTCAAAGCTCTCTGCGTGAAAGGCTCCGAGGCGGAGAAATACGCGCTCCGCAAAGCGAAGCCTTAGATTTGCCGCCGCCAACTGACTCTCGTCGCCCACAAAGGTTACTCGTCCGTCCATCGTATCGATTCTCTGACACCCAAGACGGTCAATCTCCTCTCCCAACAGCTTTTCCAATCCAAACAGGCAGGTCGCCACCATTTCCAATTTCATTTTGTTCTTCCTCGAATGATATTTTTGTTAAAGTCAGTATAGCACATTTTTGTGAACGCAATATGAATTTCAAATTCCCAAAGCGTTTTTGGATTTTTCTTGACAGACGAAAAAAAATTTGTTATAATATAAGGTGGATTATTATTCACGAACGGAGGAAGGTATGAAGCAGGCATTGACGGCGATCATTGGAAACGAAGCGCTCCGAACCCGCTTTGGGGAGGACGCACGCCTTGGCAGATTTCCTCACGCCTGTATTCTCGAAGGCGCGAAGGGTACGGGAAAGCAAACCATTGCAAAAATGACTGCCGCAGCCCTCGTTTGTGAGCGCAAAAACGATGCCGACACCCCCATTCCCTGCCTGACTTGCCGTAACTGCAGAAAAATCCTTGAGGGAAAGTTTCCCGATCTGATCGTCATCAACCGTGAGGACAAGGCAACGCTCGGCATTGACGCCATCCGCTTTCTCAAGGAAGACGTGCATATCGTCCCCAACGACTCCGACGCAAAGATCTATGTCATTGAGGATGCCGATCTGATGACTCCGCAAGCGCAGAATGCGTTTCTTTTGACTCTGGAAGAGCCGCCGAGCTACGTGCATTTCTTTCTTTTGTGTGAGCACGCCGAGCTTCTTCTGGAAACCATCCGAAGCCGTGCTCCGATCTTCCGAACCGAGCCACTTTCGAGCGAGCAAATTGATAACTACCTCTGCGAAAAGGACTCCCGTGCCGCCGAAATGAAGCGCCTAAGCCCTTCGGAATACGCAGATCTTCTGAGTGCTTCGGGCGCAGGTATCGGACAAGCGCTTTCCTATCTTGAACCCAAAGTATGGGCGCCAATCCGTGCAAGAAGAGCGCTCGTACGCGAGTTAATCACTGCTGCGATCGATCGTGAGGGTGCAAAAAACATTCTCACTCTACTCTTCAAGCTTCCGCAAAAGCGAGATCCGCTGGAGGATTACCTGCTCAGTGCCGCCGACGCCGTGCGCGACCTGATGCTTCTCAAAAAAAGCGACCTATCCCCCCTCTCCTTTTATTCCAACAGAGCTGAGGCATCCGAGCTTTCCGACCGCGCCTCACTGCTCTTCCTCGACCAGCTTCTGCGAGCAATTCTACAAGCTATAGAGGACAATCATAAAAACGCAAATATTCGTTTGTGTCTACTTCACCTGGCGACGAGCGCCGAGCTGATTTGACACAAAAAACATATAGAAAGGGACCATTATGGAACAAGAAAAGAAACACAGCGAGCAGGCATCTCAGCCTTCTCAAAATTCGCATCATTCGCATAAAAAGAACCGTCCGCATCGCCACAAGAGCTATTTTATCGATCCCACCGCACAGAGCGGTGAACAGAAGCCAAAAGAGATGCAAAAGGATCCCGCTCCCAAGTCTCAGCAAAAAGACGCAAAGCAGGAAAAGCCGTCCGTACCCGCATCGGGGAAGGAAGGGCAAGAGGGCTCTGCTCACCGAAGCAAAAACAGACACCGCAACCGCAATCGTAACAAGAACCGCAATCCACAGCAAGGGGAAACAGTGCCCAACCAAGCAATTGGCGCACAGGAGACAAAGGAACAGCATCCCCAAAAAGCTTCCTCACAGCACGAGCAGAAAAATCATAGTGGCAACGCCAAGCATCAAAAGAACAATTCACACCGCTCGCAGGATACCATCTTAAAGGACAACTCGCCCCGTCCCGTCAAAGGACCTCTTCCGAATGAAATGCTTGACGGTGAATACGAGGAAATCCGCTTCCCCGCCATCGACGAGCCCTCGGCACTCTATGCTAATCTCTCCCCGATGCCCAAGGAAGAGGAAAGTGTAGAGCAAGAAACGCCTATGATTGAAGTCGTAGGAATCCGCTTCAAGAGCTCGGGCAAGATCTACTACTTCACTCCCGCCGAAAAAAAAGCGAAAAAGGGAGAATATGCCATCGTCGAAACGGCACGCGGACTTGAATACGGCGAGGTTGCTCTCGGCAACACAATGGTCAAGGAATCAGACACCGTCCCCCCCCTGCGCCCCGTCGTTCGCATTGCGACCGATGCCGACCGCAAGCATCACGAGGACAACAAGAAAAAAGAGGACGATGCGTTCCGCGTCTGTAATGAAAAGATCGCTGCACACGGCTTGGATATGAAGCTGATCGATGCGCAGTACACCTTTGACAATTCCAAGCTTCTCTTCTACTTCACTTCCGCGGGCAGAGTAGACTTCCGTGATCTCGTCAAAGATCTCGCGGGCGTCTTCCGCACGAGAATTGAGCTCCGACAGATCGGAATTCGTGACGAAGCAAAGCTGATGGGGGGCATGGGTCCCTGCGGAAGATCGCTCTGTTGCACGCGCTTCCTTTCGGATTTCGGGCAGGTTTCAATCAAGATGGCAAAGGAGCAAAATCTTTCGCTCAACTCCGCAAAAATTTCTGGAATATGCGGACGCTTGATGTGCTGCCTTCGCTACGAGCAAGCAACCTACGAATACGAGATCAAGCGTACGCCGCCCATCGGCGCAACGGTACGCACGCCAGATGGACTCGGCACAGTCACCGAGACCAGTCCTCTCGTCGGTACGGTCAAAGTACGCCTTTCGGCAACGCCCGAGGTCCCGCCGAAAACCTACCGCCGAGAAGAGCTTATAATGCTCAAAAAGAAACAACAAAAACAAGAAAAATAAACAAAAAAGAATGGAAACGATTTCGGTTCCATTCTTTTTTGCATAGCTTTATTCAGCGTCTTTTCTGCACTCGTGATCGAGCCAAATCACGCCAAGGTTGAACGCCTCGTAAAGACCGTTCTTGACGCCCTGACGAAGAATTTTCGTCTGATCGTTGGGGTCTACCACCTGAATCAAAATCTTGTCCGGAAGATTTTTGTCACTGTAGGACATAATCTCCAAAATCAAGATTGCCTTTTCATTCATATCACCGTAGCAGATCGTATTCTCCTCGCGTACCAAGGGCCAACCGCGGTACTCGAGATACTTTCCGCCGACCTGTTCTCTCGTTTCTGCCATTTACGCTCCTCCTTCTTCCTACAATCTATCGTATTTTCCAAGGTAACTATATATCTATGTTATTATAACACAAAAAACGCAGAAAGTCAACTATTATTTTCACGATTTCCCAAACACACGGAGCAGCCCGAAAGAGCTGCTCCGTGTGTTTTTTAATAGCGAACAATCTCCACCTCAGCGCCCTCGGGCATCTTCGTTTCGATCTTCATCTCAGCGGGAACGGCGTAAATCATTTTTTACTCTTTTTCGCGTTCCAGATAGGGTCGCTTCCGATACTGCCAATCAGCATCGGCGATCGGCGTCATCGCAAGTCCGAGCACCGTGGAAATCCGCTCGCTCAAACGAAATTGCGGTGCATCCTTCGGAGCGTCGCTCAGATTGGTGACGATCGGGAAGCCATCCTCTTTTCTCTTTTCCGAAAGCAGGGCTCTTCCCTCTTTGCTTGCCGCAAGGAGCGTGGTATAGGAGGGAAGCGAGGAAAGCACCTCGGAAGTCACACCCGCAAGACAGAAAAGGATCTGGCGGCGCAATCGTGCGTCGGTATATCTCTTCGTTTTGATTGTTGCAAGAAGCTCATCGAGCGTTGATGAGGTTTTTGACGCCTCGCAAATACGGTTGGCAAGTCCGCCCTCCGCCCCCACGACGCCGGAAAAATCCTCCCCCTCATGCAAACGGAACTGCGAGATCACGACACGGTCGAGCGCCTCGGCAGAAATCCAGTGCCCCGCCTCGCGCTCCCGACGGAACACCTCGGCAGAAGCATTCGGCAGCTTCGCATCCGCCTCCGAAAAATCGCCCTCGCGCCACAAGCGGCGAAGCGCCATTGCCGACGGATATTCCTCCCCCGCCAGCGTTTGTTGCAAATACCCCGCGCCCTCACGACGCACCGTTACGAAGGAAAGGTCAGCGCCAAGCTCTCGCGCGGCACGAAGATATTCCACGCCAAGCAGATCGTTTGAGCCAAGCTCGCCCACTCCATATTCGGTAAGAAGCGAAAAATAGGTTTCGGCAGCAGGCGCACCGTCAGAGAGGCGCGCTCGGTATTCAGCACGGAATTCTTCGCTTGACGCAATCTCCGCCGCACGGGAAAGTGCCTCAAGATCGCCGCACTCCGAGCCGAAGATCACCGTATCGCAAAACTCACGCAAGATCGCAATTGCCGCACGCGAAAAATGCTCGGCGCTTCCCGAGCACCACGGAAACGGAAGCTCAAGAACGAGATCGGCACCGCACCGCACGGTAGCTTCGGCACGTGCATAAGAATCCGCCACCGCGAATTCTCCGCGTTGGAGCGTATTTCCGCTCATCACGCAAACGATACGATCCGCGCCACGGCGGCGCGCCTCGTCCAAAAGATATTGATGTCCCAAATGAAAGGGATTGAATTCACAAACGATGCCAAAGGTCGACATACGAGCTCCTTTCCGAAAAATAATGCTAAAAATTTGATTTTCGTGATAAAACCTATTGAAAAAGAAAAAAGAAAGTAGTATAATATGGATATATAGAAATAAAATTGTTCGGAGGACAGTAAAACATGAACATATTGGTTGTAAACGCAGGCTCGAGCTCCCTGAAATATCAGCTCATCGATACCGATACCAATACCCTCTATGCAAAGGGTCTTTGCGACAGAATCGGTATTGACGGATCGAAGATCGAGCACAAGCAGATCGCAAAGGGATTGAAAGTAAAGAAGGAAAGCCCGATGAAGGATCACGCAGACGCGATGAAGCTCGTCGTCGAGCACCTCATCGATCCCGAGGTCGGATGCATCAAGAGCATGGACGAAATTCAGGCAATCGGTCACCGCGTCGTTCACGGTGGTGAGTACTATTCCGAGTCGATCCTTCTGACCGACGAAGTCCTTGAAAAGATCAAGCTCTGCCGCGATTTCGCACCCCTGCACACCGACGCTCATCTGATGGGCTTCAAGGGTTGTCTTGAAACCATGCCCGGCAAGCCTCAGGCACTCGTATTCGACACCGCGTTCCATCAGACGATGGCACCCGAAGCATACATCTACCCCCTGCCCTACGCATACTACGAAAAGGACGGCATCCGTCGCTACGGTATGCACGGAACCTCGCACCGCTACGTCAGCGCTGAGATGGCAAAGCTCCTCGGCAAGCCCGTAGAAGAAACCAAGATCGTTACCTGCCATATCGGTAACGGCTCCTCGGTTACGGCAGTCAAGGGCGGCAAGGTTGTTGATACCTCGATGGGCTTCACTCCCCTCGCAGGAGTTGAGATGGGTACCCGTTGCGGAGATATCGACCCTGCAATCGTTCCCTACCTGATGGAGAAGGAGAACCTCTCTCCCGCAGAGATCAACAACATTATGAACAAGAAGTCGGGCTTCCTCGGCGTTACTGAGTTTTCTTCGGACTCGCGCGACATCGAGGACGCAATCTTCGCAGGTCCGACCGATCCCAACTACGAGCGCTCCAAGCTCGCCGTTGACATTCTCAAGCACGAGCTTAAGAAGTACATCGGCTCGTACGCCGCTCTGATGAACGGACTTGACGCCGTTGTATTTACGGCAGGTATCGGTGAGAACTCTCCGATGCTCCGCGGTCTGGTTTGCTCGGATATGGAATACCTCGGAATCGAGATGGATGCGGCTGCCAACGAATCTGCCGTACACCAGTCGGACGCCGTCAGAATTTCGACCGAAGCATCGAAGGTTGGCGTTTGGGTCATTCCTACGAACGAGGAGCTAGTCATCGCAAAGGATACCGCTGCACTCGTTGCAAAGAACTAAGTTTTATCATAGGGTCATCTCTAAAGGATGACCCTTTTTTATTGTATCACAAAAGAAAGCACAAATCAAGACAAAAAAACGGAGCATTGAGGATTTTTCAATGCTCCGTATCATTTATTCGATTGGCGTTTCATAGGTGTCAACGATGCTTTTTGCAATATTCCTTGCTTCCTCTGCAACACTTTCGGGGGAAAGAATTCTCATGCGGCTACCAAAGCCGAGCACCCACGAAAAAAAGGTGGGGCTGACCATGACCTTGACGCAGAATTCAAAGCGATCTCCTCGGTTGAGAAATGGGATCTCTGTTCCGAAGCGATCGATCACCACGCCCGCCAGCGCATTGTCCGCAAGAATACGAACGTTGACCTGCTCTCCGCCGTACATGCCGAACGCGCGTTGCGAATAGCGCGACAGATCGGTTTCGTTCAAAAGGCCCGCCCCTTCCCGCTTTTCTTCCAACAGGCGGATACGAATCATCTTGTCTATACGAAAATGCTTGATCTTCTGCGCGTCGGAATCATAGGCGATCAAATAATAATATTCATCATCCCAACGAAGCGCAAAGGGGGAAAGCACGTACTCGTCCCCGTTTTTACGCAAACGCCGTTGCTTATGCTCGTTCCACTCAAAATATTTGCATACGATTCTTCGGTTCTCTGACATTGCCGTGTGAAGCAACGTAACGTTTTGAAAGATCTCCTCGTTTTCGGTCTTGAGCCGCCCGTCGCTATCGTCCTGCCGATGCAGGCTTGCCGCCTCGTAACGGCTTCCCAAGCTCTCCAGCTTGCGAACCAACTCACGACTCTTTTTTTCGGTCAGGAATTTTGAAGACTGCACCGCATCCGAAAGCAATCTCAGCTCGGCAAGCTCAAAGCTCCGCGAAGCAAGATAGTATCGCACGTGCGAATCACGCACCGTACGAATATCCATGCCCGAAAGCTTCAGCGCCTCAATATCGTCGTAAAGGCTCTTCCGTTCCGCGCTAATGTTATACTCCCCTAGCGCCGACGAGATCTCCGAGAGCGTCAGTCCGTGATAGCGATCTGTACGCTCCGAAAAAATACGGGAAAGATAGATCAGCTTTAATTTTTGGTTGGGCATCTTCGCCATCGTACTCTCTCCCTTCTCCTCTGATTTTTTCAAGTGAGCCGTCCACACGCGGGAATTTTGTTACTGTACCTTTATTGTACCACAGCCACCGAAAAAAATCAAGTACCGATTCAAAGCGTCAAAAGAGCGTAAGCGATAATGCCAAGGCAAAGCAGAACGCTACCTGCAAATGTAGCCAAAGAAAAAGCGGACGCCTTGCAGTTTTCCGCTACCAATGCAGGCTCGATTGCCTCACAAGCAGCTGCATTCGTCGAGATCGTATTGACCTTCGATTGCATCATAGGAGTTACCATTCCCTTCATCGTTTGATTCATCGTTCCGTTCATTTTCATTCTCCTCTCAAAAGGTGTTTTCCTGTTCCTCTTGTGGCTTCATTATATCACGTTACGTGTGTCAAAAAACGGACAATGCCGAAAGTTTTTCTCAAAAAATGCAATTTTTAGAATTATTTTTGGTTTTTCTTTCGATTTTCAATCGTTTTTCTCACTTGTTTATTCCATTTTAGGAATTTTTGGATTTTTCGTTTCCGTTTTTGCTATTTTTTCGCTTTTGTGCAATTTTGCTATATTTTTTGTTTTTTTAAAAAGATTATTGATAACTGTTTACAAACGCCAAAAAATATGATATAATAAAGTCGGGAAAGGAATTTCCCAAAAAATCCACGATTTCAAGGAGGCAAAACTATGAAAGTAACCATCGTTGGCAGACAAATGAACGTGTGGGACGAAATGAAGTCCGCAATCGAAGCGAAGCTCTCTAAGCTGGATAAATACTTCAGCGACGAATGCTCCGCCACCGCCACCCTGAGTACCTCACGGAACCAAAAGCGTCTGGAGATTACCATCGTTGCCTCAGGCACGATCTTCCGTAGCGAGGTGGAGGATGAAACCTTCCGCAACGCACTCGACCGTGCCGTCTATCTGATAGAAAGACAGATCCGAAAAAACAAAACTCGCCTCTCAAAGAGATTGCGCTCGGGCGCATTTGATCAGGGATTTGCGGACACGGGCGAGGAGCTGGAGGAGGACAAAGAGTTCATTATCCGCCGCAAGAGCTTTACCTTAAAGCCGATGTCGGAGGAAGAAGCCATTATGCAGATGAATCTTCTCGGACACGAATTCTTCGTCTTCAAGAATGACGAAACCGAGCAAGTTTCGGTGGTCTATAAGCGGCACGACAACACCTACGGCATCATCTCCGCAGAGGAAGAATAAAAACAAAAAGGGATGCTTCGGCATCCCTTTTTGTTTTCTCCCTTGACAAGATCGAAAAAATCTTATATAATATAACAATGTAGAAATACCCTCATAAAAGGAAACGGATACGATGAAAAAACAAAAGATTCTCATTCTTTACGCCACGCGAAACGGAGCAACCAAATACTGTGCCGAGTTGCTTTCGAAAAAGCTCGACACCGTACACGAGGTTACCCTCGTAAGCACAAAGGATGCGCTTCCCTCTCCCGAGGAGTTTGACGTGGTGGTAATCGCAAGCTCCATCCGTATGGGAAAGATGAACAAGACTCTCAAAAAATATATCAAAGAGCACAAAGTGGCGCTTTCCGCTCTGCCAACGGCAGTCGGATTTTGTTGCGGACTTCCCCGTCTTTTTGAGGAATATGTCGAAACGCAGCTCCCGAAGGATCTCGTCTGTTCACTCGGACACCATCTCTTCGGCGGTGAGCTCAAGCCAGAAAAGCTTCACGGAATGGACAAGCTCTTCGTCAAAATGGCGCGTAACTCGATTCAAACGCAGGATTTCGAGCAATCGAACGCCGACCTTCACGACCTACCTGAGCTTCTTCCAGAAAACGTCGCACTCCTTGCTGATAAAATCAAACAGCTTGCACTCGAATAATAAAAATCTAAAAAAAATTCAAAAATAATCTTGACAAACCTATTTCATTGTGATATGATATATGGGTAGCGCTAAAAACGCACGACCCACTAGCTCAGACGGTAGAGCACTTGACTTTTAATCAAGG
>JAGBSP010000062.1 GCA_017631855.1 Clostridia bacterium | reverse complement strand
CCCACCATCGAAAACGGGCGATTCGTGAATCGCCCCTACAAATATTTCATAAGGACTTTATGATGAAACTTCTTCTCTCTGCACTCACAAAATTATTGGCAGGACTCATTCTCCTCTGTGCGCTGTTATTTTTACCCGCGTGGACGTTTGATTACCCCAATGCGTGGCTCTTTCTCGGCATACTGTTTGTCCCGATGATTTTGATGGGACTTGTCCTCTTTTTCAAAGCGCCCGAGCTTCTTAAAAAGCGTCTTGACAACAAGGAAAAAGAAAAAACGCAACGCGGTGTCGTTGCGCTGTCGGGACTGATCTTCCCGATCGGCTTTGTTGTGTCGGCACTTGATTTTCGCTTTGCGTGGTCAAGCGTGCCGCTATGGCTCGTCATCGTATCCGCGGTTCTGTTCCTCATCGGCTATGGAATGTATGCCGAGGTATTGCGCGAGAATGCATACCTTTCACGCACCGTTGAAGTGCAAGAGGGGCAAAAGGTCATCTCCACCGGACTTTACGGCATCGTCCGTCACCCGATGTACCTCGCCACGCTTCTGATGTTTTTGCCCATCCCGCTGATTCTCGGCTCGCTCTGGGGCCTTGTTCCGTTTGCCCTCTATCCCGCCGTCATCGTTGTTCGTATCCGAAATGAAGAAAAGGTACTCACCGACGGACTCGATGGGTATGCAGAATACAAAAACAGAGTAAAATATAGATTGATTCCGTTGATTTGGTAATTCAAAAAACATCATCAAAAGGAGTTCGTATGAGAAAAACGTTATCACAAAACAAGGATCTTTTGGGCTGCGGCTGTCTATTATCTGTTCTGTATTTTCCGTTTGGCGTAATTTTTGAAATGACAAAAAAATATAGCGGTTCTTCCCATCGTAGAAGAAAACGCCGATGACTTTTCCTTTCTTCTTGCTACATAAAATATAAGGAGTAACGCGTTATGAAAGAAATTTCTCAAATCGTTGACAATTATAGAGACCTGATCCTTGCCGCCGAGCGCGACATCTGGAAGACGCCCGAGACGGGCTACAAGGAATTCAAAACCTCTGCCTATATGGCGGAAAAATTCCGTGAGCTCGGCTACGAGCTGACGATGGCAGAGGGCATTACGGGTTTTGTCACCGTCGTTGACACGGGCAGAGAGGGCCCTGAGCTCCTCATTCTCGGCGAGCTTGACTCGATCCTCTGTCCCGCACACCCCGATGCCGACCCCAAAACGGGCGCGGTGCACTCCTGCGGACACCACGCACAATGTGCCGCACTGCTCGGCGTTGCGGCAGCGCTCCGCAACGAGCGCGTGCTTGCAAAGCTGTCGGGAAGAATCCGTCTTTGCGCCGTTCCTGCCGAGGAGCTTCTCGAACTCGAATACCGCGCAGAGCTCAAACAGCAGGGAAAGATCAAGTATTTTGGCGGAAAGAGCGAATTTTTACACCGCGGACTTTTTGACGGCGTCGATCTTGCGCTGATGGTGCATACCTCAACGAGCTTTACCTCGCAAGAAGGCGGCGTTGGCTGTCTTGTCAAGAATATCACCTACCACGGCAAAGCCGCGCACGCAGGTGGTTCGCCGCAGAACGGTAAAAACGCACTTTATGCCGCAAATTGCGGACTGAATGCCGTCAATGCGCTCCGTGAAACCTTCCGTGAAAAGGACTATATCCGTGTCCACCCGATCATCACGCGCGGCGGTGATATGGTCAACGCCATTCCCGAAACCGTGACGATGGAAAGCTACGTCCGCGGACGGAGCTTTGAGGCAATTACAAGGGAAAACGAGAAGGTCAACCGTGCCCTCTGCGGTGCGGCGCTCTCGCTCGGCAACAACATTGAAATCAACGACATTCCCGGCTACTCTCCACTCTTTAACGCAAAGTCGATGCTCGACGTAGCCGAAGAAGCAATCCATCTTGCACTTCCCGAGGTCGAATATCGCCGCATGGATCACTATTTCTCCACGGGTAGCACCGATATGGGCGACCTTTCGACCTTTATGCCCGTCGTTCACCCCTATGCGGGCGGTGCTTGCGGAACTTCGCACGGCAACGATTACAGAATCTGCGACCCCGAAGCCGCTTGTGTCAATTCCGCAAAATGGCAGCTTGCGATGCTTCTGCTTCTGCTCGGTAACGGTGCGGAGCGCGCCAAGAAAATCGTTGAGGAATTCGAGCCGACCTTCGCATCGGCAGAGGAATTTCTCGCTTATCAGGACGCGCTGAATTCTTCGGGTGAGCGCATCACCTACCGCGAGGACGGCAGTGCCGAAGTCCGTTGGAAATAAGGAGAACCCCGTCTCTATGAAATTTATCGCAAAATACTTTTCCGACCTTTCTCCCGCAGAACTCTATGAGATTCTGCGGGCAAGAGCCGAAATCTTTCTCTTGGAACAACACATTGTCGAGCAGGATCTCGACGGCGTCGACTACGACTGTCTGCATTGCTTTCTCTGGGAAGACGGTCACGCCGTCGGCACGCTTCGCGCGTTTTACACCGACGAAGCCAAGAAAAAGGTCAAAATCGGTCGTGTCGTCACGCTCACCCACGGCAAGGGGCACGGTGCTCTTCTGATGGAAGGCGCACTTGCCGCTATCAAAGAACAAATGCCCCACGAAACCCTCTACGTCCACGCGCAAACGCAGGCGGCGGGATATTATAAAAAATTTGGATTTTCCGCCGTCGGAGAAGAATTTGACGAAGCGGGCATTCCCCATATCGAAATGATTTACGGGAAGGACTAACAGTTACATCATATGAAACAGAAAAAAGCACTCATTTTTATTATTCTGGCGGGTCTTCTCTGGGGATCTTCCTGCCTCTTCGTATCGGCGCTGAAGCCCTACGGATTCACCTCTCTGCAAATGACGGGAATGCGCGGCATTCTGGCGGGCATCGGAATGACGGTCTACGGACTGCTTGTAGATAGAAAATGTTTTCGCGTTAAGCTCCCTTGGCTTTTCGTCTTTGCCTGCAACGGAATTTGCCTTTTCCTTACGGCATTCTTCTACTACTCGGCAATGCCACTGACGGGAACGCCCACGGCGGTCATCTTAATGTATACCTCGACCATTTTCGTTATGATCTTTTCGGTCGTCGTCTGGCGTGAGCGCTTCACCACGCTCAAGGCGATCTCGGTGGTCTGTATGCTGGCGGGTTGTTGCCTCGTTTCGGGCATCGTCGGCGGACTAAAGCTCCATCTTGTCGGTATGATCTTTGCTCTTGGCTCGGGCCTTACTTACACGACCTACAATATTCTCACGAAATTCTCGGCGCGCCACGGACAAAACGCCGTATCGGTTACGGTCTACGGATTTTTGACGATGTCGGTCATCTCACTCTTCGTCGTCGAGCCGCAAGAAACCTTTCCGATCATTGCAAGCGACCCTCTGAAAATTCTCCCTCTCATTCTCGGAATGGGAATCTGCACCTTTATCGTGCCGTATTTTCTCTACACGCTTTCTCTGCAGGATCTTGACGCAGGCACGGCGGCATCTCTCGGCGTTGTTGAGCCGATGGCGGCAACCGTCTATTCGGTTATTTTCCTCAGAGAACCCATGACCGTTTATTCGGTCATCGGCGTCCTTCTCGTGCTGATTGCCGTCGTACTGCTCGGCAAGACAGAGAATGCCAACGCCGCCAAAAAGCTTGACAAATCCCCCGACGTCGGATAAAATAATACCAAACGGAAAACCGTATAAATTTTTTTGAAAGGAGACGTCTTGATGAAAAAGTTTTATGCCATTCTTTCCTTTGTTTTGGCACTCTTATGTCTTACCGCTCCCATAACTCAAGTCGTTTCTGCGGCAGAAACATCTCCAGCCGTCACCGAAACAAGTCTTGATTATTCGTCCGAGGACGACTATATGCTCCAAGCGGTGCTCTCTCCCTCGGATCTGCTAACGCTATTGCTCGAAACGATTTACAAAAACGAAAGCGCCTTGAGTGAAGCGGAAAAATCCTATCTTGATCGCTATTTTTCGGAATATCTCGTCTATGACGGACTGCTCCCGCCCTCTTTGCTCTCGACCGAAAAGAGTGACAGCAGTGTCACCGTCACGGCGCAAGGCTATTCTTACATCGCAAAGAATGGACAAACCGTTTCCTACCTTCCCGTCCGCGCTCTGCTTGGAGCGAAAGAGCTACCTCTTGTCGCGTCCTCGGACGGACAGCACTTCTCGGTAACCGTTACCGATCTACCGAGTGACACCGACCCTACCTCTGTCACGGTATTTTATCAGGGCTCTATCACGCTTCCCAAGGAAACAGTCAATCAACTCGTTACGATGGCATATCGCGATGCAAAAAATGCGCTTGCCACCGAAGAGACAATGCTTCAATATACCGTAGCGCTAGAAGAATACCAAGCCTATCTTCGTGCTATCGAGCAATACGAAGCCGACTGCCTAAACTATGATTTCTATCTTTCTTCGCTTGCTCTTTACGAGAACGCCCTTGCCGAATACAAGCAAAATCAGCGCGATTGGGAAATCTATCGGCAAAAAAACAAACTCTATGAGGAATACCTTGCGAAACTAGCGACCTACGACAAAGAAAAGAAACTCTACGACAAAGCCTATGCCGAATACACGGCACAAGATAAAAAATATAAGGCATATCTCCAAAACCTCGACGCGATTCGAATCTCACTCCATCCGATGGAAAGTCTGTTTTTAACACCAAGTGACGGATCCACAGGAACGCTTTACCGCGCTCTCCAAAATTCGGAGCTCGTAGTGATGTTTGAAAAATATCAAGGTGTTCTTTCCAAAACCTTCGGTATTCCAAAGGAAACGATCACGAATCTCCGAACCGACGCTGATCTTCTCAATGATCTGCTTGGCGAATACAACAAGGCGCGCACAATTTCTGAAGAAGCCGCATTTATCTTCTACAAGGAAAACTACGATCAAATATGTTCGCTTTTCAACTCACTCTACCAAAGAATGAGCGATATTTTAAAGCCCGCAGTCTATACGCTGATGTGCGCAAAGCTCGAACTCGAATACCCCGAGGATAAAGGCACATACAAAAAATGGCGTATCAAGAACGTGCTGGCGCATATCTATCTGATCTGTCTGTGCCTTGACGACGAGAGAACCCCCGACAACACCTGGAGCTTTTACGCCGACGACGGTGAGCCGCATCCTTACTATTTCAGCGATCTTTTAAATCAGAATCTGATCATTTCAGACTCCAACGCGGCAAACCCGAGCGATCTTTCCTGGATCCCCGAGGTTACCGAGCTCACCCCCCCCGTCGCTCCCACCGAGCCCATCGCCGTACAACAGCCCATTCCGCCCGCGACACTAGCAGAACCCACAAAGCCTGCCGAGGTCACGAAGCCGACCGCGCCGATGCCAAAGGAAGAGCCAATCCCGCCGACGCAAAGCGACCACGAGCTCGTGCTGCGTACGGGAGAGATCTGCCTTGCTTATCTTGACGGCGCGCTCTCCGAACGGCAGGAGCTGTCCGAGGATCCCTCGATCCGGCTTCCCGAGATTTCAGTTCAAAAACGAATCGGCGCACCGTCGGTATTCGGAGCGCGCGGCGTCTTGCTGGACGTAAGCGATCTTTCATCGCTTCCCACACCGTCGGACAACTCCGCGCTACTTCCGATTTCTTTTGAAAATGAATATGCTACTTATACCTTCGACGGCTGGTCCGAGCCGACGGGGCACTCTCTTCTGCGCACGTCGGACGACACCTTCGTCTATGCAAAATACCGTCGCAAGGCAAAATGCTTCGAGGCGACCTTCATCATCGACGGAACCACGGTATCTCAGATCAGCGTGCCCGTTGGAACAACGCCCGTCTTTGTGGGCTCGACCAACAAAGCAAGCACGCCGTCCACCGACTACGTCTTTACAACCTGGGATCCGCCGCTTTCACCCATCTACGGCAACACCGAATACGTCGCGCAATATCGGGAGCAGGTGAGAAATTACACCGTCACCTTTGCAATGGAAGGACAGTCGCTTTCTCAGCAAGTCGCTTGGCAAGCAACACCGACCGCGCCGATCACGCCGGCGTCCTATTATTCGGGCGGAAGTCTTTACGAGTTTGACGCTTGGGACAAACCGCTCACACCCACCACCGACAATATTACCTACACCGCACGCTATCGTGAGCTTTCGTTGGCTCAGCTTCCGAATACTTCAATCGGCTCTTTGTCGGTCGCTCCGTCCGCGACGGGATACGTGCTTGTCTCTTCCGAACCGAGATTTTCACTCTCCGCACTGGTAGCTAAGGCCGCCTCTGAGGAAAAGCGTCTGGAAATCATCTTTACCGATCGAGGCGTATCCCTTACGTTCGATCCGTCCGCATTACAATCCTTGCAACAGCAGGGAATTTGCGAACTCCTTTTGGATCAGAATCCGTCCTACGGTACGGCGATTCGATGCTTCCGCAATGATGGAACAGAGATTTCTCTTGGCTCGGGCGAACTTCGTTTGAATCTAGAGCACGGCTTTGCCACCGAAAAGAATATTTACCTCTCGGCGTACTATCCTGCCCTAGATCGTTGTCAGGAAAATATTCCTTGCACCTCCACCTCAACGACGACACAGCTACTTGCTGCGACCAGTGTGTACTATCAACCACACCGTCGATTTTCACTCACACTCAACGTCAGCGAGCACGGTCAGGCAATGGCAAGCACAACCGTTTATTCGGCAGGAGAAAAAATTCTTCTGACCATCCGTCCCGACTCGAATTACCGTCTATCTTCCTTGGTCTTTACCGACCCCGTCAGCGGAGAGCAGATAGCAACAGATCCCAAGAATCTCACTATGCCTTCCTTTGACGCAGTCCTTTCGGTAGAATTTGTTCCGATCGAATATCAGATCGAATTTCAATACCATGGACAAACGATCGTACAGGTACAACCGTTTGGCTCGACCGTAATCTTTCCCGAAATCCCAACCTCCTTTGAGGAAGATGGCTTCTTCTATACCTTCATTGGATGGTCATCAACCTCATCGATCGTAACGGGAGATATGACATATATCGCCAATTATTATTCAATTCGCGCCGAAGAAGTTGCCGATAGCGGAGAGGGCGGTGCAATAGAATCCGTTGTCGTCGATATACTCCTTCCAATCTCAATCATCGCACTCTTCCTACTCGGCGTGATCATCACCGTTCCGATTCTGATTGTCAAGCATGTCAAGAAGAAAAAGAAAAACAGAACAAACAAGCAATAAAACGACACCCCTCCCATTCACGAGCGAGGGAGAAAAGAGGTTTTTATGGATGAACGCTTTGAACGCGAAGCGCTTCTTTTAGGCGAGGACGCCATCGCGCGCCTTGCCTCCTCTCGCGTTGCCCTCTTCGGTGTAGGCGGCGTGGGAAGCTACGCAGCAGAAGCATTGGCACGCGCAGGAGTTGGAGAGCTGGTGCTTGTTGACTCAGATTGCGTTTCTCGCTCGAATATCAATCGTCAGCTCTGCGCCCTAGAGAGCACAGTCGGACTCCCGAAGGTCGAGGTCATTGCCGAACGGCTTCGCGACATTAATCCGAAAATCAAGGTCATCTGCCGACAGGAATTCTTCCTGCCCGAAAACGCACACCTCTTTGATTTTACCTCCTACGATTACGTCATCGACGCAATCGATACGGTTTCGGGAAAGATCGCTATCGCAGAAGCAGCGCTCCGCGCGGGCACGCCGATGATCTCCTGTATGGGCACGGGCAATAAGCTCGATCCCACCGCCTTCCGCGTGACCGATCTGGCAAAAACCTCGGGTTGTCCCTTGGCAAGAGTGATGCGCCGTGAGCTAAAGCAACGCGGTATTCTGCACCTGCCCGTCGTCTATTCCGAGGAAGCTCCCGCCGAAATCCCAAAGCATATCAATCCCGAAACGGGAAAGCAAATCCCCGCCAGTATCTCCTTCGTCCCCCCCGTCGCAGGCCTCATTGCCGCAGGCGAGGCGGTGAAAAAGTTAGTTCAGGCGTAGGTGATTGTCCCTTTTCTTTTGGAAAAGGGACCCAAAAGAAAACAACAACAAGTGATTGATTGTGACGCCGTATTGTCCGTGCAGACATCGGCTTTCTGAGGAACAAACTTGTCGGACCCTACGTCCTCGACAAGTTTGGGATGCGATTTTTATTTAAAATTATTTTAAGTTTTTGAGGGTGCGGGGCGAGCCCCGCAGAAAGGCATTATGAGTAAACTTGTTTGGAAAGGCGGAGCGCTGACCGCGCCCGTACCGCCCTGTATGGTCACGTGTGGGGAAGGGGAATCCGCCAACATCATCACCATTGCGTGGACGGGCATCATCAACACCGTCCCGCCCAAGACCTATATTTCGGTGCGACCGACACGCCATTCCTATCATTTAATTAAGGAATCGGGTGAATTCGTCGTCAATCTGACTCCCGCCTCTCTTATTCGCGTCGCCGACTATTGCGGCGTTTACACAGGAAAAAAGGTCAATAAATTTGAAAAATGCGGACTGCACGCAGAGCCTGCCTCTGCGGTAAAATGTCCCATTCTCGCGGAAAGTCCGCTCTCGCTCGAGTGCCGTGTGACCGATATCATTCCGCTCGGAAGCCACGAAATGTTCCTTGCCGATATCGTTGCCATCGACGTCGACGAGTCGCTCCTCGATGGAGATGGAAAGCTTCATCTTGACCGCGCAGGACTTGCCGCCTTCGCGCACGGAGAATATTTCGAGCTTGGAAAAAAGATCGGTACATTCGGTTTTTCGGTCAAAAAGAAGAAAAAAAGAACATCCTCCAAAAAATGAGTCAGGTTTTCTGGCTCATTTTTTTGGCTTTTCAGGGATAAAAATGTTCATTTTTTGACCAAAAAACGGTTTTTTTGAAAAAACCATTGACATTTACAGCAAATATGATATAATGTTATTTGAAGATGCGTTTCAAACGCAATCAATTTATCAACTTAAATGAACAAATGGTGTTTTTCTTGCCATTTTGAAACTCTGACAAAAAACATTTCAAAACTTAAAAACAAAACCATATTTTTGAACAAAAGAAAGGAGCGACGGATATGGAACTTACAAGAAAGCAATTCGATATTCTGGTAACTCTTGCATCGTCAAAGACCGCTTTGACTCAAAGAGAAATCGAAAAAATCACCAAATATTCTCTCGGCACAATCAATAAGACGATGAAAGAGCTCGTAGAACTTGGCTATGTTTCCGAGGGAACAATCACAGGAAACGGTGTGACCGCACTGGAGCCCTACCGCGCAAGAAGAGCCATTTTTATTGCAGCAGGCTTTGGCTCTCGTCTCGTACCTCTCACCTTCAATACGCCGAAGCCTCTGGTCAGAGTGCACGGTGTTCGAATGATCGACACGCTGATCGACGCTTGTCTTGCGGCAGGCATCAACGAGATCTACATTGTTCGCGGCTACCTTGCCGAGCAATTTGATCAGCTACTTTACAAATATCCGATGATCAAGTTTTTGGAAAACCCCATCTACAACGAGGCAAACAACATTTCCAGCGCACTCGTTGCCCGCTATATGCTGTCAAATTCTTACGTATTTGAGGCAGACCTTCTGATCTCCAATCCCAAGATCATCAAGAAATACCACTACACCTCCGACTTCCTTGCAATCCGCAAGGAAAGAACCGACGACTGGTGCTTCGAGGTCAAGGACGGCATCATCGTTCAGGAAAAGGTAGGCGGAGAAAACTGCTGGCAGATGGTTGGTGTCTCCTATTGGAGCGAGGCAGACGGTCACAAGCTCTCGCAGGACATTGCCGACGTTTACGCAACGCCCGGCGGAAAAGAGCGCTATTGGGAGCAGGTACCGCTGGTCTACCGCAAAGAAAATTACGCTGTGGAAATTGCCGAGTGCTTCGATGAGGATATCGTCGAGATCGACACCTTCCGCGAGCTGAAGGCAATTGACAAGACCTACGACGTCTGATCTTTTGAAACATCAAAACGAGGTAAAAGGAATGAAAAAGGGTTTAATCATCCTCTTGGTGCTAACGCTTCTGTTTACCGTATTCGCTACGGTAGGCAATCAGGAAAGCATCGTCATCTGTTGCTCTTCCGAGCAATTTAGAAACGACGCCCTGCAGGAACAGCTCAATGAAAAATTCCCCGATAAAAATATCATTGTTATGTATATGTCCACCGGTAAGGCGGCGGCAAAGGTCTTTGCGGAAGGCACCAACACCGAGATCGACATTCTCGTCGGACTCGAAACGGGATATATGAGCAAGATCACCGACCATTTGGCGGATATTTCGGGAATAAGTGAGATCGATTACGTCGACGGACTCACCCCCGAGGACAACGGCAACCGTTGGGTCACTTGGGAGAGACAGGCGGGAGCCATCATCGTCAACCGCGATATTTTGGACAAGTACGGACTCGAAGCTCCTACGAGCTACGAGGATCTGCTCAAGCCCGAATATAAGGGACTTGTAGCAATGCCCGACCCCAAGTCGAGCGGAACGGGATACTTCTTCTACAAATCCTGGGTTAACTCGATGGGAACCGAGGGCGCGCTTGCCTATGTGGATGCGTTGCACGGCAACCTCAAACAGTTTACCGAATCTGGCTCGGGTCCAATCAAGTTACTCAAGCAGGGAGAGGTCGCTATCGGACTGGCACTCACCTTCCAAGCGGTCAGTGAGCAAAACGAAGGACAACCGCTCGAAATCATCTTCCCCGAGGACGGATCGCCTTATTCCTTGACCGGAACAGGCTTGATCAGCGGAAGAGAGACAAATGAAGAGATCGTAGAGGTTTACGATTTTATCATCAACGAATTTTTGGTATACGACAAGGAGAATTTTTCTCCCGAAACCATCTATGACGGTCAGGTAAATAAGATCCAAAACTATCCCGAAAATATCGTATATGCCGATATGAAGGGAATTCAGGAAATGACAGAGAAAGAGAGGCTGCTCGAAATATGGAAGTATTAAACACGAAACTTTCGGTTCGCAATATGACGAAGATCTTTGACGAAAAAAAGGTTCTCAACAACATCTCCTTTGATCTGTACGAAGGCGAGTTTTTGTCCATTCTCGGCCCCAGTGGCTGTGGAAAAACAACCCTGCTCCGTATTCTGATCGGTTTGGAAACAGCAGATGAGGGCGAAATTCTGAAAGCGGGAAAGGATATTTCCGCGCTCAAGAGCATCGACCGCGGAATGGGCATCGTTTTCCAGAACTATGCGTTGTTCCCCAATATGACGGTGCTTGAAAACGTCGAGTACGCGCTCAAGCTGAAGAAAGAAACCAAGAAGCAGGCAAGAGAGATCGCAATTCACACGCTTGAACAGGTCGGTCTTTCCGATCAAATGGCAAAGAAGCCGAGCCAGCTTTCGGGCGGTCAGCAGCAGCGTGTTGCCATCGCAAGAACGCTTGCAACTAACCCCGATATCATTCTGCTCGACGAGCCGATCTCCGCGCTTGACGTAGCAAACAGAGAAATTATGAAGAAAGAGCTCAAGGCAATTCAGAAGAAATTCAACGCAACGATGCTCTTCATCACCCACGACCAGGAAGAAGCCTTCTTCCTCAGCGACAGAATTATGGTTATGAACGAGGGAAATATCGAGCAGATCGACACGCCGCTCGAGCTTTACAGAAACCCCGCCAACCAGTACGTTTCCGAGTTTGTCGTGGAGCAGCTGGATAAAAAGTATTTTGATATGCTGCACTACACCGGGAGGGATGAACGATGAAGCACGTTTCATCTCGATTGCTGAAGCATATTCTGCTGATCTATCTGGCAATCACCGTCGTGCTCCCCATCGTCATTCTGTTTTTCCAGATCCGAGGAGAGCATATCGTCAGCATCTTTACGTCGGCTCAGTTTTTGCCGATGCTCCGAAACTCTCTCGTAACCACGCTGATCGCAACGGTCATTTCGGTCGTTCTCGCCTTTGCGTTGGCTTACGTCATCACCCGTACCGACGTCAAATTCAAGGCGGTCTGGATGATGCTCTTTACCATTCCTATGCTGATTCCGAGTATCTCTCACGGTATGGGTCTGGTGCTTTTGTTCGGTGACAACGGTATTATCAGCAACCTACTTGGCATCAGTATCGATCTTTACGGCTATACGGGTATCGTGATGGGCTCGGTGCTCTATTCCTTCCCCGTAGCGTTTTTGATGTTCTTTGACTCTCTGCAATATGAGGACTTTACGACCTACGAGGCGGCAGACGTGCTTGGAATGTCGAAGATCAGAATGTTCAAAACGATTACGATCCCCTCGATGAAGCGTACGCTCATCTCCGCTGTTCTTGCCGTATTTACGATGGTATTTACCGACTACGGTGTTCCGCTGATGACGGGCGGCACGGTCATGACACTTCCCGTGTATATGTACCGTGAGGTTATCGGTATGATGAACTTCTCGGGCGGTGCGGTCATTGGTATGGTCCTGCTTGCTCCCGCGATCATCGCCTTTCTGCTCGACCTCAAAAAGAGTGGAAATATCGGCGCGGTCAGCACAGTAACAAAACCCTTCAAGATTGCGCAGAACAAGGCGCGTGACGTCGGAGCATATTGCTTCCTCGGATTCTCGCTCTTTCTGATGTGTCTTCCGATCTTCGCATTTGCGTGCCTGAGCTTTGTCAAGCAGTATCCGATCGATATGACCTTTACGCTCGACAACGTCAAAAAGCTGATCTCGGGCGGTATCGGAATGTATTTCGTCAACTCGGTGTCGGTCGCACTGCTGACCGCACTCGTAGGAACGATCTTCTCCTATTTTGCGGCATATTGCACGGCAAGATCGGGCAAGCGGATCTCCAATCAGCTTCTGCACTTCATCAGTATGCTTCCGCTCGCAGTTCCCGGCGTCGTTCTCGGTCTGTCTTACGTCATGACCTTCAAGAATATGCCGCTGTACGGAACCATCTTTATGCTGGTGATCGTCAACATCATCCACTTCTTCTCGTCGCCGTATCTGATGGCGTATAACTCGCTCACGAAGTTCAATCCGAACCTCGAGGACGTAGCGCATACACTTGGCATCAGCCGACTGAGAATGCTTTTTGCCGTCTACGTTCCGAGCACGAGATACACCATCGTGGAAATGTATAGCTATTTCTTCGTCAACGCAATGATCACCATCTCTGCGGTATCCTTCCTAGTCAACTTCAGAACCATGCCGCTCTCGCTGATGATCCCGCAGCTCGAATCGCAGTCCTTCATCGAAGGTACGGCAATCGTTTCGCTGCTGATCCTCGCTCTCAATCTGATCGAAAAGGGAATTGCCTTCTTTGTCAAGAGAGCAATTGCCAAATCCGACGTGAAATAAACAAAGAAGAACGGCTCTTCGGAGCCGTTCTTCTTTGTTATCTTACCTCAAACGAGAAGATATGTGCCTGTGTCGAGCCAAAGGTCGTCCACATCGATGCAGAGTAGTAGGTATGCACGGGAATGAGGCGGATTGCCGTGGTATCGACCGAAATCTCCTCACGAATGAGACGCTGATGGTTGTCGGCGGTTTCGTACACCGTCACCCATTCGCCTGCGTCATTCAGCGCCTCAATGCGGAATTCCTTCAAAATGGTCTTGGGAAAGCCGAGACGGGAATAATTGTGGTGCATCGGACGCATCAAAGGAGCGGAAATGTGCAGAAGATCGGGATTTCCCTCGACGTATTCTCGGTCAAGATCGCTGTCCACAATCAAACGGAAAGACGAGATATGCACCTTTTCGTCAAAGGTATAGGTCACCGCGCGATTGCACATTCCGTAGTATCCGTTGTCGTTGCCCCAGATACGGCGGTCAAGACCGTTCAGAATGGCAGAGGCGTCACCGTAGTCTGCCGTCAATGTTGCGCGCTGTGTCAGAGTTGAGGGCTTGCGGATAAGACCGGGAAGGAAACAGTCGTCCTCAAGAAGAATATCCTGAATGTCGCGAATCCGTTCAGCGCACGCCGCGCGAGGTGTCAGACCGTTGGCAATCGCTACCGATGCCGCCGTACCCGCCGCCTGACCGACCACGCCGCAAGTACCCATCACGCGCGTGGTAGCAAACGCAAGATGCGACGCGCTGATATTGCGTCCCGCAAACATCAAATTATCGATATTTCTCGAATAGAGCGAACGAAGCGGAATCGCGTACGGCTCGGTGAGACGATTCTTTTGCAAATGCGCGCCGCCCTTACTCGGCATCCAGAAGCCGCCGGGCAGGTGGTTGTCGATCTGCCAACCACCGTATGCAACGACGTCGTCAAAGCGAGCCGCACTTTCCACGTCCTGCTGTGTCAGCACGTAGTCACCCATATAACGGCGGCTTTCACGCTTGCCGGGCAGAAAGCCGAGGAAGTCGAGCTCCCAATTCTCCGCGCCGTGATCTCCCTGATTCTTGATGTGATCCCAAACGCCAAACGCAATTTTCAAAAGCTCATCGCGCACGCTCTCGGTATCGTGAATCGAGTCTACAAGACCGCCAAGCTCAATCCAATAGAAGTTGGTGTTCAGCTTGTTCAGACAGTCGTGCGGCTTGTCCATCATATCCTCGTCGGTGGGGAATTTGTACGCCCATTCGGGGGGCATAAAGTCGCACTTGTGATCGGTTTCGTGCGCCTGAATCATCAAGCTCATTCCCATCGTGCGGCGATCTGCCTCGTCAAGACCCCAACGCTCGCCGTATTCCTCACGCGCCTCGCGTCCAACGCGGTATTCCGCACCCGAAAGATCGGCAAGAATACTGTCTCCCGATGCGTCGATGAAAATGTTCGCGCGTACCGTCTGCCAGGTGTAGGTTGTCAGCTGAAATCCCGTGACCGATACGATGCGCGTGCCGTCCATTTCGGCATCACAGCACGCACAGTTGAGCATCAGCGTCAAATTCGGCTCAAACGCCGCCTTTTCATAAAGAATCGAATCCCAGATCGAGAAATTTCTCGTGGGGTTGCGGTACATATTGTCGAGAAGAATCTCTTCCATCAAGCCCGTTTCCTGCAAATTACGAACGCGGGTTCCAGCTCCCGAAACCCACATACGAATCTCCGACGATGCGTTACCGCCAAGCATCGGACGGTCCTGCATCAACACGACCTTGGTTCCGTGACGTGCGGCAGAAACAGCGGCACAAAGTCCCGCAAGACCTCCACCAACGATACAAAGCTCGGTGTCTACGATATTTCTTCTTAATTTCGTTGCGCTCATTTCCATCAAAATTTCTCCTTTGTTCTTGACAAATTCATCAAATGCGATTATACTACTATTATAAAATTCTCAAAACGGGAATGCAACCTCCTTTGTGATTGATTTCTTCCTGTTTTGTGACAAAGGAGCAACTATGAAAGGATATATCCACCGCCATTTGGCAACGGGAAAATATGAAGAAGCGAGTGATGGAGATCTCGTCTATCGCAATCGAAGTGGATGGTTGGACATCCCCGTGGGGGAAAACATCATTTTTTCGCACCGAGTCAGCGACTATGAGAAAGAAAATTTCCCCGAGCATCTGCACAATCACGACTACTGCGAGCTTCTTTTTTGGGAACGCGGTGAGGTACAGTATCTTTGCGGTGACCGAAGCATCACTCCGCGTGACGGGTGCGTAATAATGATCCCGTCGGGCAAAAGCCATACGGCGCGGCTTGTTGCCCCATCGACCTATGAGCGCTTCGTACTGTATTTTACGCCTGCGGCATTTGACTTTAGTGGACAGAGCACCGCGCTCTCAGAAGAACTTTTCTCGGAAAGCGAGCCGTTTTCCTTTTGTCTTAGCGCAAAACAGCGTGATGAAGTAAGAAACGCGCTTTATCGCATCGAGGAATTATTGCAAAGTAAGAAGCCGGACGACCGACTTTTAGCTTATGCCGAGATCACGCTCCTGATCGGGCGTCTCAAAAAAGACTTCTCCACCGCCTCAACCGATCCTTCCGAAGAGGTGCTTCCAAAGCAGGTGCAAGAGCTTCGGAACTATCTGGACGAGAATTACAACATCATCAGCTCGGTCGAAGAGGTTGCCGCACATTTTTATTACAGCAGAGAATACGCTTCAAGACTTTTTGCAAAATATTTCAATCTTTCGCCGTGGAAATACGTCGAACAGCTCCGCATCCGCGATGCGTGTGCGAGAATCGACCGCGGTGAAAAGATCACCGAGGTCTGCTATTCCGTCGGATATCGCAGTATGTCGGCGTTTTCCGCATCCTTCCGCCGCCTGATGGGCGCATCTCCCACTGAATACCGCCGTAATAAATAAACAAATGCGTAGCCGTAAAATTTTACGGCTACGCATTTGTTATTCTCCCTCATTCGGCATAAGCCACGAGGCAAGCTGTTCCTCATAGGCAAGGAACAACGCAAGCTCCTCGCCACCCTCCTCCACAATCACGAGAAGGCTTTTCGCAGGAAAAAGATCAGGACGATAGTCAAACCGCTTGATCTGTCTTTGTTTGAGCAAGGCGCGCTCCTTTTTTTCTTCCTCTGCCGAAGAAAGAATCACTTGTTGGCGAATCCCCGAAAGACCGACACGGCACACCGTAATTTGACGCTTACCGTTCGACGAAGCCTCGGTCACCGTCAGATCCAAGCCGTTGCCGTCATCCACGATGCGATATATAAACATCTTGGTCAAATAGCGGGTCGTCATAAAAATCCCCGCCGTCATCAGACAAAGCGCGATCAGCTGTATAACCCAACGGAAGGGAAGGGTCTGAATTGCTGTGGGGATTATCATCAGAGCAAATGCTCCAACCAGCAGAACGGTCACGAGATTTCGGGCGGTTTTATTGCTTTTTTGAGCGATCCATTCGTATTGCATCATCGATTTTTCCTTTCATTCGGAGATAATTTGAAACTTTTGAAACTACAACTTGCAAAAACACTTGAATTTGCGAGCGGAATATGATATAATAAATAAGATAGATATAACGATCAACGTGGGATCATTGACTTGCGAACTATATTTATTATATCGAAAAGGAGTCAAAATGTCAAGAGCTTCCAGAGGCTTCCGTATTTTCGGAAAAACCGTTAAAATTTTATTTTTCATGCTTATTTTTTCGGTCATCTTTTTCCTTTTTTGGAGAATTTTCTCCTCGGGAAACCCGAAATCGATGGAGGGTTTAACCCTCAACGACAAGGTGGTCGTAGCATACGAAGAGGAGGGCGATAAGCTCTCGATGTTCAATCAAAATCTCGATATGATCACGCGCGCCAAACATAATTACGGCTACTTTGCCGTTACCGACAGCGTTTTCATCCCCTCGGCAAATCAAATTCAGATTACGTTCCGTTACAACAATTCGACCATCGAGCACCTGGCAGAGGACAAGGGACTTTCCGAGGTCCCCTCGCGGGAGAGCGAGCTCTTTGACGTCACCCTGCTGCTCGCCACCGATCTTACCCCCGACAATACCGAGGATAACCTCGGAAACGATCCCGAATCGGTCAAGCTGACGCGCGTCCACGCAAGCAGTGTCACCTCCGAAACCCAAAATCTTTATAATTACCGCCGTCTGATCTTTGATCTGGACGAGATCGGCGTATCGATGGAGGAGCTGTTGGAACGCGGCGAGCTGCTTGCCGTCTACACCGATATTTACTATATCGAAGAAGTCAACTACGACGAAACCACCTACGGAACGCTCTGCATCTACGATCACCTCGCAAAGTGCTACGACGTCAAGCTCTCAGGCGCAGATCGGCGCGCAATCCGCAAATACGCGGCATCATAAGAGGCAACCGATGGAACAGAAACGTTTTACCAAAAACGACGATTCCTTCGTCTGTACGCATTGCGGACGTGAGGTTCCGCCGCTCGGCTATACCTCACGAAACCACTGTCCGTATTGCCTTTGGTCGATCCACGTGGACATCAATCCCGGCGATCGAGCCAATCCCTGCCGCGGCGCGCTCCGCCCCATTCGCACCGAACCCGATCCCAAAAAGGGATTTGTGGTCATTCACCGTTGCGAAAAGTGTGGAGAGATCCGACGCAACAAGGCGGCGCTCAAGGGCGAGGTCCCCGATGACCGCAAGCTCCTGATCCGTCTGACCGCAGGTCAAGATTAAATCAACGGGAGAACTTTTATGAAACGAAATCTTCTGGCTGAGATCGAAGCGGGAATGCCGTCCTTTTCCAAGGGACAGAAGCTGATCTCGGCATATATTCTCGAACACTACGACAAAGCGGCGTATATGACCGCCTCCAAGCTCGGCAGTATCGTGCACGTATCGGAATCCACCGTCGTTCGCTTTGCCATCGAGCTCGGATTTGCGGGTTATCCCGATTTTCAGCACGCATTGCAGGAAATCGTCCGCACCAAGCTGACCTCGTTTCAGCGAATCGAGGTTACCAATAACCTCATCGGTGACGGAGACGTTCTCTCAAAGGTTCTTTTGGGAGATGCAGATAAGATCAAGCACACGCTCGAGGACATCGACCGCGGTGCCTTTGAGGATGCCGTAGATAAGATCGTCGGCGCACGCGACATTTATATTCTTGGCGTACGCGCATCATCCTCGCTGGCAGGATTTTTGGCGCACGGACTGCGTATGATTTTTGACAACGTCAAATTTGTACAAACCACCTCCGGCAGTGAAATGTTTGAGCAGATCATGAATATCAAGCCCGAAGACGTGATGATCGCCATCAGCTTTCCACGCTATTCCAAACGTATCATTCACGCCGTCAATTTCGCTCGCAATACGGGAGCCGACGTGATCGCGATCACCGACAGCCCCGCCTCTCCGATCGCGCCGCAGGCAAATCAGGTGCTCACCGCAAGAAGCGATATGGCATCCTTCGCCGACTCGCTGGTCGCGCCGCTGAGCATCATCAATGCCATCATCGTTGCCGTTTCCCGCAAAAAGCAGGACGACCTGAAGATCCGTCTGCGCCAGCTCGAGGAGATCTGGGACGAATACGACGTTTACGACAAAACGCAAGGATAACGCGATGAACGAACAAATCAAAATCGCCGTCGTCGGCGGCGGCGCGGCAGGAATGATGGCGGCAATCCACGCCGCGGCGGCAGGTGCTGAGGTCACACTGCTCGAAAAAATGAATTCCTGCGGAAAAAAGCTCCGCATCACGGGCAAGGGTCGCTGTAACGTCACCAACGACTGTACAATGCAGGAATTTTTGCAAAACGTACCGACCAATCCCCGATTTCTGTACGGAGCGCTCAGCTTTTTCTCGACCGAGGATACGATGCGCTTCTTTGAAAACGCAGGCGTACCGCTGAAGGTCGAACGCGGAAGAAGAGTCTTTCCGATCTCGGATAAGGCAGAGGATATCGTCCGCGCACTGACCGAGCAATGCCGTGCATTCGGCGTCAACACGTGCTATGAAAAGGTCGAAGGGATCGCCATAGACGACGGAAGAGTCATCGGCGTACAGCTCTCGGAGGGCTTGCTTCGAGCCGACCGCGTCATTGTCTGTACGGGCGGCGCGTCCTATCCCCGCACGGGCTCGGACGGCGACGGATACCGCTTTGCAAAAAAAGTCGGACATACCGTCACCCCTCTTCTCCCCTCGCTCGTCCCGATCGTCAGCCGTGATAAAATCTGTGCCGAAATGCAGGGCCTTTCGCTCAAAAACGTCGCACTCAGTATTTACGAAAAAAAATCGGGCAAACTCGTATACGAGGACTTTGGAGAAATGATGTTCACGCACTTCGGTGTTACCGGTCCGATGATTCTTTCGGCATCGGCGCATCTACCTGATATGACAGCGGGAAGATACGAGGCAAGTATCAACCTCAAGCCTGCGCTCGACGAAAAAACACTGGACACACGAATTCTTTCCGACTTTGCGAAATACCAAAACAAAGATTTTCAAAACGCGCTAGGAGATCTTCTCCCTGCGAAAATGATCCCCGTCATTCTCCGCCGTTCGGGTATTGACCCGCGCAAAAAGGTCAATTCGGTCACCAAGGAAGAAAGAAAAGTGTTACGCGAACTCCTACACGGGCTTCGCATTACACTTGATGATTTTCGACCGATCAACGAGGCGATCGTCACGAAGGGTGGCGTATCGATCCGAGAAATTAATCCCAAAACAATGGAATCCAAGCTCTGCCGCGGACTTTATTTCGCGGGCGAGGTGCTTGACGTAGACGCATATACGGGCGGATATAACCTGCAGATTGCCTTTGCTACAGGCGCGTTGGCAGGAAACTCTGCCGCCACTAATGATTAAAACGAGGTAACAAAAATGATCCAAATTGCCATTGACGGTCCCGGAGGCGCGGGAAAAAGCACCATTTCCAAGGCGGTTGCCGCGAAGCTCGGTATCGTTTACGTCGATACCGGCGCGCTCTATCGCACCATCGGCTATTACGTTCGTTCCAAAGAGATTGATCCGCGTGACAAAGACGGAGTAGGCGCAATTCTTCCCGAAATTTCGATCGAGGTCGCATACGTCGACGGCGCACAGCACGTCTTTTTGAACGGAGAGGATCTTGGCGACAAAATCCGCACTCCCGAAATGTCGATGTACGCGTCCGCTGTTTCGGCAATTCCCGCCGTACGTGCCTTTCTCCTGGAAACTCAAAAGGAGATCGCACGAAAGAATAGTGTTATTATGGACGGCAGAGATATTGGAACGGTCATTCTTCCGAACGCCGATTGCAAGATCTATCTGACAGCGTCTGCTGAGTGCCGTGCTAAACGTCGCTATGACGAGCTGATTGCCAAAGGACAGAAGGTTCTCTTCGAGGACGTTCTCCGTGAGATGAACGAGCGCGATACGCAGGATAGCACGCGCGAGATTGCACCCGCGCAGGCGGCTTCCGACGCGGTCATTCTCGACAACTCGGGAATGAATTTGGAGGAAAGCGTTGACGCGGTCATCGCCCTCGTACGCGAAAAAACCAATTTTTTTGAGAAAAAATAACCTACGGCAAAGGAGCGTCGCTTTGAAAAAGAATAAAGAAAAGAAAACCAAGCCCCAAAAAACGGGCAGTACTTTTTACCGAATTTGCTACGCGATCTTTGCGGGTCTTGTCGGATTTTTGTTTCGCATCCGTGTGACGGGACGAGAAAACGAACCGGACAAGGGCGGCTTTATCGTCTGTGCTAACCACATTTCGGCAACCGATGCCGTTGTACTTTGTTACGCTTTCCGAAAGCATCAGGTCTGCTTTATGGCAAAGAAGGAGCTTTTTAAGATCCCTCTGCTCTCGGGTCTGATCCGCGTCCTCGGCGCGTTTCCAATTGACCGCGGCGGCAACGACGTCGGCGCAATCAAAACGGCAGTCCATTTGGTCAAGGAAGGGAAATGTATGGGCATTTTCCCGCAGGGACATCGTTATCCCGGACAGAATCCGCGCGAAACGACAACAAAAAACGGCGCGGCGCTCATTTGTACGAGAGCCGAAGCAAACGTCGTTCCCGTTTACATTAAAAAGAAAAATAATACGCATAAGCTCTTCCGCAAAACGCAGGTCATCATCGGAGAAGAAATCGCCTTTGACTCGTTTGGCTATGACCCTGAAGCAACGGGGGAATATGCAAGGATCACAGGAATTATCTTTGACCGCGTTTGTACGCTCGGAGAAGAATTTGACAAGGAGACAACAGTATGAGCGTTGAGATCGCAAAGGAAGCGGGCTTTTGCTTCGGCGTAAAGCGGGCAACCGACCGTCTGGAGGAAGCGATCGCCAAGAACAGCGGAGAGCGTCTCTATACCCTCGGACCGTTGATCCATAACGACGTATATAACGATTGGCTTTGCGAGCAAGGCGTCGGGATCACCTCGATCTCGGATGTCCCAACACTTGCCGCCTCCGCTTCTGAAAACGCCCCCGTCCGTGTTTTTGTTCGCGCGCACGGCATTCCGAGAGAAGACGAGAGGCTGCTCTCCGAGCTTTCGGAAAAACATCCCCATTTTTTCTACGAGGACTGCACCTGTCCCTTTGTCAAAAAGATCCACAAGATCGCAAGCGAGCATTCTTCTCCCGAAAATCTTTTTATCCTTTCGGGTTACGACTCACATCCCGAGGTCATCGGAATTCTCAGCTATTTTGACTACGACACGCTGACCTTTGAAACGGCAGACGCCTTTGAAAAGGCGGTCGAGTTGGGAATTTTTGAGAAATTCGGGGAAAAAACCCCCATTTTGACGGCGCAAACTACCCAAAATCTGTCTGAATGGAAAAAAAGTCAAGAAATTTTAAAAAAACTATATACAAATCGATTAATTTTTGATACAATATGTAGTGTTACCGAAAAAAGACAGACCGAAGCCGCCGCGCTGTCGGCGAAAAGCGATCTGATGATCGTCATTGGAGGCAAGGACAGCTCCAATACGGCAAAGCTTTTCGGGATTTGCAAGAAAATCTGCCCCCAAACCGTCTGGATTGAACGGCCGGATGAGCTTGAGGAGCTTGATTTAATAACGTCCGCCCACACGAAAGTGGGTATTACCGCCGGGGCATCTACCCCGTCGGGAGTCATTCAGGAGGTATATAAAACCATGAGCGAAATGAAAGAAAACTTTGAAGAACTGCTCAACTCGTCGTTCAAAACTTTAAATACAGGAGAAATCGTAACGGGTACCGTTACCGCAGTCACCGATGCTGAGCTTCAGCTTGACATTGGCGCCCCCGTAACCGGCATTATTAAAGCCGAGCAGATCACCGACGATCCTTCTGTGAAGCTGACCGACCTTTACAAGAAGGGCGACCAGATCGAGGCACGCGTTGGCAGAGTCAGCGACATCGAAGGAATTGCAGAACTGTCGAAGAAGGCAGTTGACTCGGCAAAGAACTGGCAGAAGATCGCGGACGCTTGTGAGAACGGTGACGTTCTTACGGGTAAGGTCGTTGAGATCATCAAAGGCGGCGTCCAGGTTCTAGTCGGCGCAAACAAGATCTTCGTTCCCGCTTCTCAGACCGGTGTTCCGAAGGACGGCGATCTGAACGCAATTAAGGGCAACGAGGTTTCTCTCAAGATTATCGAGATCAAGGGCAACCGTGCCGTTGGCTCGATCCGCGCTGTACTCCGTGAGGAGCGCCGCGCAAAGGAAGCTGCTTTCTGGGCAGAAATCGAAGAAGGTAAGACCTACACGGGTGTTGTTAAGAGCATGACCTCTTACGGCGCATTCGTAGATCTGGGTGGAATTGACGGTATGGTACATAAAACCGAGCTGTCGTGGCGCCCCATCAAGAGCCCTGCTGACGTCGTTTCGGTTGGTCAGGAGATCACCGTCTTCGTCAAGAGCTTTGACGCTGAAAAGAAGCGCATTTCTCTGGGCTACAAGACCGACGATTCCAACCCCTGGTATCTCTTCACCGCGAAGTATGCTGTGGGTGACGTTGCCGCAGTCAAGATCGTAAACATGATGCCCTTCGGCGCATTTGCCGAGATTATGGACGGTGTTGACGGTCTGATCCACATTTCCCAGATCGCTCAGCAGAAGATCGGCAAACCCGCCGACGTTCTCGAGCTCGGTCAGGTTGTTGATGCAAAGATCATTGCCATCGACGAGGAAAATCAGAAGATCAGCCTTTCGATCCGTGCACTTCTCGACGAGGCACAGGCAGAGGCAATGCCTGAGGACGTAGCTGAGGAAGCTGCTGAATAAGGCAAAAAAAGATACCGCAGAAAATTCTGCGGTATCTTTTTTTGCGGAAAACACGCTATTTTCGTGCGAAACTCGCTCTCGTTCACAGAATGTTTATATATTTATGGTATAATGTATTCTGTATCAGAATTTTTACGGAAAGGAATTCTCCGACAATGATAAAAATTGAACATCTGGTGAAAAACTACGGAACAAACTGCGCTGTAGACGACATCAGCTTTGAAGTAAAAAAGGGAGAGATCGTTGGTCTTCTCGGACCGAACGGCGCGGGTAAAAGTACCACAATGAATATTCTAACGGGATATTTATCGGCGACCTCGGGTTCGGTGTCGATCGCGGGCTTTAACGTGCTCGACAATCCGATGGAAGCTAAGAAGCACATCGGCTATCTACCCGAACAGCCTCCGCTGTATATGGATATGACGGTCGAGGAATATCTCATCTTCAACTATAACCTCAAGGGATGTAAGCTCAATCGAACCAAGCATCTTGAAGAGATCTGCGACGTCGTGAAGATCCGCGATGTCTACCATCGCGTCATCAAAAATCTCTCGAAAGGCTACCGCCAGAGAGTCGGCATCGCGCAGGCGCTCATCGGAAGTCCCGAGGTTATCATTTTTGACGAGCCGACGGTCGGACTTGACCCCAAGCAGATCATCGAGGTCCGTAACCTGCTCCGCAATCTCGGCAGAGATCACACCGTTATTCTCTCAACGCACATTCTGCAAGAGGTGCAGGCGGTCTGTGACCGTATCGTTATCATCAACAAGGGTAAGATCGTCGCCAACGAACTAACCGAAAATATCACGAGAGCCGTCGAGAATACGCGACGCTTTCAGATCAAGATCTGCGGACCTCAAAAAGAAGTTCTCGCCATGCTCCGCGCAAAATCAGGCATCGTTTCTGCCGAGGTGCTTTCGCAACGCGACGGAGATGCCTACACCTACACGATCGAAAGCGAGGTCGGCGTAGACATCCGCAAAAATCTCTTCTATACCTTAGCGGAAAAAAACTGGCCGCTCATCGGAATGGAAGCGCTCGGTATGAGCCTTGAGGACATCTTTATCGCCATCGTCGATCAGTCCTCGAATAAGAAAAAATACGAGCGTCGCTCCACCAAAGGACGCACAAAGGTCGAGCAAGAGATCGCCAAAAACATTCTCGAGAAGACCACGGCGCAAGACTCGGACGGATTTTCGGCGCTGTTCGACTCGGACGATAACAAGAAGAATTAACCGCGGAAGGAAGGAAATCTATGTTTGCGATCTATAAAAAAGAACTGAGATCCTATTTTATCAACGCCATCGGCTACGTTTACGTTGGTGTCTTTCTTGCCGCCGCCGCGCTGATGTGCTGTTATACCACGCTGATCTCGAAAACCTATGATACGGGCACATATTTTACCATGTTGCTCTTTTCCTTTATCATTCTCATCCCACTTCTGACGATGAAGCTCTTTGCGGAAGAGAAAAAGTTGCGCACCGAACAGCTTTTGATGACAGCTCCGGTTTCGATTTGGGGAATGGTCCTCGGTAAATTCTTTGCCGCGGCGACCCTCTTTGTGGGAACGGTACTCGTTTCCTGCATCAACCTCTTCCCGTTGTACGTGTACGCAAACACCGAGCGACTTTCGCAAGACGCCCAAGTGTTCCGCATCGGCCCGTCCACGCCTGAAATTATCTCCTGCGTGATCGGTGTGATCCTCATCGGACTTGCGTTTATCTCAATTGGTCTATTCGTATCCTCGCTGACCGAAAACCAGCTGGCGGCAGCCGTCATTACGGTCGCCATCATTCTGGTAATGCTGATTTTGGGCATTGTCAATGAGTTCATTCACGTATACGCCATTCGTTTCGTCATCGATTGGATCAGTATCGCCAGCCGATTCACGAATTTCACTACGGGAATTCTCGACTATTCGGCAATTCTTTACTATCTGTCCATTTCGGGCGTATTTCTACTTTTGACGGTGCGGGTCTACGACAAGCGCCGTTGGGGCTGAGAAAGGCGGTGACGGTATGAAGCTCAAACCACAAAATAACCGTAAGCTTCGCTATGGCGGAGTCACAGCAGCGCTCACTGCGCTCGTTATCGCAGGCGTAATCATCGTCAACGTAATTTTCTCCGCGCTCGCAGGAAAGTTCCTTTGGTATACCGACCTGACCCCCGAACTACTCTTCACCCTCTCGGACGACTGCGTCAAGCTCATCCGTGACGGCGATCCCGAGGTACCCAACAGCGTCTCTCCCATTGAAAAGATCGACGAAATCCGCGCCGAAAAGCGCGCCGAAGATCCGAATTTCAAGGATGAGGACTTTATGCTCACGATCACCTTCTGCGATGACCGTGATGTATGGATGTACGACAACGACCTCCAGCGCTACGTCTACGACACCGCGCTCCAGCTCCAAGCTGAATTTCCCGACTATATTGAGGTGAAGAACGTCAATATCGTTTGGAATCCGACTGCAGTCAATCAGTACGGCTCGGTCAACCGCACCAGCATCATCGTCGAGTGCGGCTCAGAGTTCCGCGTCCGTTCACTTCAGCATTTCTATCTGACCGATTCCGCACAGGAGTCTCCTTGGGCGTATAACGGCGAGAAGACCTTTGCCTCTCTGATTTTGGCAGTTACCCGTGCCGAAGCACCCGTCGCGTGTCTTACGACCAACCACGGAGAAGCGGTTTCTGCTGATATGCCGCTCGTTCAGACCCTGATGGCGGCAGGCTATAAGATCCACTTCCTCGATCTTTCCGCAACCTCGGAAGATGGCTCGGATGCCGAGTACGATCCCGACTATTCTCCCATTCCCGAGGACTGTCGACTGATCGTTGTGTACGGACCGAAGGACGACTTTATGGTACGCGACGGCGTCAACGAGGTTGACGAGATCGAGCGCCTTGAAAAATTCCTTGACGGAACCAATTCTCTGATGGTCTTTATGTCCCCCGAAAACGTCGAGCCTCTGGTCAATTTTGAATCCTATCTCGAGGAGTGGGGAATTTCCTACGACCGTCATATCAGTGAAGACGGAAAATATCATCCGCACATAATCAAGGACCCCACGCAAAGCCTGAATTATGACGGCGGATATACCTTCTTTGCCAACTATTATACGACCGGCTTTGGCGGTACTGTTACCAAAAACCTGCACAGTGCCAACGTTCCGCCGAAGATCGTATTCCCCAACGCGATGTCGATCTCCTATTCGAGCCAGTTCACGCCCACGCATCTGGTGGATGAAAACGACTCCTCGATCGAATACGATTGCGCACTTTCCTCGGCAGACGGAAGCTACCGCACGATCTACGACCTCTTTATAACAGGAGAAAATGCCGTCGCGATGGCAAACAATAAAGAAGTAAAACGAGCAACGGAACAAAATCCGCTCAAGCTGATGACCATCTCCAAAGAGGATCGCAATACGACCGAGCAAGGAGATTACAACGTTCTTGACCAATCGTCCTACGTTATCGCATGCGGATCCACCGAGTTCGTTTCCGAGAAGCTCCTGCAATCGTCGGCTTATGGCAATAATGCCTTTTTGGAATACGTCCTGCGAACGGTCGGAAGCGAGCCTGTTCCCGTAGGTCTGACTCCCAAGCCCTTTGGCGATACCTCGATCGATACCGTAACGACCTCCGAGGCAACGCAATATACGGTAGTGCTCACGGTCATTCCCGCCATCTTGGCAATCGGTAGCGGTATTTTCGTACTGGTAAGGAGAAAACATCGATGAAGAATACCGCAGAAAAAAAGCAAAGCTCGCTGATGAAGCGACGGGTCTGCGCCATCGTCATTTCGGCAATCGCACTTCTTCTGCTGACCGTCACGATGATCTTCGTTCTGCAATACGCCGACGTCACCGAGGTGCCCGATAAGGATGGCACGATTTACTATATCCGAAAAAATGACGGGCTTTACGCGCTGTACGATAAGGATAAAAACGTAATGCCCACCGAGGAGCAGTTCGGCTACTACGTGACCTACCTAGGAACGTTGATTGATGTTGACGAAGAAACGGGCGAGTATCAGATTGTGGCACTCGTAGACACCGAATACAGCGAAGAATACGCGGTCAACACGCAAGTGCTGATCTTCCCGAGCATATCCAAAGAAAATATTCTTTCCATCGAAGTCCACAACGACAAAGGAACCTTTACCTTCTGCCGTTACAATGTCGACACGGGAAAAATCGACGCAAACGGCAATTTCATTATTCATGGCTCGCCGATGACCTCGTACGACCAGGAGCTTTTCGCGCGAATGTACGTTTCGGCAGGATACACGATGACCTCGCAAAAGGTCACGGGCCCCCTCGATGAAAACGGAAATCCGACGCCTGCGATCAAGCGAGACGAGAACGGAAATCTCTGCACGCATACCGAGGCATGTGCGTGTGATTACAAAGAATACGGTCTTGCACCCTGTACAAGATACGATGAAGAAGGCAACGCGTATGCCTACGAGCCTGCGTACTACCTTCTCACCGACATTCACGGAAACCGCCATAAGGTTCTTGTGGGTGATCTGCTGGTCGACGGAAGCGGATATTACGTGCAGTACGTCGATGTCAGCGGGGAAAAGGAGGTCAAGCGCGACACGGTTTATGTCGTAGATACCGATATGGGCCTGACGATGCTTGCCGCCATCGAGGATTACGTCGATCCGACGCTTTCCTACCCGAAGGAGTCCAATAATTATTTTGACGTGCAGAACTTCAACATCGAGCGATTGAAGGAGGGAGCTTCTCCCGAGGACGAGGACCGTTACGAAAACGTGATTTCCTTCTCTTATATTGACATCGCATCCCGCGAAAACACCCTACAAGCAAACTTTCCCTTTAAATTCAATCTTAATATGAAGGGATATATGCCAAACAGCCTCGGTATGGAAGCATGCCTGAGAAACATTTACGATCCCGACTACGTGAAGGTTCACAAGCTCAACCCCACACCGGAAGACTTGATCAAATACGGATTTTCAGTCAAGACGGTCGAGAAAGACGGAGAAGAGAACATCGTCCACCACGCTCCCTACAAGATCTCCTTCGAGCACAAAATCAAGGATAATAACGGAAAAGTTGAGGGAACGATCCACGAAATCATTCTCATTGCAAAAAATCCGGAGAACGGAAACTATTTCGCCTACACCATGGTAAATCAGGTCCAAGACAACGGCACACTCAAATATCTGTTCTCCTACGATACCGTGCTTGAGATCTCCCGTCATTCGCTGAATTTCTTGGAGTGGGATCCTTATGATTGGATCACCGACACCTATATCCAGTTTGATATCACCTTTATCGACTCGATCAAATTGGAATCGCCCTCCTACAGCGCATCCTTTGACGCAGATAACTCGCTCTCGGATCTGAGTACGGGCGCAAACGCAAACCATATGAGCGTGACCGCAAGCGACTCAACAGGCAAGAGTTTCGAAACGTTGGGAATGATGAAACTTCTTGACGTGGACGGCGTGACGTGGTTCATTACTTCGACCGAGATCCTCGCCTACGACGCAAAGGGCAACGAGCGAAAGCTTGCGTCGGGCGTCGGATATTACGAGTATAACGTCGCCAACCGCCAAGCGCTTTGTCTGACCGACGGAAATTATATCACTTGCAGCGACAAGATCGTTGAGGTTGGACCGAATTACGTCTACGTGAAGTACCATAACGGTCAGGAAGAGAAGATTGAACGCTACGGAACGCATATTTTCTTCGATTTCTATTCGACGATGCAATACGCGTCGATCATCGATGATTATCCGCTGACGAAGGCAGAGGAAGCGGCGCTGATCGGAAATCCAGACAACTGGCTCGTATCGCTCACGATCTCCACCAAGGACGTGGACGGTACGGTTGATACCAACGTTTACAGCTTCTACCGTATCTCGGCGCATAAGGCGTATATCACCATCAACGGTATCGGCGGCTTCTGTGTCAAGATGAACCGTGTCAATAAATTCATCACCGACGCGCAGAAATTTATGAATCTTCAGCCGATCGACCCGACCGCAAAATATTAACGCAAATAAACATCCCCCCGTATAACGGGGGGTATTTCAGTTTCGGGCATAGCCCTAATACTACTGGCTACGCACAAGTGCGCGTTAGATTGGCCTGCCAGCCATGCAATTGTTACTTACTACCCATAAATGGGTCCCGTGGGT
>JAGBSP010000009.1 GCA_017631855.1 Clostridia bacterium | reverse complement strand
TAAAATTAAATATAAATGAAATGGAGAGAGGGATTCGTTCTTAATTTTTGCTCAACGTCTTGGATTTGATTTTATGTAACGTTTCGCAAAAATCTTCGGTCACCGTTCACAAAACAACTCACTGGGTTGTTTTGTTCACTGCGTTCGAACCCCTCTCTCTCCGCCGTTTAGAAAAAGAAAGAACCACCCGATTGGGTGGTTCTTCTTTTTGGCGGAGAGAGAGGGATTCGAACCCTCGTGTGCTTGCGCACAAACTGATTTCGAGTCAGCCCCGTTATGACCACTTCGATATCTCTCCGTATTAAATTTGTGTTTGGAATTTTGATAGAAAACTGTCGACCTGCCTCTGAAAACTTTGCACTTAAAATTCCGAAAAAGTGAAGTGCTTCAAGGCTTCGCGGAGAAGATTTAGTGACGAGGTCGTGCCGCTTTCGAGTCAGCCCCGTTATGACCACTTCGATACCTCTCCATATTCAGTTAAAGCTCGCTCTGTTCTCAAAGCGCTCAACTATTATACCATACTATTTTTTAAAATGCAAGAGTTTTTTGAAAAAAATTCAAAATAATTTTTCACAAAAGGGGCGAAACGTGGTTCGCCCCTTGAGTTTTTTGATTAAAGCACTCGATAGACCGAGAGAAGTCTGTCGCCAAGTGTTTCTGCCATTGCCTTGGCGTCGATCTCGTTCATTGCGTCGGTCAGAATTCCGCATGCGTCGTCCGTCGTAACGATCTGCTTTGCGGGAATTGCATCAAGGCTTGAGCCATCGTTCTTCACGATAAACATTCTTCTGCAAGAATATTCATCCATTGCCATCTGATCGGCATCGGTTGCCGCTTCCCAAACGATTGCCTTGGGCTCGGTATTGCGATTTGCGATAATGTCAATAATATCTGCCACGACCGCGCTTGCCGTCGGAAGCTTTCCCGCTCCCGGACCGTAGAACATTACGTCACCGACCATATTGGCATTGACGAGAATTCCGTTGAATACGCCGTCAATTCTCGAAAGGGGATTGCACGCGGGCACCATTCTGGGCGAAACGAACGCAAGAAGCTTTCCGTCCTTGACCTCTGCGTGACCGATGAGCTTGACGCTGTATCCGAACGCCTGTGCGATCTTCGTATCGGTCAGAGTGATTTTGGTAATTCCCTCGGTAGAGATTGACTTGGGATCGAGCAGCTTGCCCGAAGCGAGCGCCGCGAGGATGACGATCTTTCTTGCCGCATCGATACCGTCGACGTCGGCAGAGGGATTCGCCTCGGCATATCCGAGCTTCTGCGCTTCCTTCAGCGCGTCCTCAAACGAAGCTCCCTGATCGCGCATCGAGGTCAGAATATAGTTGGTTGTTCCGTTGAGAATACCGCTGATCTTTCCGATCTGATTGGATGCAAGGTCGTTGATCATCGGACGGATGACGGGAATTCCGCCGCCGACGCTTGCCTCAAAGAGGTAGCGGACGCCGTTCTTGCGAGCAATCTCGCAAAGCTCCACGCCAAAGGTCGAAACAACCTCCTTATTGGAGGTAACGACGTTCTTGCCCGCTTCCAGACACGCCTTGGTGAAATCGTACGCGGGGTGAGATCCGCCCATCATTTCGGCAACGACGGTGACCTCGGGGTCGTTCAGAATATCATCGAAGCTGTGCGTCACGAGCGAGCCGAAAGGACTGTCGGGAAAATCGCGCAGATCGAGAACGTATTTAATATTATATTCACAGCCAAGGCGCTCTTCGATGATCGCCTTGTTTTCTGTCAGAACCTCAGCGGTTCCAGAGCCGACAACGCCAAAACCAAGAATAGCAATATGGATCATAATTCTTCCTCACAAAAATAAAAAATGGAAATACAGGAGTATTATACCACAAAATCTTGGAAATTGCAAATAAAACTTGAAAAAAACTCAAAAATATGTTATAATTTTCAAGGAAGGTTACTTTTTGCCTCCAAACTGTGATTCACCAAGGAGAATTGCCGAGATGAGTGCTACGATTGAAAGCGTAAGAAATATTAAAATTTTTGTCTTGTATTTGATGGAGAATATCAACTATCCGTTGGATTTTGTGACGATCAACGACATTGTGATGCAAACCGATTACGTGATGTATCTCGATTTTGCGGAGGCGTTTGGTGAGATGCTGGACGGGGGGTTGATTGTAAAAATCGACGCAGGAGAAGGGGAACTCTATTCTGTAACCGAAAAGGGAAGAATGGTTGCGAGAGAGTTGAAAAGTGATATTCTTCCAAGTATGCTCGACCGTTCTCTCTCAGCAGCACTGCGTTATTTGAATTTCAAAAAAAGAAATATTGTGTCGAAATGTGTAATTGAGGAGACCGAAGACCATAGATACAAGGTCAGCTGTTTCTTTGAAGAAAACAACGTTTGTATTTTTTCGCAATCCCTTGTGGTCGATGCAAAGGATCGCGCAGAGCGGATGAAAGCGAATTTCTACGACCGTCCCGAAGCGGTCTACCGCGGAGTTCTCGCGCTGATGTCCGGCAATGTGAACTATTTGTTCGACTAATTTTTGTGCTATTTTTTTCACAGTTGACCGTGATTACCCACGGTATAGTTAGTTTGCCGATTTTTTACAGAAAAAACTGTGAATGTTCACGAAAAAATCAATAGTTATCCGTTTTTTTAACCAAGACGTACATTTGGTTTTTGTTGAAAATATCCCGATTCTACATTTTTCGTGTAAATTTAACAAAAAATATTTTTAAATCACTATTGACATTATACAATTTTATGATATAATTATCATTAGATGCATATATTTGCGTGACGGAGGAAGAATGGAAGAGTTCCAAAGGGGAGTTGACAGGGTTTTCGACCTGATCTGTCGTTTTCGGGCAGGGGACGAGGCTGCGTTTGACGAGCTTTTAGCGCAATATCAGCCTCTCATCGAATCTCTCGTAACGAGGTTTTCGAGTGAGGCGCGAATGGAGATGCCGAGAGAGGACCTGCGTCAGGAGGCGGCGGTGGCGTTTTACCGATCGGTAACATCGTACGATCTCTTACAACGGGACGTGGAGTTTGGTCTTTATGCAAAGATCTGTATTTCCAACGCGTTGGTTTCCAAGCTTCGCGCAAAGAAGCATCCCATCGAGGTCGAGGCGCTTTCCGAGGTAAACGGCCGCGGATCGGATGCGGATGCGAGTGACGAAGATCCCGTAGCAAGGATTTTGGAGCAGGAGCGACTTGGCGCGCTGTATGCGGTGATCCGTGAAAACCTTTCGGATTTTGAATATCGGGTGTGGAATCTCTATTTGTCGGGACGAACCGCAAAGGAGATTGGGGCCTTGGTTGGTCGTGACGAAAAAGCGATTGCCAACGCTATCTATCGAATTCGACGAAAGCTCAGAGCAGTGCTTGCATAAGAATATAATAAATAATGAATGATTCGGGAAACCGATCAGATATAAAAACCATTTTACAAAGCGAGGTAAAATCATGAACGAAGAAGTAAAATTCGGAGAAATCACTGAAGACGAGTTTGTCGACGAAACTCTGGTTTGCAAGGAGTGCGGAAACGAATTCGTGTTCACTGCAGGCGAGCAGAGATTCTACAAGGAAAAGGGCTTTATGAACAAGCCGAAGAGCTGCAAGGCTTGCCGTGATGCAAAGAAGAACGCAGGAAGAGCTCCGCGTGAATACTTCGAGACCACGTGTGCTAAGTGCGGCGGCGTTGCAAAGGTTATTTTCCAGCCTTCCAACGACAGACCTGTTTACTGCAGTGCTTGCTTCGAGGAGATGAAGAACGCTCAGTAAGGTTGCCGTATCAAAATAAAATTGATATTTCAAATTACGAGCAAAAAATAAAAGGGATCGTTTGTGCGATCCCTTTTATTTTCGAAAATTCAAAAATTTTTTTGAAAAAGGTATTGACAAACCGAAAATATATGATATAATATATAGGCACGTGGGAAATGAGTAATCATTTTTCGTGTATGCGGCGTTAGCTCAGCTGGATAGAGTGTTTGGCTACGAACCAAAAGGTCGGGGGTTCGAATCCCTTACGCCGTGCCAAAAAGAAGCATCCTCAAAAGAGGGTGCTTCTTTTTGCATTCGGCATTAAAATAGGGATTCGAACGCAATGAGCAAAACAACCCGGTGAGTTGTTTTGCGAATGGTGACCGAAGATTTTTGCGAAACGTTACAAAAAATAAAATCCGAAATGTTGAGCAAAAATCAAGAACGAATCCCTTACGCCGTGCCAAAAAAAGCAAGTCTTCAGACTTGCTTTTTTTATTTTCTATAAATCCAAATTCCGCGGTCGATCATAATTTTAGAAAGGATTGCTTTTGTGGGCAGGGAAGAATTCATATTTTCTGCGATGATCACTTCAAGGCTTCGACGGTGCATTGGCACTCTCTTTTTTTCTTCCGCAAGAAGAATCGAGAGCTTTTCGATATCGTAGCAGAAGAAATCGATCCCATCTGTGGGGATTTGCGAGAGGAGCGCGAGCGGGGTATCGATCAGAATTCCTTTTGGGATAAATCCATTGAACTCATGTTTTTCTTCCAGTAGCTCCCGAAAGGCGAGGTGTGCGGTGCTTTTTGCTTGCTCGGCGTCCTCTCCCGTGAAAATATCACCGAAGAGCAGGGAGATTTCTCCGTAAACGGCGGCTCGGTAGGCTGCTTTGATCTCTTCGCGATTCCGTACGATTGTAGCAACCTTTCGTTCGGTGTCTTGCTCAGTAAGCTCTCGGAGCGATTGGTAGAGTGCTTCTTCGGTACCGAGATTGAGTTTTTTTGCATCAACGAGGAATTCTTCTTTCGTTTCAACCATCAATTTTTCCCTCCCTCGCAAGACCTTTTTACGTAGCATTCTCCATCTTGGGAAAAATATACGAAAAATTGTTGGAATAGCTCATTTTATATACAATGCACCCAATAGAGCCCTGCTTCTTTGTTTAATTCTGACAAAAACTTTTTAAAAAGAAAAAGAAAAAATTTTTAAAATTATGGAAAGCGACAAAATTTTATTTTCGCTTTTTTTTTGTTCTTGCTTTTTACGTGTGCATCTGCTATAATTATGTTATAATAAAGGATCAAAACCATTCGTTTATTATGAAAAATCAATTCAGAAAGGAACACAAACTTATGAAAACAACTATCAAAAAAGTGTTATCTCTGATCGTAGTGCTCGTAATGCTTCTGACGATGATTCCCGCGGGAATGATCTCCGTCAGCGCAAACGAAGCTCCCACGATCAACCTTGGCAACTATGACACTGCTGAGGAATACGTGATCATGAATCTCGCTGACTGGGAACTGATCGCGGCATCCGACAAAGACTTTGCGGGTATTATCGTAAAGCTTGGTGCGGATATTGATGCAGGCGAATATACCGAACTGCTTCATCCCGATTGGTTTACGCCGGAAGGCGTACACGCTCGCCGTAACGGAGGTAAGCCTACCTCGGGCTTTGACAGGGCAAAGGAATTTGGTGCAACCTTCCCGACGCTCTTCAAAAACTTTGCAGGAACCTTTGACGGACAGGGATACACCATTAAGAACGCAAGAGTCGACGAGGGTCTGATTGTTGTAAATGCACTTGACGGTGCTGAGATCAAGAATGTGACTGTGGAGAATATTATCGCAGCCGACTTTAACGAATTTGCCGATTTCGGTATCATCGCGGCTTCGGCAAAGGGATCGATGACGATGGACGGTATTACGATCATCGACAGTGAGATTCCCTGTGATAACTTCAACTCGATGTCTTGGCAGTGCGCAGGCGGACTTCTCGGCTATGCGCAGGCAGCAGAAGGCATCGACGATGCATTGCTTTCCATTACCAACTGTCAGGTAATTAACTCCGACGTTGCAGCAGGTGGTACTTGGGCACACTACGGTGAGGCTCCTCACGGAACGGGTCTTCTGGTCGGTACGATCGATACGAAGGTTGACGTTGAGGTTTCCAACTGTCTGATCAGTGGCTGTGGAATGAATCAGTACGAGAACTACATCGGCGCGTTCGGTCAGATCAACGTCGGTAAGGACAGATACTGCGAAATTTCGAATATCACGATTCAGCAATCGAAATTTAAGATTTCTACCGTGACTCACTCCGGTGGTACGGTTGGTATTGGTCCGCTGATCGGTCTGCTTTCTCCCTACGACAATGCTTACATCGGCATTGATAAGATCAACGTAGTTGATTGTTACGCAAGTTCTGTAGTTGCTCAGATTGGCGGTCTGATCGGTACGATTCAGTCTGTAGAATCAAATCCGACGGTTCCTCACTATATGCTTTCGAACCTGCCCGTTATCGGTGCAGAAATCAATATTTCGAATATTTACACGAATGCAGTATTGCACCAGATGGGTGGTACTTCAACGAACCCCGAGCGTTATACGTACGTTGGCGGTCTGATCGGTCAGTGCGGCGAGGGTGACTCCTCGGGCGATAACCTCGGTCGTTTCTTCCGTGGTGACGTTAACATTTACAACTGCTACCTTGAGTCCACCGTAATGGCAGGATGTGTCGCAGGACTTGAGAAAAAATATGAAGAGGGTGCCGGCGGTGTATTCGGTATTGTTGCAATGCCCGGCGCTGAGATCTACCTCTCCGACACGATCGTAGACGTAGCATTCCCCCTCAACAAGATGGTTGCTACGATGGAATACGGTGAGTACAGTGAAGATGCAAACAGCGACGAATATAAGCACAACATCGAAGCAAACGAGGATAACATCCGTCAGGTTGGTATCATCTCCTATGCAGGTCACACCCGTCTGAAGGCAGTTGTTCCCGGATACAGTGCTACGGATAACTGTGATGACAAGTATAAGCCCGGC
>JAGBSP010000061.1 GCA_017631855.1 Clostridia bacterium | reverse complement strand
CCTTTTTCATAGATAAATCCTCCAAATATGTTTTTTGGTTTTGACTGGCAGGTCGAACTTATTATATCATATTTGGAGGATTTCTTCTCACCGGTTAACCTTTATTGAACCCCGCCACTATGGCGGGGTTTTCGTTTACAAGAAAAGCCCTGTAAAATTGCTTTTACAAGGCTTTTTAAGAATATTCGATTTTGGCTTTTTAAGCTGAACGAGATTGGACTTGGACAGCTCAAGTCATTCCCACTCAATCGTTCCAACAGGCTTGGGCGTGAGATCGTACAGAACTCTGTTGATTCCCTCGACCTCGTGCGTGATACGGTTCGTGATCTTATGCAGGAGCGCGTAAGGAATCTCCTCGATCGTTGCGCTCATTGCGTCGGTGGTATTGACCGCACGAATGATGGCGGGCCAGCCCTCGTAACGGCTCTCGTCCTTCACGCCGACACTCTTGATGTCGGGTACGACAACAAAGTACTGCCATACCGTTTCATTCAGCTTTGCATTGGCAAATTCCTCACGGAGAATCGCATCTGCCTCGCGCAATGCGTGCAGACGGTCTCTCGTAATGGCACCAAGACAACGAACACCGAGTCCGGGACCGGGGAACGGCTGACGGTATACCATCGCGTGCGGAAGTCCGAGCGCTTCACCAACCACTCTGACCTCGTCCTTGAAGAGCAGCTTAATGGGCTCGACCAAATCAAATTTCAGATCCTCGGGAAGTCCGCCGACGTTGTGGTGCGACTTGACCGCCTTCTTGCCCTCTGCCTGCTTAATGCTCTCGAGAATGTCGGGATAAATCGTTCCCTGCGCGAGGAAATCCACGCCCTCGAGCTTTCTTGCCTCATCGGCAAACACCTCGATAAATTCCTTACCGATAATTTTTCTCTTCTGCTCGGGGTCGGAAACTCCGTCCAAAAGATTGAGGAAACGATCGGTCGCATCGACGTAAATGAGGTTCGCGTCCAGCTGATTTCTGAACAGCTCAACGACGTTCTCAGACTCGTTCTTTCTCATCAAACCGTGGTTGACGTGCACGCAGACGAGCTGCTTTCCGATCGCCTTGATAAGAAGTGCGGCAACCACCGAGGAGTCAACGCCTCCCGAAAGTGCCAAAAGTACCTTTTTGTTTCCTACCTGCGCGCGAACCGCCGCAACCTGCTCCTCGATAAACGCATCGGCAAGTGCCGCCGTTGTGATTCGCTCCATCGTTTCGGGACGTCTGTTGTTTTCCATAAATTTTTCTCCTCCAGTATCGTTTCTTGCCCAAAGCAAGCAAATTTCCATTTTTATTTTATCACAAAATCCGACAATCTACAAGTATTTTGAAAAAAATTTTTCAAGTTTTTTCATTTTTTTCGATCTTTTACTTATGGTACTGCGTTCCCTTGTTGATCTGAAATCCTCGATAGATTGCCTCCAGCAGAAGCACTCGCATCAGCTGATGCGGAAAGGTCAGCTTCGACACCGACAGCCGCAATCCGCACGCCGACTTCACTCTCTCCGAAAGTCCGTAAGAGCTTCCAATGATCAGACAGATCTCTCCGTGCGTTTCGGCAACGTTCTCTAGCTTTTCCGCAAGCTCCTCCGAGGACAGTTGCTTCCCTTCGACGCACATCGCAACGGCATACGCCCTTGGCGGGATCTGCGCCAAAATGCGATCGGCTTCCTTATCCAGTGCCGTACGGATTTCCGCATCGGACGGTCGGTCGGAAAGCTTTTCTTCCTTGAGCTGAACCTCCTCAAATCGACACAATGCCGAAAGCCGTTTTTGATATTCCGCCGCGGCGCTTCGCCAATACTCTTCCTTCAGCGTTCCTACGGTAATCAATTTTACGCCAATCATAATCGTTCTCCTTTTCAGCCAAGCTTCGTCGGACAATCGGGTGCCGCCACACAAACGCAAACTCCGTCATTCCCCACCGCGCAAAGCGCCTCGTTGAGCGCCAGCATCGGCTCGTTATTTTCCTCGCTCAGGTGAGCCAGAAGAATTGCCTTGGTTCCCCCCTCGGAAAGCTCCGAGCAAAACGCCGCGCTATCGGTGTTGGAAAGATGTCCGTAACGCGAAGCGATGCGCTTTTTGAGATCGTAAGGGTATGAACCGTTTTGGAGCATCTCAAGGTCGTGATTGGATTCGAGCACCACGGCGTCACAACCAAGAAGTCCCTCTCGAACCTCATTCGATACGTATCCGAGGTCGGTTGCCACACCAATCGCGCAAGGACGCTCTCCGTCAAAAAATTCAATACGGTAGCCTACACTCATACGGCTGTCGTGCGAAGTTCGGAAGGATCTCACCGTCAGCTCGCCCACCGTAACGCAAAAGCTCGGATCGTGCCGAACAAGACGCGCGTGAATCGGAGCATCGGGGGTACGGTCAAAGATCACCGCCGACTCGCCCGTCATATGAATGGGAATTTCGTGATATTTTGCGATAATTTCCAGTGCCGAGGTATGGTCGTGGTGATCGTGCGTTACGAAAATTGCGCCGATCTCGGAAATATCCGATCCGATCTCTCGAAGCGCAGTGCAAAGCGCTCTGGCGCTCTTGCCCGCATCAATGAGAATGGCGTCCTTTCCCACCCGAACGAAGATCGCATTTCCCTTGGAGCCCGAATACAGAGAAACGATGCTCCATTGCTTCGTTTGTTTGATTTCCTTTGTTTCGTTCATCACTTACGCCTCATTTGCTAAACAGTCCCGAAAAAAACGGAAGGACAAAAAGCTCCATCGCATCGATGGCAAAGGTAAACACAAAGGCGAAAATGGGGATCAACAGCCAGCGGGAACGAGCCTGACGGTTCTTTCCATCCTCGAAAAATTCGTTCTTTTGCTCTTCACTCCAATCGTCGGGAAGCATTTCACGTGTTACTCCTCGGCGGGAAAATCCCTTGTTGTAGATCACATACGAAAGTACAAACGCAACCGTTGCAACCATATAGGCAATCATCACGATCTCAAAATAGTAAAAATTCATCATCACACGATAAAAAAGAAAGACTGCGAGTGTAACGAGAATTAACCAAATGAGCCGCTTCACGGCATCGGGCGTCGGTTTTTGAAATTTTTTTCCATGATTCGACATCGTAGTTCTCCTGATCATAAAATTTTCATAGCACGCTCGGAACGAATGCGAAGAACGGTGCAAGCCTCTTCACCAAACGCTTCGTTCATTCGATTGCAAAACGTCTCGACTCGCTCCACGGGCACGTACGCTTGAATCGTACCGGCAAAGCCTCCGCCGTGAACGCGCCACGCACCACCCAAAGAGGCAAGCGTCGCCTCAGCAAGGCAGAGTGCCAGAGAAATTCCCTGCTCCGAGGGATTTTTTGCGGCATAAACGTTTTGCAGATAGCAGAAGGACGAGCGTCCCGAGGCAATCACCTCTTTGAGAAAGCCGTCAAAATCACGCGACAAAAGAAGCTCCTTCTGTCGCTCGACGCGCGCGTTTTCGGCAAAGAAATGAAGCGCGCGGAGCACCGAGCGATCTCCCACTCTTGCACGAAGCTCGGAAATCGAGGCAAGCACGTCCGCCTCGCTCAGCTCGCGAAGAACGCTCTTTCCGAAATATTCCGCCACCGCCTTCATCTCGGTAGGGACAGACGCATAGTCATCGGTCAGGTCAGCGTGATTTCCGCCCGTATTCACGATGCAAAGACGGTATCCTTTCTTGTCAAGGTCAAGATCCATCTGTTCGATGGCAGGCTCGGTCGGATCGCGAAAATCAATCGCAACGACACCACCGAGCGCACAAGCAAGCTGATCCATCAACCCGCAAGGCTTTCCAAAAAAGTCGCGCTCCGCCGATTGCGAGATCTTTGCAATCTCAACAAGGCTGACGGAATCGGCATTATAAAACGAATTCAAAACCGTTCCGATCATATTTTCAAATACTGCAGAGGACGAAAGTCCCGAACCCTTAGGAACGTCGGAGGTCGTATATGCATCAAATCCACCGATGCGATATCCGCGTGACAAAAAGCCCGCGCAAACACCCGCGATCAAAGCACCCGAAGTACCGTAACACTCCTTCGACGGAACAAGCGAAGCAGAAATTTCCACAATATCCTCGGAAAATCCTTGGCTCTTGAGGCGAATCACGGAATCCTGACGCGGCGACGCCACGGCGATCATATCAAGATCCACCGACGAAGCGATCACGCATCCAAAATTATGGTCGGTATGGTTTCCCGAAAGCTCACTGCGACCGGGGACCGAAAAGAGCGAAACCTCTCTCTCTTCCCCATACAGCGAAGCAAAGCACTCCACCGCGGCAAGGTAACGACGGGTCTGCTCTTCTACGCGCTCCTCGCCGTAAAGGCTCTCCAACGTGGACGTCAAATTTCCGTCCAAAATAAAATTTATCAATTCAAATGCTTTCATTTTCAATTCCCCAATAAAAACAAGGTATAAAACATTATAATTATACCATATAAAGAATAGCTGCGCAAGAGATTTTCTAACTTTTTCGTCTTCTCTCTTGCAAAGAAACCCGAAATATAGTATAATATAACCAACGAAAAACAGCGAGAGGAGGCAAGGCATGAGCTATTTCAAAAAATTCACAAACTTCTGCGCAGGCTTTGCCGCATTCTCGGCACTTGCGTACGTTTTTTGCAAATTTATGGAATATACACCGCGGGATCAGGAGGGCGAGCTTCTTGGAATCAAGCAGAAGCTAAGACACTTTTTTGACGCAAAAGAGGTCGAAGAGGACTATCGGCTTTATCTGCTTCTTGTCGGAGGACTTCTGCTCTCGATCGCCATCGCTTGCCTTCTCAAAAAGATTCCGTCCGTTTCCTTTGCCACATCTCTGCTCCCACTCTCGCTTGTCGCTACGATGATTGCCGACGGAAATATTGCGGACCGCCCAATGCTCTATCTTCTGCTTTCCGGTTTACACACCGCGGGTGCACTCTACGAATGTATCCGATGCGACCGTGAAAAAGGATCACACCAAGCGCACCTTGCCGTCAATCTTGCAACCCTCCTCGGATCGCTTGGCGCACTCTTTGTCTGGCGCTCGGCAGATAAATTCTTCCCCGTCCCAAATCCACACTATAACTATTTGGAGCAAAAGATCTACGACTCTTACCTGCTCAAGGAAGATCCATCGATCCTCTTGAACCTTGCACTGCCCTTGCTCGTCACCGTGCTCCTGAGTATGCTTTTACGCGAAATTTACTTTCTTGACGCGGCGATCGCACTCGTCCCCCTGTGTCTGATTCTACCGAATTATCTGGAGGGAGAGATCCCCATCTGCGCAGAATTTTTGCTGACGGTTGTCTGCGTCAACCTACTCGCAAGAATTGCGCTGATGCTCTCACTCCCACCACAGAAAGAGAAAAAAACATCACCGTAAAATCGCAACCGAGAGAATTTCTCTCAGTTGCGATTTTTGTTTCATAAGAAAAGCCCCGAGGCAAAAGCCTCGGGGCAAATTCTTTTGTTTAGATCAGATCAATTAGCCGCGGTAACGCCGTCTGCCCAATCCTGAACAGAGCCATCGCCCTTATTAGGAGTGGTTACGTTGAAGACGTCATCCTTGATTTCGTTGATCTTTGCAGTGATTGCCGTAGCAAATGCTGCATTCTCTTCTACAGTAGGAGCTTCGCCTGCTGCTGCCGTGAGAGCCAGCGTGTAAACGCCCTTAGCCTCGCCGCCTGCTGCCGTAACTGCTGCCTGAACTGCTG
>JAGBSP010000060.1 GCA_017631855.1 Clostridia bacterium | reverse complement strand
CACCGCAAGCTTTTTGAAAAAAGCTTGATCAAAAACTTTTAATTGCCATCCCCGCTTGCTTTCAGCTTTTCAGCGGTGTCAGCGGTGATGAGAGCGTCGATCATGGCACCGATATTTCCGTTGAGGAAGGATTCGAGCGAATAGAGCGTAAGACCGATGCGGTGGTCGGTAATTCGACCTTGAGGGTAGTTATAGGTGCGGATGCGCTCGCTTCGGTCGCCTGTGCCGACCTGACTGCGGCGGTCGGACGCGATCTTTTCATTCTGCTCGGTCAGCTTCATATCGTAAAGCTTGGTTTTGAGCATTTTAAGCGCCTTGTCTTTGTTCTTGAACTGACTGCGCTCTTCCTGACATTCGATGATGATTCCCGTCGGCTTGTGCGTCAGACGAACGGCGGATTCGGTCTTGTTGATGTGCTGACCGCCCGCACCGCTCGACTTGCAGGACTCAATAATAATATCGGTAGGATTGATCTCAATTTCAATATCTTCCGCCTCGGGAAGCACGGCAACCGTTGCCGTTGAGGTCTGAATTCGTCCCTGCGCTTCGGTTTCGGGCACACGCTGAACGCGGTGAACACCGCTTTCAAACTTAAAGCGCGAATACACACCGTCGCCCTCGACCATAAAGGTGACTTCCTTAAAGCCGCCAAGCTCGGTTTCGTTGGCATTCATCAAAGAAACCTTGAAGCCGCAAGTCTCGGCATACATCGAATACATACGGTAAAGCACCGCGGCAAAGAGCGCCGCTTCTTCGCCGCCCGCACCGCCGCGGATCTCGATCATAACGTTTTTGTCATCATTCGGGTCGCGGGGGAGAAGCAGAATTTTCAATTCTTCGAGCAGGTTTTCGCAAAGAGCCTTGGTTTCCTTCAGCTCTTCCGAAACAAGCTCACGCATCTCAGCGTCAAGTCCTTCCGCAAGCATCGCTTTTGCATCCTCGTGGTCCGAGGCCGCCTTGCGATAGGCGCGATATTTTTCAATAATGGGAGTCAGAGACTTATAATCTTTCATCAGGGTAGCGTAACGGGTCGGATCTGCAAAGACCTCAGGAGAGGATAACTCTGCCTCGATCGACTCGTAACGCGACTCTGCATCCTTGAGCTTATCTAACATAAATCAATAGCGGTAGAATGCCTTCACAGCGCGGTAGGTTTCGTAAAGGTCGACCTTCGAGATGACCTCAAAGGGAGCGTGCATCGAAATGACGGGAACACCGAGGTCGATGGTGTCGATGTTGTGCTTGGAAATATACATTGCCACCGTTCCGCCGCCGCCAAGATCCACACGTCCAAGCTCGCCTGCCTGCCAGATGACACCGTCACGCGAGAGGATCGAGCGAAGCCAACCGATATATTCGGCAGAAGCATCGTTCGTACCCGATTTTCCGCGCGAGCCCGTAAACTTTGTAAAGACAGCGCCGCAGGAGAGAAGAGGCGTGTTGCGCTTTTCAAAGACGTCGGCAAAGTTCGGATCGTATGCCGCGGAAACGTCAGCGGAAAGGCACTTGGAGTTTGCGCGGACGACGGCGGGATGACCGCCGAGCTGTACGGCAATTTCTGCAATCAGGTCGGTCAAAAGATCACACTTCATTCCGCTCGGACCGTCGCTGCCGGTTTCTTCCTTGTCGGCAAGAATACAAAGCTTTGTGTGCTCGGTATCGTTCGAGTCAAAGAGCGCGGTCAGAATCGGATATGCACAAACGCGGTCGTCGTGACCGTATGCACCGATCAAAGAACGGTCAAATCCAACGTCGCGGGCCTTTGCCGCAGGAACGACACAAAGCTCGGAAGAAAGGAAGTCTTCCTCGCAGATGCCGTATTTTTCATTCAAAAGCTTCAAAATCGCAGGTTTGATTTCCTTGGATTCAGCTTCAGGCATCGAGCCGATCAGCACGTTGAGCTGTTCACCCTTAATGCCCTCGGACAGCGGAAGCTTGCTTTGCTCCTGACCGAGGTGGGGAAGAAGATCGTTAATATAGAATACGGGATCGCTTTCGTCCTCACCAATGCAAACCTCAATGACGGTTTGATCCTTTGTGACAATCACACCGTGGAGTGCGAGAGGTGTGGCAACCCACTGATATTTGCGGATACCGCCGTAATAGTGGGTCTTGAAAAATCCCATACCGCCGTCCTCGTAAAGCGGATTTTGCTTGAGGTCAATGCGGGGAGCATCGACGTGCGCAGCAGTGATTCGGATACCGTGTTCAATCGGCTCCGAGCCGATCGAAAAGACGTAAAGATTCTTTCCGCGGTTGTTATAGTAGCATTTGTCGCCTACCTTGAGAGGCTCTCCGAGGCGGTATTCGCGATAGCCCGCCGACCTTGCCATTTCGATCGAAATTTTGACCGCTTCGCGTTCGGTTTTTCCTGCGTCCAAATATTTTTTATAGTCTACGGCATATGCAAATGCTTCGTCGATCACAGCCGGATCAACTCTTTCGTATACAGTCTTTTTTTCGTAACTCAGTTCACTCATTGTTTCTAACCTTTCTAAGATCAATTTTGGTTGTTTTGCTTGTCATACGTTGCCATTGCGTCATTGACCTTTTTGACGTAATTGCGCGTTTCTTCGAAGGGAATGTATGTAAGATTTCCTTGTCCGTCGGAATATTCGGGATCATCGAGCCATTTTGCCACGTTGCCCTCGCCACCGTTGTAGGCGGCAAGCACGGTATCCCAGTTTCCGAATTTCAAGTAAAGATAGCGAAGATAGTAGGTGCCGTAGCGAATGCTGACCTCGGGATCGGTCAGCCGAAGCGCGGAGAGATTTTCATTCAGATGCTCTTCTCCCGTCAGCCATTCGAAGGTAGAGGGCATCATCTGCATCAGTCCCACAGCGCCTACCGAGGAGCGAGCGTAAGGATCAAAGTCGCTTTCCACCTTGATGACCGAAAAGATTAAATGCTCGGGAACGTCATATTCCTCAGAACAGTTTTTTACAATTTCTTCGTAAGATTTTTGGTGGCTTTTTTGGTCAAAATAATTCCAAAGAAGATGCGTAGCGATGCCAACACCGATCGCGAGAAGAATAATCAGGCATACGGTACAGATTCGTTTTGTACGAGTCATAAAATTCCTTTCAAAGCGCAACGCCGAGCGTCGACAAAAATTCGGTGCAACGGAGGACCAAAGGAGCAATGCTTCCGTCGTTAATCAGAACGAGATCCGAGTGCTGACGGTAAAAATCATCGTCCTTTTGCGCCGATATGCGTGAGCTTGCTTTTTCTTCGGAAAGATCATCTCTTGTAATGATGCGGGATAAGCGAAGCTCGGGCGAGGCAAGCACAGAGATTACGGCATCGCACTCGCGGTGAAATCCCGACTCGATCAATGTCGGCGCATCGAGTAGCACCGCCGAAGCACCGTCGGATTTTAAGGTGTCGATCATTGTTCGGATCTTTTTTAAAACGAACTCAAGCACGGTGCGATTGAGCAAAGCAAGTTTTTTCTCATCGGCAAAGACGATCGCAGACAGTGCAGCACGGTCAAGCGTTCCGTCGAGGGTAAAGACGTGATCGCCAAAGGCTTGGCGAATTGCCACAAGACAGTCAGAGGGCGGGATCAGGAGGGAATGATATACCTCGTCTGCATCGATTACGGGAATCTTTTTGGAAAGTTCCTTGCAAAGCAGAGATTTTCCTGCGCCCGTAGGGCCTGTGACTCCGATGATTTTCATTGAGATCATTCCTCCTTTCATATTGTGCTTTTACGTCAAATTGAATGTTTAAATCTTGATTTCGCGGTTTTCTTTGGCAGAGAGATATGCCGCTTCCATTACGGCTTGCACGTGTGCGCCGTCCGAAAAATCGGGGGAGGCTTGCTTGGAGGTATCTACTGAATTTAAGAAGCTGTACATACTTCCAATGTGTCCGCGCAACCAACCAACAGGGGCTTTTGGAGCGGGGAAGGCACCTGCGGGCGAGGGATAGCGACCGACGCACTCGATTGCGGTATAGCCGCGCTCGCCGCCAAGGATTCCTGCAGGGCGCGAGGTGTCGTAAAAATAGAGATAATTGGGATTCATCAGCGAGAATTTGATCGCGCCACGCTCTCCCACGATCGAAAGATTCAAATCGTCGTTCGAGCCGAGTGCTATCTTGCTTGCAGTGATCGTACCGACAGCGCCCGAGCGGAGCTTTGCAATCATATAAAATGCTTCGTCAGCATTCGTCTGCCAAATATTTCCGTCCATTCCGAGACGGGTGGGAAAAGCAATTTGCGATACTCCTTGTACGCTTTCGAATTCTTCGCAAAGCGAATAGATAAGATCGATTGCGTGCGAGCCGAGATCAAACAGAACACCGCCACCGCAAACGTCGGAATTTTGCTTCCATCCCGCAGGGCGCTCAGTGTAAAGACAGCTGTCGTGCAGATACTCGACCGAAAACGAAAGAATCCGTCCGAGACGTCCCTCTTGGATGAGCTCTGAAGCACGAAGGATCGGTGCCATAAAGCGATTGTTGAATACCACGGTGCAGATCTTTCCGCTTTCCTTAGAAAGTCTTGCGAGTTCGCTCGCTTCCTCGGCAGTAACACAAAGCGGCTTTTCACAGTAAATATGCTTGCCTGCCAAAAGCGCGCGTTTGGCGGTTTCGTAGTGATAAATATTCGGGGTGCAAATATCAATAATATCGATCGTTGGATCGTTGATCAGTACGGCTTCGTCGGTGGTCGCAATTGCAAAACCAAACTCGTCTGCAACGCTTTGTGATTTTTCAAGGGTCGTCGTACAAACACCTACGACCTTTGCCGAAAAAGGAAGGTCGCGATAGTAATAGGGAAGGTTGTGAACGCACCAAGCGTGCGTTTTTCCCATCGCGCCAAATCCCAAAAGACCGATCCGAAGCTCTTTTTTCATATTTCGCCCCCAAAACATAGTTATATACATTATATTATACCGCAAATCCCCCTTTTTTTCAAGAGTATTTTGCGAATTTTACAAGAATTTTGCAAGGGTGGTTGAAAAAAATCACGAAAGATAGTATAATGATAACATAAGAAAAAGAAAGGGCGATTTGCCATGAAAAAACGATACGATACGATCCTCTTTGATGCTGACGGAACGCTGCTGGATTTTCAGCGAAGCGAGAGAGAAGCGCTGGTCGAAGCGCTCAGCTCGTTCGGCATCTTCGCTGATGAAGAAATGATTGCGACGTACAGCAAGATCAACGACGGTCTTTGGAAGGCACTCGAGCGCAAGGAGATCGAAAAAGAGGTTTTAAAATACCGCCGCTTTGAGCTTCTCTTTGAAGTTTATGGATTTCACTGTGACGCCAAAGAGGTGGCAAAAGCATATATGCAGGCGCTTTCCGAAAAGGGATATCCGATCATAGGCGCTAAAGAGCTGTGTGAGGCGCTCTTTGGCAGAGTTCGTATGTATATCGTAACCAACGGAGTCGGCTTTATTCAGCGAGAGCGACAGAAGAGGAGCGGTCTTTCTTCTTTCTTTCACGGAGTGTTTATTTCGGAGGATGTCGGCTACGAGAAGCCAGATCGCCGTTATTTTGAGGCGGTAGCGTCCTCGATCGACGGATTTTCCAAGGAGAGCGCTCTAATTGTCGGAGATTCGCTCAGCTCGGATATTCGCGGCGGCATCGGCTTTGGTATCGATACTTGCTGGTATAATCCGAGAGGGATTACGGCACCCGAAGAAATGGCGAAAGAAATCACCTATACCGTACAAAGCTTTGATGAAATTAAGCAGCTGATTTTACAAGGAGATGCGCAATGATAGAAAGAGAATTTTTCCAAATTGCAAAAATGCTTGAGGAGAAATCGATCCGTTATGAGAGGGATGTGTCGCTGAAAACACTTTCGAGCTTTCGTATTGGAGGGATTGCTCCACTTGTGATCTATCCAAAGGAAATCGGAGAATTGATCGAAAGTATACTTCTTTTGCACGGAATGAGTGTTCCTCACGAGGTGATCGGAAATGGATCAAATCTTCTTTTTGGTGACGGTCGGCTTGCCCGAGCACTTGTTGTTACGAAAGATCTTTGTGGGATCAACTGTGACGGAACAACCGTGACGGCAGAATGTGGTGTCTCGCTGTCCCGATTGGCATCATTTGCGGCAGAGAGGGGACTTTCGGGACTTGAGTTTGCCAAAGGAATCCCTGGTACGGTGGGCGGTGCGGTCTTTATGAATGCGGGCGCGTACGGCGGAGAAATGTCTGCCATCGTAGAAAATGCGCTTGTGCTTGACGTCGCCGAGGGAGAGCTTTTTACCTTAGAGGATCATGCGTTTGGTTATCGAAAAAGTATTTATATGGAGTGCCCCGAGTGGATTTGTCTTGCCGTAAACCTCAATCTTTTTGTGGGAGATCGTGAGGAGATCGAAGCAAAAATGAAGGAGTTTGCGCAAAGCCGCAGAGAAAAGCAGCCCTTGGAATATCCGAGCGCCGGAAGCTATTTTAAACGTCCCGAAGGAAATTTTGCAGGAAAGCTGATTGAGGACGCAGGACTGAAGGGAATGAGAATCGGAGGAGCGGCGGTATCTGAAAAACATGCAGGTTTTCTGATTAATCTCGGTAATGCGACGGCGGAAGATATGCTTTCTTTGGAAGCGAAGGTGTGCGAAGAGGTCGCATCTCGGTTTGGCGTAACGTTAGAGCGAGAGGTGCGTTTCATTCCAAGCGAAAAGGAGGAAAAATGATGTCTTTTACGAGCGAGGTGTGCGCCGAATTGTTGGGCGTTCAACAGAAAAAGACCTGCTGTCGAAAAGCATTTCTTTTGGGACTGGTTTTTTCGGCTCATACCGAAGAAAATTTGCTCGTTTCTTATTTTTATCAGGAGGAAACGGCAAAGGTGACAGGAGAATTGCTTGATCGAATTTTTCACGCTGAGCCGTCGCTTTCTTCGATCGTTCGTGCGGGTCGAAAAACCTACGAGCTTCGATTTCGCTCCGCGGCGTTGCATGAATTTTTGCGCAAAGTAGATCATGGAGAGGAATGTGCGCAAGAGCTTGTTGGTTTTCGTTGTCCCGCGTGTGAGAGCGCGTTTTTGAGAGGTGCGTTTTTGGCTTCCGGATCGGTGACAGATCCTAAAAAAGCATATCATTTAGAATTCTCCCTGATCACCGAAGGGCGCGCAAAGCTTCTTTCGGAAGCGCTTTCTTCTTTTTTGGAAACACCGGGAAGAGCGCGTCGTGGAGCAAGGGTAGGGTTGTATTATAAAGGAAATGCAACGATTTCCGACCTTCTGTATCTTTTGGGAAGCTCTGTTAAGGGATTTGATGTTGCGAATGCTTGTATTGAGAGAGATATTCGCAATCACGAGCATCGGGTAACCAACTGTGAGGCAAGTAACATTTCGCGTTCGGTCGGTGCGGCTCACAAGCAGATGATTGCGATCGAGCATTTGATCGAAACGAGAAAGATCGATTCTCTCTCGGAAGAATTGCGACAGACGGCATCGCTTCGGATGAAAAATCCGTCCGCCAGTCTTTCGGAACTTGCCCTCTTACATACGCCTCCGATTACGAAATCGGGACTGAATCGTCGCTTGACAAAATTGATGGAGGCAGCAGAAGAGGATGATCTGATCTAAGGCAGATCACCCTCTTTTTTGTGTTCTTTTTCGGGAATCTTCTTGACAAAGTATATAAATTATAGTATAATATTATAATTAAGATTATTATGGCTATTTTTGCTTTTGAAGCAAAAAAACAAAGAAAAGAGAACTTTTGAATGAACGAAAATCAAGTATCGCAAACTGAATATATTGCCGCTGTGCGGGCAAACTCCGCACGCTACGCGGCAGAACACGGTACGCCGCCGATTGCTTTTGTTCTTACCCTTGGATGTCAGCAAAACGAAGCTGATAGTGAAAAGCTTGCGGGAATGGCAGAAGAGATGGGATACGAAATCGCAGACAAGCCTGACGATGCCTCTTTGATTCTCGTCAACACCTGTGCAATTCGTGAGCACGCAGAAAAAAGAGCGCTTTCTCTTGTAGGACAGTATAAACATCTGAAAGCAAAGCGCCCCGATCTTGTGATCGGAATGTGCGGCTGTATGGTGGTACAGGAGCATCGAATCGAAGAAATCAAGCATCGGTATCCTTACGTAGATCTGCTCTTTGGGACTTCCTCTCTCTATCGTTTTCCCGAACTCCTTGCCCAAAAGCTTGAGAGAAAAAAGAGAATCCTTTTCCACGATCCTGACGACAGAACAGTCGCCGAGGGTATGCCGATCCGACGGACAAGCACGTATCGTGCATGGGTGTCGGTGATGTACGGATGTAATAACTTCTGTTCCTACTGTATCGTGCCGTATGTGAGAGGCAGAGAGCGGAGCCGCGCGAAGGATGCGATTGTTCGCGAAGTGCGCGAGCTAGTAGAAAACGGATATCGTGATATCACGCTTCTTGGTCAGAACGTCAATTCCTACGGAAAGGATCTCTCGGAGCAGTGTGACTTTGCCGATCTTCTTTCGGAGCTTGATACGATCGAGGGCGATTATCTGCTGCATTTTATGACGAGTCATCCAAAAGACGCGACGCGAAAGCTTATCGACGTGATGGCGTCTTCGCGCCATATTGCGCATCATTTCCATCTTCCGATGCAGTCGGGAAGCGACCGAGTGCTCCAAGCGATGAACCGTCACTATGATATGGAAAAATATCTCGGCATCGTGGATTATATCCGTGAGAAAATGCCTGATGCTGTGATCACCTCGGATATTATCGTAGGATTTCCCGAAGAAAGCGAGGAAGAGTTTGAGGAAACGCTGAACGCGCTCAAGAGAGTGCGGTTTGATATGATCTATTCCTTTATCTACTCTCCGAGAAAGGGAACGCCTGCCGCCGAGATTGAAGCGCAAATTTCGCCCGAAGTCAAGAGTGCGCGCTTTGATCGTTTACTCGCCGTACAGAACGAGATTTCTTTGGAGAAAAATCAACCCTTACAAGGAATGGCTCTTCGTGTGCTGTGTGACGGCGTTTCCAAAAACAACGATGCAGTCTATCAAGGGCGCACAGAGGGCGGAAAGATTGTCTTCTTTGATGGCTCGCAGGAGCTGGAAGGACGCTTTTTGACCATTAAAATCGAAAGAGCAGATACCTTTGCTCTTTATGGAACAATCATTGAAAAATAAAAGAAAAGAGGAAATAAAACAATGACGATTTTTGAACTTGCCGCAGAGCTCGGACGCGCTCTCAAGGAGGACGATAAGCTCGTGCGTTTGGAAAATGCAAAGAAAGCTTACGAGGCAGACACCGATCTGAACAAGAAAATGATTGAGTATGAGGTTCAGCAGAAGGCGCTTCAGCTCGAAATTACCCGTGACGATCGCGATACGCTTCTCATTGATAATATTCAAAAGAGAATCGATACGCTTTACCGTGAAATCATGGAAAACCACGTATTTGTGGAGCTCAACGAGGCGCAGGCAGAGGTCAATGAGCTGATGAATGCCGTCAACCAGACCATTTCTTTCCAGATTACGGGTGAGATCCCCTCTTCTTGCACGCACGACTGTTCCACTTGCGGCGGTTGTCACTAATACAACGTGTTTTTGTAGTTTTCTTTTGCTACTTTTCTTTTGAAAAAGAAAAGTAGGCGCATCCTTTTACTGATACGGAGGAACTCGTTATGACTCCTATGATGGAGCAATATTTTGAGATTAAAAATCAATATAAGGATTATCTTCTGTTCTACCGTCTTGGCGACTTTTACGAGATGTTCTTTGACGATGCGATTCTTGCGTCGCGAGAGCTTGAGCTGACGCTGACGGGCAGAGATTGCGGAGAAGCAGAGCGCGCGCCGATGTGCGGTGTTCCGTTTCACAGTGCCGAGGGATATATCGGTCGTCTGATTGAAAAGGGGTATAAAGTTGCCATCTGTGAGCAGACCGAAGATCCGTCTCTGGCGAAGGGGCTTGTGAAGCGCGAGGTCATTCGCGTGATCACCCCTGGTACGCTGATCGAGAGCAATCTGCTTTCCGAAAAGAAGAATAACTATCTTTGCGCCGTCTATCTCGGTGAATTTGAGTGCGGCGTAGCCTTTGCCGATATTTCCACGGGACGGATCGATGCGACGTCGTTTTGCGGAGACTCGATCGAAAGCCGCCTGAAAAACGAGCTCGGTACCTATTCACCGAGTGAGGTGATTGTCAATCTTTCGGCAAAGAAGCTCTCGGAGCTTTCCGCCTTTATTACGGGACGCCTCGGCTCAATGTTGACCGATAACCGCCCTACCGATTTTGAATACGTTACTGCAAAAGCGGCAATTCAAGAGCAATTTTCGGATACGCTTCGCGAGGGGATTGACGAAAACCGTCCGCTCGTTTGCGCGATCGGCGGACTTCTTTCCTACGTGAAGGAAACGCAAAAGGGAAATATTTCCTACCTCAACAATCTCAATATTTATTCCGACGGACAGTTTATGGAGCTGGACGTCAATACACGTCGAAATCTTGAACTGACCGAAACGATGAGAACCAAGGAAAAGAAGGGATCTCTTCTTTGGGTGCTGGACGAAACGCATACGGCGGCAGGCGCACGCTTGCTTCGCAGCTGGATCGAGCATCCGCTGCTTCACGTGGGTGAGATTACGCGCAGACAGAACGCGGTCGAGGAAATGTACGGAAACTTTATTCTCCGTGAAGAGATTGGAGCGCTGCTCGACGGCGTGCTCGACCTCGAACGCCTTGTAACGAGAATTGTGTACGGAACGGCAAACGCAAAGGATCTTCGCGCCGTTTCTACGACGATCGCGATTTTGCCCGAGCTTAAAAAGCTTCTTGCGGACTGTCACTCGGACGAACTGAGGGCATTGACCTCGGAGCTTGAAACGCTGGAGGATATTTACGGGAAAATCGATTCCGCCATTACCGAAAACCCGCCGTTCTCGATTCGCGACGGCGGAATGATTGCCGCGGGTTACGATGCCGAGGTGGACCGTCTGCGTTCCATTATGACCGACGGACGCGGTTGGATCGATCAGATTGCCGAGCAGGAAAAGGAAAAAACGGGAATCAAGACTCTGAAGATCGGATATAACAAGGTCTTCGGCTACTATATCGAAGTGTCCAAATCCTTTATGGATCAAGTGCCTGCGACCTATATTCGTAAGCAAACGCTGGCAAACGGCGAGAGATACATTACCGAAGAACTCAAGCAAATGGAAGCGACTGTGCTGGGTGCCTCCGAAAAGCTTGCCGCCTTGGAATATGAAATTTTCTGTCAGATTCGCGGCTTTGTTGCCGACGAAAGTGCAAGAATCCAAAAGGTGGCGGCGCTTTTGGCAAAACTGGATGCTTATCTTAGCCTCGGTGCAGTGGCGGCAAAGCACCGCTACGTACGCCCCGAGGTCGATCAGAGTGATCTGATCAAGATCAAAGATGGAAGACACCCCGTCGTCGAGCAGTTCGTCAAGGATACTTATTTCGTTCCGAACGATGCAGAGCTTGATACCAAGCAAAACCGTCTGATGCTGATCACAGGACCGAATATGGCAGGTAAATCCACCTATATGCGTCAGGTTGCCATTATCGTTCTGATGGCGCAGATCGGATCGTTTGTCCCCGCGGCGGATGCGCGGATCGGTATTGTCGATAAGCTCTTTACCCGTGTCGGCGCTTCGGACGATCTTGCTTCGGGACAGTCGACCTTTATGCTCGAGATGAACGAGGTTGCTTACATTCTTCGTAACGCAACCAAAAAAAGTTTAATTATTTACGACGAGGTCGGACGCGGAACGTCGACCTTTGACGGAATGAGTATCGCGCGTGCCATTGTCGAATACACGGCAGGTCGTAAGATCGGTGCGAAAACGCTCTTTGCGACGCACTACCACGAGTTGACGAGTATGGAAGGCGAGATTGACGGTGTGGTCAACTATAATATTGCCGCTAAGAAGCGTGGCGATAGTATTACCTTCCTTCGTAAGATCGTGCGCGGATCCACCGACGATAGTTACGGTATCGAGGTTGCCAAGCTTGCGGGACTTCCCAACGAAGTTATTCGCCGAGCCAAGGAGGTGCTTGCCTCTGTGGAGCAGACAGCAAAAGCCATCAGCACCTCGGAGAAGATCGATGCGGCGGTGGACGATAGCCTCATCTCGATGGACGATTGCGTTAACGAGCAGATCATCGAGGAGCTTCGAGCGGTAGATCTGAACACGCTCTCTCCCTATGAAACGATGAGCTTCCTCTTTGATCTGAAATAACGCTTGAAATAAAGCAAAATAATAACGAAAGAAAAACGAATGAAAGGAGAACCCTATGGGAAAGATCAACGTACTTTCCTTTGCCGTTGCCAATTTAATTGCGGCGGGAGAGGTGGTCGACCGACCTGCCTCGGTCATCAAGGAATTACTGGAAAATGCCATTGACTCGGGGGCGGATCGCATTACCGTGGAAATACAAAATGGCGGCGTGACCTATATGCGTGTTGCTGATAACGGATGTGGAATGTCCGCAGAGGATCTTCCCGTAGCCATCCGACGCCACGCAACGAGTAAAATCAAGGAAGCGAGTGATCTCGACGGAATTTTGACGCTCGGCTTCCGAGGAGAAGCCCTTGCGGCAATTGCGTCGGTATCGGATCTCCGTATCATTTCCAAAACGGCAGATGCGCCCGTCGGTGCAATGCTTGAGGCGCACAGCGGAGAAATTGCGGGAGTCTTTGAGAGAGCCTCGACAGAGGGAACAACGGTCATCGTTGAAAACCTCTTTGCCAACGTACCTGCGCGTCGTAAATTCCTCAAAAAGGACGTCACCGAAACGATGGCGGTGAGTGCTGTGGTAGAAAAGATCGCACTTTCTCATCCCGAGATTTCCTTCCGTTTGATTACTGACGGAACGATTCGTATGGAAACGGCAGGGGACGGTGATCTCAAAAGTACCATTTGGTCGGTCTTTGGCAAGGAATTTGCGTCAAAGCTGATTCCCACCGAGCTGACGCTCGACGGAATTGAGGTCAAAGGATTTGTCGGACGTCCCGATAACGTACGAGCCAACCGAAATTATCAGAACTTCTTTATCAACGGAAGATACATTAAGAGCAAGACCGCAGGCGCGGCACTCGAGCAGGCGTATACTTCGTATATTCCGACCGAGAAATTTCCTGCCTGTATTCTGTTTTTGACGATCAATCCAGCGGCGGTCGACGTCAACGTACATCCCGCTAAACTTGAAGTCAAGTTCTCGAACGAAAAGCTGATTTTTGAGGCGATTTATTATGCCGTTCGAAATGCGATTGAAGCCAATACGGCAAGACCCGACGTTACGCTGATGCCGATCTCTGCCCCCAAGGGAAGGATCGAGCAGCGGCTCTCCGACTCCCAAACTCCGATTCGAGACGGACGGGAGGAATCGCTGAAAGCGCGCCAGATGGCGGCAACACTGACGGTTGCAGAACCCGAAAAGAAGGTGGCGGAACCACCACAAAAAACCAACGGCGCATTTGCTACAATGACCGCCGAAGATTACCTTAAGGCGTTCGTCAAGGATCCTCCCAAGGAAAAGCCAAAGACCGAATCGCCTAAGATACAAATCCCACAAGCCGAAACGAAAATCAAAGAACCGATCAAGCAAGAAGAGCCAAAGCAAGAAGAACTAAAGCGGGAAGAGATCAAGCAAGTTCCTCCTGCCGTGCCGCAGAGCTTGGAGTATCGCATTCTCGGGGAAGCATTTCATTCTTACGTTCTCGTAGAGCTTTCCGATCGAATGCTGGTGGTCGATAAACACGCGGCACACGAAAGAGTCTTGTTTGAACAGCTGCGTGCGGGAATGAACTGTACCGATAAAGCGTCCCAGCTGTTGATGTTTCCGATTGAGGTGATGCTGACCTCCGAGGAGATCGCAACGCTTGAAACCTACCGATCGGAGATCGAAGCAGTCGGTTTTGAATTTACGCTTGGCAAATATACGGCAAACGTCAGCGCGATCCCTGAGGGAATCGCCACCGACGCCGTATCCGATATGCTTGCCGTGATGGCGGAACGAATCAAATCGAATACGGGCTCGGCAAAGCTGACGCGAGATATTATCTTTGAAAAGGCACTCTATCAAGCCTCGTGTAAGGCGGCGATCAAAGCGGGAAGAGAATATTCCGAGGAGCATATCCGTTGGCTGATCGCAGAACTGATGCGTTTGCCCGATATTACCGTTTGTCCGCACGGACGCCCCGTCGCAATGACGATCTCCAAGAAAAATCTCGATCATCAATTCGAGCGTACTTAATATTACGATAAATCAAGAAAAAGGAAATTTTTATGGCAAAGCTTTTTGAAATTATTGCAACCGACGGACGTGCGCGCCGCGGTGTGCTTCATACGGTTCACGGAGATATCCAAACGCCCGTATTTATGAACGTGGGAACCTGTGCCGCCATCAAGGGCGGTGTATCTAGCAGAGAGCTCATTGATCTTGACTGTCAGGTCGAGCTTTCCAATACCTATCATCTGCATCTTCGCCCGGGCGATCGCCTCATTCACGAAATGGGCGGACTTCACAAGTTTATGAATTGGGAGAGACCGATTCTGACCGATAGCGGCGGATTTCAGGTATTTTCTCTCTCTCAGTTGCGTAAAATAGATGAGGAGGGGGTTCGATTTGCCTCTCACATCGACGGAAAACGAATTTTTATGGGCCCCGAAGAAAGTATGCAGATTCAATCGAACCTCGCCTCCACGATTGCGATGGCGTTTGACGAGTGTATTGAAAATCCCGCACCCTACGATTACGTCAAGCAGTCCTGCGACCGCACAGCGCGTTGGCTCGTTCGGTGTAAGGCAGAAATGGACAGGCTCAACTCTTTGCCTGAAACCATCAATAAAGATCAGCTTTTGTTCGGTATCAATCAGGGCGGTGTTTACGAGGATCTTCGTATCGAGCATATGCAAAAGATTGCCGAGCTTGATCTTGCGGGATATGCGATCGGCGGACTTGCCGTTGGTGAGGCAACCGAGGATATGTACCGTATCATTGATGCCGTAGAGCCTCATATGCCCAAGGACAAGCCGAGATACCTGATGGGAGTCGGAACGCCTTGTAATATCCTCGAAGCGGTACATCGCGGCGTGGACTTCTTCGACTGCGTGATGCCCAGCCGTAACGCGCGCCACGGAAATCTCTTTACGTGGCACGGAAAGATCAATCTGCTCAATGAAAAATATGCAAAAGATCCCCGTCCTTTCGACGAGGGATGTGGTTGTCCCGCGTGTCGTAACTACAGCCGTTCCTACGTTCGCCATCTGATTAAGGCGAAGGAATCGCTCGGAATGCGTTTGGCGGTAGCACACAATTTGTATTTCTATAACAATCTCACGCGTGAAATTCGAAATGCACTCGAGGGCGGATATTTTGAAAGCTTTTATCAGAAATACCGCAACATCCTCGGTGAACGTTGTCAGGATTAAATATTGCGAAAAGGAGAATTATGATTCAACAATCACTATTAGAGGAGCTGCTTGCCGTAGCACGTTCTACGGGCGGCGATTTCTCTGAGATCTATGCCGAGCATACGCGAAGCAATTCCTTGCAATTCGTGGACGGAAAAATCGATAAGGTCAACGATACCGTGCTCTCGGGTGTGGGAATTCGCATTTTTAAAGGCGAAAGAACGGTCTATGCTTCAACCTCCGATCTTTCCCGCGAAGGACTTCTTGCGTGCGCACGCTCTGCGGCAGATGCAATGGGTGAGGGAAACGCACCTATCTCAATTTGCTTGACGAAAAGTACGGTGCTGAATCGCCATCCCGTAGTAAAGCATCCGTGTACGAGCGATCTTTTACAAAGAATTGATCTTTTGAAAGCAGGTTGTTTTTCTGCAAAGGAATACGATTCCCGTATTTCGCAGGTGCAGGGCTGGCTTCTTGGCGTGGACCGCGAAATTCTCGTGGCAAATAGTGAAGGCCTTTTGAAGGAAGACCGTCACGTTAGAACAAGAATGGGTGTTTCCTCCGTTGCGTCGGACGGAAACGAAAATCAGTCGGGCGGTTGCGCTCCGGGACGCGGAATGGGACTTGAAATCTTCGATCAGTTCGATCCCCGTGACATCGGCCGTCGCGCTTCGGAAATGGCGATCACCAATCTGACGGCGGACTACTGTCCTGCAGGACAGATGACGGTGGCAATTGAAAACGGCTTTGGCGGAGTAATTTTCCACGAGGCTTGCGGACACTCGCTCGAAGCAACGCAGGTGGGCGTAGGAATGTCCGAAATGTGCGGCAAGCTCGGAGAAAAGATCGCAAACGAAAAAATTACAGCCATCGATGACGGTACGATTGTCGGCGCGTGGGGCTCGGTCAATATGGACGACGAGGGAACGCCCACACAGAGAAATGTCCTCATCGAAAACGGAATTTTGAAAAACTATATGATCGACCGTCTTGGCTCTCGCCGTCTTGGAATGGCGATGACGGGAAATAGCCGACGGGAAAACTATACCTACGAGCCGACCTCTCGTATGACCAACACCTTTATTGACAACGGTCCCGATCGAAACGAGGATATTATCGCATCGATCGAATACGGGCTTTATGCCAAGGAAATGGGCGGCGGCTCTGTCAATCCGCTGACGGGCGCATTCAATTTCTCGGTGCGCGAGGGATACCTTGTTCGAAACGGAAAGATTTGTGAAGCGGTACGTGGCGCGTCCTTGATCGGTACGGGATCGCAGATTCTTCAGGACATCGATATGGTCGGACAAAACCTTGCTACAGGGCAGGGTGTGTGCGGCTCATCCAGCGGAAGCGTACCGACCGACGTCGGTCAGCCGCTGATCCGTGTCAAAAAGATCACCGTCGGTGGACGATGAGAAGGGAGAACGCCATGAATTTTGATGCTGTAAAATCCGT